>NZ_CALEFV010000117.1 GCF_937877005.1 uncultured Fibrobacter sp. | reverse complement strand
AGAATGCTTTCGGTGAGTCCCTTGGCAATCGCCCCGCAATTGAGGGCGATAAAGGGCCCGCCCGCCCGCTTGCTGTGAGCGTGGACAAAGCGGGCGGCGACTTCTTTGCCGCTGCCCGATTCCCCAAGCAGTAGCACCGAGATGTCGGAGCTTGCCGCAATGCGTAACATGGATTCGTGTCTGTTCATAAAGCCTCTTACTATACACGCTTTTTTCGAGGCTCTGAATACCAAAAGCGCGAATAATTTACATTCGCGCCCAGAATTTTACATAACGGGGCGTTGCGGGTGCTCCCGCAGTGATGTGAACCCCGAAAGTTGGACACAGCTTTCGAGGAATTTATGGCTTTCAATCGAAAAAAATGGGAATTGGTCACAAAACTATACAAGGACGGACTGAAGGTTACTGAAATATGTCATCTTACGAACTTTGACAGGCGCGATGTCAGGCATGTATGCAGGGAATATGACATTCTCGGCTGCATGCGCGAACCCAGGAAGAATTTCTATCGCGGGTCGAACGAATTGAGAAAAATGGCAGTTGACGACATAGTCCTAAATTCGTTATCTTATGCCGAGGTAACCGTAAAGTACAACATTAACAGAACGACCTTGAAAGACTGGGTTCACTTGTTCCGGAACGGCGGTTACGAGGAACTGTTCGTGAACAGGCGCAAGGCGAGAAGACGCGGATATGGGAAGGCTGAAGAAGACTGCGAAAACGCCTCAGACCGAGTTGGAGAAACTCGAGGACGAGGTCTATCGTCTTCGTGCGGAGAATGCGCTGTTAAAAAAAGTGAAAGCCTTGGTCGAGGAAAAATACGCCCGAAAACAAGAGACTGGGCGGAAGCCATCAACGAGCTAAGGCATGAATACAGGCTTGACGTCCTGTTGGACATCAAGGGGATGGCCCGTTCAACGTTCTATTACTACGTCAAAAACAAACAGATAGACCGACATTCCGGTATCCGAAAACGCATAAGGGAAATACACGCCGAACATGCCGGTCGTTACGGTTATAGACGAATAACGTCGCAGCTGAAAAAAGAAGGCTTTACGATCAATCACAAGACCGTCTATAAGATCATGAGAGACCTTGGTCTGAAGAACGTCCGCAGAAAGAACAAATATCGTTCGTATGCGGGACAAGTCGGGTCGACTGCACCGAACATCGTGAACCGGGACTTCTCCACGACCGGCCCGAACCAGAAATGGACTACGGACGTGACACAGATATCCGTGGGGACCGAAAAATGCTTCCTGTCTCCAATATTGGATATGTACAATGGCGAGATCGTAAGCTACACGATATCGGACCATGCCGACCTTAAAATGGTCATGGACATGCTGGACAAGGCGTATGAACAGCACCGTGTATGGGAAAAACTGCTGATGCACTCGGATCAAGGTTGGCAATACCAGCACTACAACTACCAAAAGTCACTGAAAGACCACAACATAGTACAAAGCATGAGTCGCAAGGGCAACTGCCTGGACAATGCCATGATGGAGAACTTCTTCGGGATAATGAAGTCCGAACTACTTTACCCGAACAGGTTCAAGGACATGAATCACTTCAAACAGGAGCTGGTGAAATACATCGACTATTACAACAATGAACGGATAAAAGCTCGATTAAACGGGATGAGTCCTGTTCAATATCGAATAAATAGGGCGAATATAACCTAATTTTTAAATGTCCAACTTTTTGGGGTCAGTTCACTCCGCCGGGTCTTCCAGTACCCCCTCGAACGGGCGCTCAATCGCCGCGCCCGTAACGCCCTGGGCTACAAATGCCCACGGCTCCAGAAATGAGCCGTGTGGAATGAATTGCTCACTGTCTTGCCGCACTTGATGCGGCACCTCCTTTCCCCGCCCGCGTCATGCCGATGGAAATCGGCATCAGCTTTTCATGTCCAAAAAAGCGCTCCGGCTCAGCCTGCTCCGCACGCGGACAAATTACGGCCTTCGGCCTTTACTGTCCGCTTTGCGGCCAGGCTATCGCCGTGTCTACCGCAACCCCCTCGCCTAGGGGGACACCCCCTAAGAC
>NZ_CALEFV010000116.1 GCF_937877005.1 uncultured Fibrobacter sp. | reverse complement strand
CTTGAGGCGGTAATCGTAGTGGTAGGTGCGCATGTCGGGGTTCTTCGAGTAGTTGTAGTCGGTATTCACCACGATGGCAAATGCCATCTTGCTTCCACCCGTGGTGCTCGGGGTCTTCGCTATCTTGAGGATTGCGGTCTCGTTGCCCTTCACGGGTTCGCTGTACACGGGCGTACCGTCCGTGGCGCGGTAGGCGAGCACCAGTCGCATGTTGTCGTTCGTGGAGTGTGAGCCGTTCGGGTAGAGCGTCATGCTGATCTGCGTCGCGCCGTCCTTGAGCTTGAGCGGGATTACGTTCGAGCCCGACCAGCCCGGAGTCGTTTCCTGGTTCGGCACCCAGTCTCCGTTGCTTACGGTTACGCTCTGGTAGGGAGTCATTTTCCAGGTGTAGCTTTTCCTGTTGTTGTCCCACATGTCCTGTTCCCAGTAGGTATCGCCGCCGAAATTGTTGTTCAGGAGCGCCTTGATTTCGTTGGACCATTTTTTCATGTCGAGCATGGCGAGCCTTGCGCGGAATTCGGTGATGAGCCTGCGCACTCCCTCGTCTCCGAGGCCGATGTCGAGCCCGTAGGTTTCGAGCAGGTAGGTCGTCTTGCCGTAGGCGTGCCCGTACACCCAGCGCACGGACCCCGTACCGAGCCAAGTTCCCATGAACGTGGGGAATATGTTGCTGTACTGCGCGCCACCCAGAAGGTAGCGCTGGTTCTTGCCGGTAACGCCCTGAGCGCCAGGGCCGCCGAAGGTACCGTCGATGAGCCAGCCCGAGTAGCATTCGATGGGCATGAAGGGCGCGATCACCGTCGCCGCGTTCAAGAATCCCATGCCGCTATAGACGCCTTCGCGGTGGCTGAACATGTCCTGCTGAATCCACGTGTTCCCCGCCTCCTGGAACCAGTGCGCTTCCTTCGCTCCGGGGTAGCCGTTCGTCATCGAGTGAATGCCCTCGTGTATCATAGCGTCCATCTGCGCCACGCGATCGCGGTAGGGACAGCTCGTGTTGAAACTGTACAGCGGGTAGAACGACGCCGCTACAGCCGTGTAGCCCGCGACCCATGTCTGCCATCCGCCGGTGGTGTCGGTCTTTGCGCCGCCCGCGCACGTGCCCGAGCCGTAGTAATACACGGCACTGTATTGCCCGTCTTGCGCCTGTGCGTCCGGGGCCCAGCCCATCACGTCGTAGAGGTATTCAAAATCGGTATCGTACTTCTTGAGGATGCTGTCAATAGTCACATCGGTAATGCGGCTGTCGCGGTCCTTGCCCCAGTAAAAAGCCCACCACTTGCCGGCTTTCTTGCCAGTCACGCCCGAACAGTTATTGTTGAACTTTGTGGGCGGCTTAATTTCGCCCAGATTCGACTTGGTGTCGTAATCCAGGTCTGAGCGGTAAGCGGGCCACGTGTAGGCGTCGCCGTTTGCCGCCCATGCGGCCGAACCCATTCCCGCCGCGAGCGCTGCCGCGGCAATCCATCCCATACACTTTTTCTGCATAAACACACTCCTGATTTGTGCTATGCAAGAAATAGATTATCACTTCACCGATTCCTAGGTTTGCGATTTCCATCAGAAAAGATTCCGTGTTGCAAGCGTGTAAAACGCCCTTTTGCGCCAGCTTTTGTGTAATATTTTATACACAAACAACAAAGTTTTTAAATAAATCTGCAAAATTTATTGATTTTTGTGTAAAAATTATCTATCTTAAAAGGCAATGAGTATCGCACTGGAACATCTGTTTGACTACGACGACTTCCGCAAGTTCATGCAGGACTATTTCGACGAGCAGAAGAAGCTGCGCGCAGTGTTTTCACATCGCTTTTTTGCGGCGAAAGCGGGCTTCAGCAGTTCGTCGTACTGTCTGAACGTAATCCGAGGGCGGTTCAATCTAACGCCCAAGTCCATCGAGAAGATTGCAAAGGCCATGGATTTCGAGCCCTTGCAAAAGGAATACTTCGAGGCGCTGGTGCAGTACAATCAGGCGCAGCAGGTGAACGAACGCGACCAGGCGTGGGAACAAATCCTGCAGATTCGCAAGCAAATAGAGTTCACGCACGTGACGACGCGCGAACAGGCGTACTTTAGCAAGTGGTACTACCCGGTGGTACGCGAACTTGCCGTGGAATCGGACTGGAAAGGCGACTTTCGAACACTCGCCCGCTCGCTCACACCGCAGATTACGACGGAAGATGCTCGCGAGGCGGTGAAGAACCTGCTGGAATGGGGGCTTTTGAAAAAAGAAGGCGAACATTACGAGCATACGTCTCAAATGCTCGATGCCACAGAAATTCCGCCAATTGCACTGCGGAAGATTCGTCGCGAATATGTACAACATGCGATAGGCGCGGTTGAATCGATGCCGAAGGAAGAACGGTTTGCCGCCTTCACGACGCTCGCCATGAGCGAAAGTTCCTATAATTACGCAGTTGACATATTGGAAGAGGCGCGCAAGAAGATTATTGCGCGGGCCGCAAACGATCTGAACGTGGAACGAGTTTACGAAATGATGCTTGTCGCATTTCCTATGAGCAAAAAGGTCGGAACGGAGGTTGAAAGATGAAACGCTCGGCTGCCTACTTAAAGCTACCGATCCTTTGCAGCACATGGACATTTGCCATTGCAGCAACCTTTGCCGTCCTCGCCTGTTCCAACGGCGAAGATGTCGCCGGCGGTGTGACCGACATCGGAAATTCAATCGCCGACAATTCCGACTCACTCATATTTTCAGGCGTGGTGCACAATCTACAAGGACACGCAGTACCTGCCGCACGCGTTGTCGCCTTCCTGGATAGTGCAAACGAAATCACCGATTCAATTGAAACTACCGCCGATTCTGCAGGATTCTTCAAAATCGGGCCAATCTCTTCGTTACAGGCAAAAAACGCCTGGCCACGATTCTACGCGGAATCCGAAGGTCAATCCGGTCTGCGCGGCGACGGACTTTCCTACGTAAAGAAGGATACAATCTGCATCGGCCCTCACAAGACGGTAAGCGGGAAAATTGCCGGAGCGACCTCCGGTTACATGCGCATTCCAGGAACGCACTTGCGCTCGCCCATCGGCAAGGACGGCACATTTGCGTTCGATTCCATCCCGGCAGGCGTTCAGATGGACCTCGTGTTCGTGCAGGACGATTCAGCCATCGCAAAATTTGAATTCACCACCCTTGAATCAAGGGACACGCTCAAGTTGCCCGAGCTAGAAGTAAACGGAGAATGGCTTACGAGCAACGACATGGACGTCATAGCAGATTACTACAAATTCTCTTATTCGCTCCCCGATTCTTCACAGGAATATCTCCCCAACGACCTCGAAATAGACATCGCCCTCCACATGGATGGCGACATCAAGGTGCTCAACCACGATTCTTCCGTTGCAGGCAACATAAACTATGTGGAGGGAATTAGCGGCAAGGCTGTATTCCTGGAACCCGGGCAGTTTATCGACCTCGACACGCTTGACCCCACGGGTGGCGACTTTACACTTTCGCTCTGGACCAAGTGGGACGGCCCCAACGGCGAGCACCAGGTCCTGTTTAGCCAGCGCGCCTACTGGAGCGATTCTACGTCAAGGTTCCAGTGGCACTACGAGGTGAATAGCGGGACATTTGCCGTGATGAAGAGTATGCCGGGTTGGCCGGAAGCTGTATACTTCGGCGATTCGACATCGGTGCCTGTCGGCGAGTGGACATTCCTTGTACTTGTTTCCAAGAACCATCACGTAAGTATGTATGTGAACGGCAAACCTGTGGCGATTACGGGTAGCGACGGTACCGAATTTGCAGGTGAGTTCGTGCCGAACGAACTGAACCACGGCGTTCCCTTCCGTATAGGCGGCGACGAAATCAAAACCGAGACCTGGAACGGCCCGCTCGATGAAATCTGGATAGAATCGTTCGCCCGCAGCCCCGAATGGATTAAGGTTCAATACGAGAAACTAAAGCCATAAACGACAGATTTCCCTAAAAAAGCATCAGATTCGTCATTTTTTCAAAAAAAACTTGACAGAGTTCGTAAAAAGGCTCTGCTAGGCCAATCCGTACGCCCGACCTCGGCTAGCAAACTTTCCCGAATCTGTAAGCCCATTCAAGGCTATTTATTCACTGCATAACCATAGTTTTTAGGCTATTTCGACAGGTTCCGATTTCGCAGTGTTTCCGCAGCCTTGTAAAAAAAACGATTTGACTTGACAGAGCCTCAAGGAATACCGCGAAGGATTCCTGATTATAAGTTATATTTAGATTGGAAATAACCGAAGGAGTCCGTCATGGCTGCGAAACAACCGCTTGTTTTTTTCTCCCGCCACTCACCCTGGAGCCTCAGGTCCCTGAGCTTATCGAAGGGTGTGACGATAGGATCCATGGCAATTCTTGCCGCCTGCGGAGGCGACAGCGACGGCGGTGCAAACGCTTCTACAAATGCGGGGACCGCCACTCTCGACGAAGTCTACGCTTCCGAAGACGACTTACCGAGTTGTACCGAAAGGTACGACGGAGCGGTAGCCTTAGTCGATGAAGATTCAACGGCGTTCAAGTGCGAAGACGGCAAATGGGTAAACGCTTCGAAAGTCTCTTCTTCGTCATCTTGGACCCCCGAAGGGGGGGGGATAGGATCCAGTTCCTCAAGTGTTTCGCCTACGTCAAGTAGCAGCATTTCAAGCTCCGCGCAGACTCCTAGTAGCAGTTCGGTTGAATCATCGTCTTCGGTTGCGCCTAGCAGTTCTGCAAAATCTTCTAGTTCGTCAGTAATATCGAGTTCATCGGTTGCTTCCAGCAGTTCCGTTGTGCAATCGTCGTCTTCGGTTGCATCTAGCAGTAGCTCTGCGGACAATGTGAATTGTTCTGCTCTTCTGGAAGGAAAAACGGAGCTCTTCTGGAATTGGAACATTCCGAAAGAATGCCGCCTGAATCCGGAAATCTCCTACGGCACCATGACCGACGGGCGCGACGGCAAGAAGTACAAGACCGTCACCATCGGCACCCAGACCTGGATGGCGGAGAACCTGAACTACGCTGACAGTGTAACGACCACAATTCTCAAGGGTAAATCCTGGTGTTACGACGACATTGCCAAGAACTGCGACGTGACCGGTCGCCTTTACGCCTGGGCTGCGGCCATGGATTCAGTAAAGACCGGCTGCGGCTACGACAAGACCTGCGACCTCGCTTCGGCAGGCTCAGAGACCTTGGTTCAGGGCATTTGTCCCGATGGCTGGCACCTGCCCAGCCAGAGCGAATGGTATACCTTGTTCACGGCGGTGGGCGACAGTTCAACTGCGGGCAAGGTTCTCAAGTCGCAGACGGGTTGGAAACCCAATAGCTACGGCAACGGCACAGACGCCTTCGGTTTTTCCGCCTTGCCTGCTGGCGGCAGGAGCAGCTATGAAGAATTCTACAGCGATGGCACGGCCGCGGAATTCTGGAGTTCTACGGAGTACGATAGCCAATGGGCGTACCGTATGCACTTGATCTACAACAGCGACGGTGCGTACCTGAACCACAACCATAAGAACCACGGGTTTCCTGTTCGTTGTCTCCGGGACTAGCGATGAGGTGAATCCTGCACGGAAATGCTTGCATTTTCCGTGGCTCTGTCAAGCCATTTTATACGGTCACGGCGCAAAACGCTGTTTTTAGGCTAATTTTGCCATTTTCGGTTTCCGCAGCCTTTCTACAGCAATACGACCAGGCATGACAGAGCCCGCCCCCGAAACCGCAGCCTTGTAAAAAAAATACGGAATGACTTGACAGAGTTCGTAAAAATAGTATATATTTGTGCAGTAAACAAATGTTTATTACTTTTACGGGTTTTGCATGATAGAACGGATACATGGAATTTTGATCGAGAAGTCCCCCACATTCGTGGTCGTAGACGTAAACGGCATTGGTTACGGAATAAACATTTCGGCATACACGGCAGGAAAGTTGCCCGAAATCGAGAGCGAAGTAACGCTCCACACGAACCTGGTTGTCCGTGAAGATTCCATGACCTTATTCGGATTCGCTGACAAAACAGAGAAAGACACTTTTTTGATGCTTCTGGACGTGAACGGGGTCGGACCGAAACTAGCCCAGCGCATTTTGAGTGGCACAACCCCTGCCGACCTGTTGAACATGATAGCTAGCGATAACAAGAGCGCCCTCGGAAAAATCAAGGGACTCGGCAAGAAAACCTGCGAACAGATGATACTCACACTCAAGGACAAGGCAGGAGCAATGCTCCAGGCCTTGGGCGATGTGGAAGGCTCTGGAATTACAGGTATGGGAGCCCTTACCGGTCCGAAGATGGAAGCCGTTTTGGCACTGCATACGCTTGGCGTGAAGGACCCGGCTGCAGAAAAGGCCGTGATGAAGGCTGCTGAAATCCTGGGCGATTCTGCGGATGCGGCAACCCTTATTCCCGAAGCTTTGAAGTATCTTTGATTTGAAAACTAAAGAAAAAACAAACGTCATTGCGAGACCCCAGGGGTCGAAGCAATCTCTAGAAGAACTTGAATATGGACGATCAAAGAATCATATCTCCGGAACGCAGATCGGGCGACGAAAGCGACGTAGAACGCACGCTCCGTCCGCCTTCTCTTGAAGAGTTTACCGGACAGAAGAATATTAAAGAGAGCCTTTCAATTGCGATCGAAGCAGCCAAGCACCGTGGCGATTCGCTGGACCATTGTCTATTCTGCGGCCCTCCGGGACTCGGCAAAACAACCCTCGCCGGGATTATAGCTAAGGAAATGGGCGTCAACATCCACATTACTAGCGGTCCCGTTCTCGAAAAGGCTAGCGACCTAGCCGGCCTCCTGACAAGCTTACAGGAAAACGACATTCTATTCATCGACGAAATCCATCGTCTGAACCGCGTTGTCGAAGAATACCTCTACCCCGCCATGGAAGACTTCAGGCTCGACATCATGCTCGATTCCGGACCTGCAGCCAGAAGCGTGAACCTGCCGCTCAAGCATTTTACGCTAGTGGGCGCCACGACGCGTAGCGGACTTCTGACTAGCCCGCTACGAGACCGATTCGGGCTTCATTATCGCCTGGAGCTATACGACGACGATGACATCAAGAGCATCTTGATGCGTAGCGCTAAAATTTTGAATGTCGGACTCGAAGAAGATGCGGCAAGGCTCTTGAGCGGACGATGCCGCGGAACGCCCCGCATCGCAAACCGCGTGCTCCGCCGTTGCAGAGATGTAGCCCAGGTCCGCGGAACGGGAGTCATCGACCTTATGTCGGCAAGCAAGACGCTTGAAATGCTCGGAATAGACGGTGAAGGCCTCGACCACATGGACCGCAAGATTTTATCGATGATCATCGACAAGTTCGGCGGTGGCCCCGTGGGGCTGGGCACCATCGGGGCTGCGCTCGGCGAGGAGCCCGACACCCTCGAAGAAGTCTACGAGCCGTACCTGATCCGCAAGGGCCTCCTCGCGCGAACGCCGCGTGGCCGAACCGCCACGCGCACCGCCTACGAAATGCTGCACCGAGAAATACCCGTTTCAAGCGCAAATATAAGCATGCAAGAAGAACTGCAGCTGTAAACCGAGGTGCTGCTCAAATATGCGAAAGCAGGCTTTCACTCATGATTCGCCTTGCACACTTTTACTATCTTTGGGCACATGAAAAATTTTTACGTTACCACCCCGATTTATTACGTGAATGACGCCCCGCATATTGGGCACTCCTACACCACCGTCCTCGCGGACATCCTCACCCGCTTCCACAAGATTCTCGGCTACCAGACGTTCTTCTTGACCGGTACCGACGAACACGGCCAGAAGGTGCAGCGCGCTGCCGACAAGCGCGGCGTGACCCCGCAGGAACACGTAGACGAATACTACCACCGCTTCGAAGACCTGTGGAAGAAGATGGGTATCGGTAACGACTTCTTTATCCGCACCACCATGCCCGAACACAAGGCCTTTGTGCAGGAATGCCTGCAGAAGCTCTGGGACAAGGGCGAAATCTACTCGAAGGAATACGAAGGCTGGTACTCCGTCGGTGAAGAACGTTTCTTTACCGAAGACGAGCTGGACGAAAACAAGTGCGACCCCATCAGCCACCGCCCGGTGGAATGGCTCAAGGAAAAAAACTACTTCTTCAAGATGGGTTCCTACCAGCAGAAGCTCATTGACTTCTTGGAAAGCCACAAGGACTGGATTGTGCCGGACTACCGCTGGAACGAAATCCGCGGGTTCCTGCGCCAGCCGCTGAATGACCTTTGCATCAGCCGCCCGAA
The DNA here is from genome assembly GCF_937877005.1 of uncultured Fibrobacter sp. Classification (GTDB taxonomy): domain Bacteria; phylum Fibrobacterota; class Fibrobacteria; order Fibrobacterales; family Fibrobacteraceae; genus Fibrobacter. Next base: position 1,661 of record NZ_CALEFV010000116.1, on the reverse strand, counting down.
GGCACGCCTCAGCTGGGGCATTCCGCTGCCCTTCGACACCGACTACGTGACCTACGTGTGGTTCGACGCTCTCCTGAACTACGTGAGTGCCTCCACCGCCTTCCACAAGACTTACGCCGACGGCACGCCAATCTGGCCCGCCACTTATCACCTCATCGGCAAGGACATCTTGACCACCCACAGCGTGTACTGGCCGACTATGCTCATGGCTCTCGACATTCCGCTCCCGCAGCACATCTTGGCCCACGGCTGGTGGCTCGTGAACGGCGGCGAAAAGATGAGCAAGTCCGCAGGCAACGTGGTGAATCCCATGGACTACATGGAAAAGTACGGCATCGACGCGTTCCGCTACTTCCTTGCCCGCGAAATGGTGGTGGGCCAGGATGCGAACTTCACCCACGACGCCTTCGTGCGCCGCATCAACAGCGACCTCGCCAACGACCTGGGCAACGTGCTGAACCGCGTGCACCGTCTGGTGCTCAACAATTTTGAAGGCAAGCTCCCCGCAGCGACCTCCATCGGCGACGCCGAGAAGGAAGTCATCGAACTTGCGAACAAGGTGATTGCCGAAATCAAGGAAGGCCTGCCGCAGGCTCGCCTCTCGCAGTCTATCGAAACCATCATGCAGCTCGTGCGTAGCATCAACCGCTATCTCGAAGTCAAGGCTCCGTGGAAACTCGCCAAGGACGAAACCAAGAAGGACGAACTCGCAACCGTGCTCTACATCTCAGCCGAAGCCGTGCGTCTTTCCCTCAGCCTGCTGTGGCCAGTAATCCCCGCCAAGGCAGAAGAAGGCCTCGCCATGATCGGCTGCAAGTTCCAGAGCGCCGACGATCTCGCCTGGGGTATCCTCAAGGGTGGCGAAGCGTTCGGCGAAGGCAAGCCGCTCTTCCCGCGTATCGAAGAAGAAGTCAAGAAGCAGGAAGCCCAGAGCAAGCCCAAGCAGAACAAGCCGCTGATGGCCGCCGACGTGCCCGCTGCCATGGACATGCGCGTGGCCCAGATCAAGGAAGTAGCCGACCATCCGGACGCTACGAGCCTCTACGTGCTCAAGGTGGACGCTGGCGAAGGCGAACTCCGCACCATTTGCAGTGGCCTCAAGAACAGCTACAAGGCCGAGGAACTGAAGGACCGCAAGATTCTCCTGTTCGCGAACCTGAAGCCTAGCGCTCTTCGCGGCATCATGAGCCAGGGCATGCTCTTTGCGGGCGACCTCGACAACGAGGCCCACACCTGCAAGCTCGTCTCCGTGCCCGAAGACGCAAAGCCCGGTGACCGCGCCCTGTTCAAGGGTGTAGCACCCAGCGAACCGCGTGAACTGAAGGTGAAGGACTTCGAGAAGATTGCGCTCTCCGTGAAGGGTGGCGCGGTGTTCTGCGACGCCCTCGCGCTTGAAGTGAACGGGAAGCCCGTGACCTGCGACGTGGCCGACGGCAACGGAGTGCATTAAGGACCGAGCTGGCTAAAATCAATTGAATCCTTACTCTGGAGCCAGCTCTCTCGCGACCACGCCTGGTCAATACCAGGCGTTTGTTGCTCACAGAGACCGCTCGCGCCCATTCGCGCCGAATTGCGCTCAATCGACTGAATTCGGGTTATTTTTCGGCGGCTTTAGCGGCCGCAGCTTTATCGGCAGCCCGCTCCCAGCGAGCGGGCTTTTT
>NZ_CALEFV010000115.1 GCF_937877005.1 uncultured Fibrobacter sp. | reverse complement strand
CATTCAAGACTTCCACGGGGACTTGGAAATGTTCTTCAAGAAAGACATGTGGGAAAAGTTCCGCGATACAGTCGCTCTCGATGACCGTGTGCTTGTAAAGGGAAACTTGGAACATCAGCGTATGGGCGACGGTATGCAGCTGGTGGTCGAAGAAGTCATCCAGTTGGATCGTGTGCGTTCGGACATGGTAAGCCACATTCACATGGTGGTTTATTCTTCGATGATCGATGATGACTTCGCCGACAAGTTGCTGACGGCCATGGAAAAGTACGAACCCTTCGAAGGCGAACGCGGTTGCGAAATCGTCTGCCATGTCGAGGCGGAATCCGGCAACGTACATGTGCTTGCCTTGAAAAACAAGAAGGTCGTTTATACTCCGGAATTGTTGCAGTTCTTGCGTAAGCAATTGGGCGCCGCGAAGGTCTGGGTTTCGAATCGTGCCAAGCGGTAAAAGCCTATGGCGTGCGAGCCGTACATTCTGATTTGCGCGGGCGAAGACTCCGGGGATTCCGTTGGCGAACCCTTAGTCAAGAGTCTAGTTTCAAAAAATTTTACCGTGAAAGGTTCAGGCGGCCGCCGCATGCAGGGGGCGGAAATGTTGCCCTTGGTCGACTTCGAAAACTTGCCGGTTTCTGGCTTTGGCGATGTATTGCCCAAGTACTTTAAATTGCGTCAGAGTTTTATTGCACTAAAGACGGCGCTTGAATCGCCGGAATGTCTCGGGCTGATTGCTGTTGATTATCCGGGCTTTAACATGAAACTCGTGGCTCTGGCGGGGGGACTCCGCAAGCCCGCTTTGTATGTGGCGCCTCCACAAGTGTGGGCCTGGAAACGCAAGCGTGCGAAGGTGCTTGCGAAAAATCCGTATGTCAAGCTCGCCGTATTCTTTGACTTTGAAGAATCTGTGTACAGCGAAGCCGGCTGTAATGTGGTTCGCGTTCAACACCCGTTTAGTAATGTCGGAGCTTTCGTACTGAATAACCTTGCGCGTCATCGCGAGCCCAGTAAGGGCGATGCAATCCAAGTTCTACTTTTTCCCGGCAGCCGCAAGGCGCAGGCGCTCCGCAACTTGCCTATTTATTTGAAAGTGGTGCAGGGGCTTAAAAATGTAGCGGTGGTGGCAGCGCGCCAAGAACTGGTGGATGTTTTCAAGAAGTATAAGATTCCTGTGGTTGTCGCTCCCCAAAGTGCCGCAGAGCGAAAGGCTCTGTATCAAAGTGCGGAATATGCATTGACCGCCCCCGGAACATCGACCTTGGAACTTGCTTTGTCGGGAGTTCCCTTTACGGTTTGTACCAAGCCCGACTTGTTGACTTATTGTTTAGGTCGCTTGTTTATCAAGACAAAATTTTTCGCATTGCCCAACATTATTCTGAATCGTCTTGTGTTCCCAGAATACATCGTCCACCCGTGGTCGGGTGTCAAAACTTGGTCGCTAACTAAGGGCAAAAGAGAAAATGTCGTGAAAGAGCTTTTCGAAAAGCTCACTGTCGGGAAAACGCTCGATCAATTAGCGCTTGAATTTCTTGGCCAGTTCGTCGAGTGTAAAGCGCAGTAACGTCGGGTGACCGTAGGGCGATTTAAGCGGTTCTTCGGTCAGCATGAGTTGGCTTACGAGAGCGGCCATTTCTTCCGACTTGAGCTTGTCGCCTGCCTGGTAGGCGTTTGTGTTTGCCCAGGCTTTGGCGATAGTGTCTTGCACCTTCACCATGTCGCCTTCGTTTTTGCCTTCGTCACCGATGCTGTCCAAAAAGTCCTTGACCGCTTTGATGGCGCGCGAAAGCGGGAGCGCGCTCGGGATCGCGCGAATTTGGTAGGTCTCGCCGCCGAAATGTTCAATGTAAAAGCCTAAACGCTTGAATTGGTCTTCGACACTCTTTAAAGCCTCGATCTCAATCTTGGAAAGGTCCAGAAGTTCCGGAAACAACAGTTCCTGGCTGTCCAGGGCGGCTCCATTTCTTAAGGTGTCCAGCGCTTGTTCGTAAAGCACGCGCGAATGGGCCGCATGCTGGTCAATGACCAAGAGGCCATTGGAGTCATCGCCGGCAATGTAGGTGTCTGCAATCTGGAAGAATGTGGGCGGAACCCATTGGGTTACAGGCTCGGGAGTCTCGTTCATCTTGCCTTCCAGCGAAATGACCTTGCCTGCTTCAGGCGTGCTGAACAAGTCCTGGGCCAAATCATTTTGGCGCACAGCTTTGCGGGGCTTTTCAAAAGTGAATCCGGCAGTCGGAAAATTCGACATTTCGGGAATGTCGCCGCTCGATTCCTTTGTGCTAAATTCCCTGGGAGTAAAGCTCGGAGCAGGGGCGACGGCCGGTTTGGAAATCGGTTCTTCGAATCCGTAAGGAACTTCCGGCTTGCTATCTTGGAGGTCGCTCAAGTCGATCAAGGGCGAGTTGGCCTCCATGTCCTTGGTAAAGGCGTCGCGAATGGCGTGGGACACCACCAGAAATACCAAATTCTGGTTGGCAAAGCGAACCTCGCGCTTGGCGGGGTGCACGTTGACGTCGAATTCCATGTCCGGCATATCTAAAAACAGGACCGAAACAGGCTTGCATTGGGCGCCGTAAGGCTCGTAGGCCTGCTGTACCGCCTTGCTGATCATCTTGCTTTCGATAGGGCGATTGCGGATGAATAAAAACTGGTGGTTGCGCTTGCCGTTGGTTTCGGTGGTGGGGGAGACGTAACCCCAAACGTGTACGCCGGCTTCGGTGTAGTCAACCGGCAAAAGCGCCTTTGCAATTTTAGAGCCGATGGCTTCGGCAATACGGTTGCGCAACTCTCCCGGGACACCTGTAAACAAGGTCTTGTCTCCGACTTTGTAGTCAAAGCGGATTTCGGGGTGTGCAATGGCCGTTTTTAGAACAACATCGAAAATTCGGGTGCTTTCGGCCGTTTCGCTGCTCAAGAAGTTG
>NZ_CALEFV010000114.1 GCF_937877005.1 uncultured Fibrobacter sp. | reverse complement strand
CTTCAAAAGTTCACCCGGTTTGTAGGTGCCAATCCAGTAGTCAACTTCAGGGATTTCCTTTTCGAGTTCCTTGCCGTAGCGGCCAGAGAGGCAACCAGACACAATCAGCTTCTGCTTCGTTTTTTTGCCGTTAATCTGCGAGAGAATTGCATTGATGGATTCTTCTTTGGCGGCTTCGATGAATCCGCAGGTGTTCACCAGAATGTAGTCCGCCTTGGCGGCGCTGTCGCAGGTCACAAATCCGGCGTTTAGCATTTCTCCGACCAGGTTCTCTGCATCGACCTGGTTCTTGGCGCATCCTAAGTGGACGACGAAAACTTTGGGCTTTTTTGTGGGCATATTGCCAAATTTAGAATTTTCTCTTGTAAAAGCTCTTTTTATTTGGAATTTGCAATTTCAATTATCTATATTTCGCAACTAGTAACTGATAACTAAAAACTATTAACACGCAAAGAACTATGGCAGAATATACCGAAAAAATGGACAAGGCCATCGAGGCCACCGAACGTGAATTTTCCAAGATCCGCGCTGGCCAGGCTAGCCCCGCTATCCTGAACGATGTGCGCATCGACTACTACGGTACGCCGACCCCGATTTCTCAGGTGGCCAAGGTTTCTGTCCCGGAACCGCGCATGCTGCTCGTGTCCCCATGGGAAAAGACCATGGTCGATCCGATTGAAAAGGCTATCCTTGCTGCAAACATTGGCCTTACCCCGATGAAGGACGGCAACTGCATCCGCGTGAGCTTGCCGATTCTTACCACGGAACGCCGCCAGGAACTTGCAAAGATCGCCCGCAAGCATGCCGAAGAAGGCCGCGTGGCTATTCGCAACATTCGCCGCGATGCCAACGACGCCCTCAAGAAGAACAAGGACTTGCCTGAAGACGAAGTCAAGAAGCAACAGGACGAAATCCAGAAGGCGACCGACAAGGCTATCGCGAAAATCGACAGCCTGCTTGCCGAAAAGGAAGCGGACATCCTCAAGGTGTAGTCCGGGGTCTTTGTGGGCAATCAGCTTAGACATGTAGCCATCATCATGGACGGTAACGGGCGCTGGGCCCGCAGCCGCGGTCTCGAACGTTTCCTGGGCCACCGCAAGGGTACCCAGGCGACAATCGATGCTGTCGAGGTGGGCGTAAACCTTAAGCTCGAGCACATGACGCTTTATGTGTTCAGTTCCGAAAACTGGGGCAGACCTTCCAAGGAAGTGGATTACCTGATGAATCTCCTGATCGAGATGGTCGTCAAGGAAATTCCAGACCTCATGGAAAAGAATGTAAAGCTCACCGTCATCGGCAATATGGCGCGACTTCCTGAAAAACCGCGTGCAAGCCTGCAGTCCGCTATTGACAAGACGGCGAACAACACGGGCATGCAGCTAAACCTTGCCATTTCTTATGGTGGCCGTCAGGAAATCGTGGATGCCACGAAGGCTATTGCCGCCGCTGTTGCGGCGGGTACAATCAAGCCCGAAGATATCGACGAAAGTTTATTTGCAAAAAATCTGTATTTAAAGGGTGCTCCCGACCCGGATCTTGTGATTCGAACGGGAGGCGAGTTCAGGCTTTCGAATTACCTGCTTTGGCAGGCAGCCTACAGCGAGTTCTACGTGACCGACACGCTTTGGCCTGACTTCAGCAAGGATGAATTCCTGAAGGCTGTAGAATTTTTCAAAACTCGCGAAAGACGATTTGGGAAGGTATTACATGAGTAACTTAGCGCAGCGTTTGATTACGGCTTTTATCGCTATTCCGATAGTGTTTGGCTTGCTGTGGTTTAACGACTTCAGCCGTATCGGCCTGATGTGCTTTATCGCCGGTGTCGGTGCTTGGGAATGGGCTGGCATGGTGTCCAAGATGTACAAGGGCCCAGATATGCGGTATCTTTCTTTTGCCGCATCGCTCGCGCTCACGCTGGCATGGGCGCTTTCGAAGGGAAGCTACTTCGGTCTTCCTGCGGTGCCCTACGTAGTGGGCATGACCTTCCTCGTGATTTTTGCAATCTATATCGGTGTCGCCTTTGCAAAGGTTGAAATCGATCATCTTTTCCCGTGGCTCGTAATGCAGCTCGGAGCTCCGCTGTACTTGGGGCTCTGGGGCGGTATGAACGTACTCATGATGGGAAATGGTCAAGGCTTTGAACATTGCTATCCGTTTATTCTGGTGATGACTGGTGTCTGGCTTTGCGATACGGTGGCGTACTTCTTTGGCAAGTTTGCTGCTGGCAAGGGTCCTTTGGGTCGTCACCCGTTTGCTCCAAGCATCAGTCCCAAGAAAACTTGGGAAGGTTCTGTGGCGGGTTCTGTCGCGACGGTCGCTTGGGTGGCATACTGGGCCAAGTGCAGTGCTGCTCTCGGATGCTTCAACGTGGATATCGACTGGGCGAAGGCGATTGGCCTTGGCCTCTTGGTAACTGTCGCGGGCCAGGTGGGCGATCTGTTGATGTCTGCCCTCAAGCGCTGGAGCGGCACCAAGGATTCCGGCAACCTATTTGTCGGTCACGGAGGCGTGCTCGACCGCTGCGATTCCTTCTTCCTTGCTGCACCTGCTCTTTACCTGCTCATGGATTTCTTCCAGAAAATCGCGTAACGCAAACGAAGAACGAAGTGGAAAATTTGAAGGCGGGCATTTGTCCGCCTTTCCTATTTCTTAATTCCATGCTCTGCCATGTAGATGGCAAGGTAGTCGATGACGCCGGAATCGGCGCCTTTCACAGGGATGTAGCGCAAGTTGTTTTCACCGTCGATGATGACGGCGAGTCCTGCGATGTAGTTTATCCAGTGGTAGTCTTCGTGGTACTTGAGTGCGACTTTCCCTTCGGAGCCGAATACGGCCAAGGGCATGACGAATATGTCGTGCGAAACCATGATGCTTACTCGTTTCCACTTGGGCAAGTTCTTTAGGATGACGTTCTCCATGAATTCCTGAGCGCGAGGTATAATTTCGTAGAGTGCGTCGGGGTAGGGCTCTCCGTATGCCCAGCGTGCCATGAGTTCCACGGAACTGCCCTTCATGCCGAGCCCTGTCGCGTATTGCGCAAGCGAATCCGCAGAGATTTTCAGAAACCAGTTGCCGGTGATGTCGTAGTTCGTGATTAGCTTCGGCGTGCTCGCTTCGCCGCGGCCTTTCGATATGTTGTTCGCGGTTTCGTTCGTGCGCACGAATCCCGAGGTGATGTAGCTGAATTCCTCGTCGCTCTTGAGTGTTGCTCCCAAATCCTGCGCCATCTTTACGCCATTTGCGGTGAGTTCGGTCTCTATCGCCACGGCGTCTTCGCGTTCGGAATGCCGGATGATGAAAACCGCTTTTTCGTCGGGCGAAAGACTTCTGTAAACGTCAGCGACGGTCGCAAATCCGTCCTTGTCGAGCTCGATTATGGCGGCTGCAGAGTCCACGGAACTCGATGATTCCAGAATGACAACTGTGGAAGAGGACGATCTGATTTGCTCCTCTATCGAGGACGAATACCCATGCGGTTGTTGAACGCTGGAAGATGAAACCGGAGTGGTCGCCGACGATTGGGACGACGACCATTCCGGCGAATCTAGCGCAGATGACCCTGTAAGCAAGTTATCGGAGTCAGAAAGGTCCAGGTCAGGTGAACTAGATTCAGTAACGACCGGATTTGATGAAGAATCCGTATTGCCGCAAGCGGCGAGCATGGCGCCTGCAGCGAACATGGCAAAAATGAAGACGCGCATTACGACCCCCACTGGTATTCACCCGGTTCGTACACGGGGTTTTCTCCGTTGAAACCGCGCGGTCGCTTGATCTTGTCGTCGAATACAGTCTTGTTGAAAATGCGGAAGTCCCCGCGTTCGTAGCTCTGGAACGAGATGTGGCAGAATATGGGCCCTGCCGGCATGTACTCGCTGTAGCTCATGGTGCGTTCGCCCGCGGTGTAGAGGTAGTTGAAGTACTTGCCGTTCAGGACGATGTGTAGCCCGATGTTCCCGACGGTGAACCAGCGGCCCTTCGCGAGGATGTTCTCGTGGTGCGTGTCGTCGTAGTCCATTACCACGAATTCCGCATCGCCATTTTTATCAAGATGGAAACGGTACTTGTGGTTGCCCCCGCAGCAGCGCCCGTCAAAGAACCACGTGTATCCGCTTGCGGCGGCGATGCGCGGGTCGCGTACGCTCGTGTCGGGGTGGGCAAGCTGCTCGTCGGTCACGAGGCGCTCAGGTTCCACTGCGGCAATCAGCTGTGCAAGTGTTTTCGGGTTGCTTGCGGAAGTGAGCGAGACCTTGTTTTTCGCCTCGCTCATGGAGCGGCGGTACAGGCGGTAGGGAATGCCGTCGTCGCTGATCATGGTGAGTTCGTCCTGGCTGAATACATAGTAGGCGTAAGTCTTGGTGCCTGTTTTGGTAACGACATTGAAGCTGCGGTTATTCAGCGTGTACCACTGTCCCGACACGTTCGGGAATCCCGAAACCGCCGCGTTGCCGTCTTCGGCGATGACTACGGTGTAGTCGTCGCTTATCCATGCTTCGTCGGCCGCGGTAATCAGGCGGCAGTCGCGGTTCTTGTCGCCCTGGCAGGCGGCGGCCGAAGGGTTCGCCGCTTCGCAGGGGCTCACCATGCCCGGCGGGAGTTCCGCCGACATGCCGATACGGAACCCCATGTCGGCGGCGCCATCGCGGCTGCGGATGGCGCGACGGCTAACCCGCGCAAACTCCGCGGGTTCGCCGTAACTCCCGCCCCGGCGCGTCTTGTTCCCGCTTCCGGTGAGCTGCACCGGATTCACCTTGTCGCCCGAGGTATAGCCCACGAGCCAGTCGTACACCCATTCCCACGAGTTTCCGCTCATGTCGTAGAGCCCGAGCTTATTCGGCTTCTTGGTCGCCACGTCGTGTGCCTTGCCGCCGCTGTTTTCGGAATACCACGCCACATCATCGACGCTGTTGCTTCCCGAGAACTTGAAGTTGTCGGGAACGCCGTCCTTGCCGCCACGCGCCGCGAATTCCCATTCGGCATCGGTCAGCAGTCGGTACTGGTGCCCTGTGATTTGTCCTAGTTTACAGGCGAAACTGTTCGCGTCGAACCAGCTTACGCCGATTTTGGGCGCCTTGTCCGATTCCCAGGCGTTTTTCTTGCCGCCCATCACTGCGTTCCATTGCCCGATGGTGACTTCGGTATTCGCGATGTGGTAGGCGTCTACCGTTACTTTGTGCGCAGGCGTCTCGTAAATCTTGTCCTGCTCGGCGCAGTTATCGCATCCGCGCGTGTACGTGCCGCCCGCGACATACACCATGTTGAACACCGCTCCGTTTACGGTGTCGGAGAAGGTGGCCGGAGCCACATAGGTAAATTCCGTTGAACTGGAACTATTGTCCGAATGCGAAGACTCCGTGTTGCTCGAGCTTCCGGGAACGCTGGAATTTGAACTATCGGAAATGTCCGTATTCGAAGTCCCGTCACCTGTTCCGGAACTTTGCGACGATATTTCGTTAAGAAAATCCCCCGAAGACAACAATCCTGAAAAGCTGTCGGACGACAGCCCTTCACCTGGTGAATTTCCCTCGCCTTCGATAGACGATTCGTTATTTGCTGCAGAAATGTCGTCGTTTGACGATTCTGAACAACCCCACATCCCGACGGCAAAGTATACCGCCAAAACACCCGAAAAATAGCTGCGCATAGGCACCTCTTCGAGTAAAAAATCCAACCCAAATTCAAAATACACTCTTGTGCGAATAAATCAAAGTAAAAACTTTTAAACAAGGAGTGCTCTGTTCCTATGCTGGATTTGCCGTGGTGTTGTAATGGCGAACAACGCAAACTGCTTTGTAGATATGCCCTTTTATGCGACCCCTATATATATTTATGATAAAAAAGAGGAATGTGGATATGGATTATAAAAAGTTGACTTTTGCGACCGTGCTTGCCATGGGCGCTTCCATGATTTACGCACAGAATGCAGAAATTGCAACCTGGTCGGGTTTCCGCAAAGGGGCTACCTCGTTCACGTTTGATGATAGCGCCCCGAGCCATGTGAGCGACGCGGGCCCGTTGTTTGATAAATACAACTATAAGGCTACATTTAATCTGATTGTCTCTGCGGGGTGGAATACTCCGGACTGGAGTGGCTTCCAAAAAATGGCAGATACTGGTCATGAGATGGCAAGCCATAGTGATTCCCATCCGGGTAATGGTGCTATGCCCAATAGTGAAATTGCATCTTCAAAGAGCCATATTAACGATAAGATCAATCAGAAATACGGATGCATAACCCTTGCTTACCCGAACTGCAATGTTCCCGATGAGCGGCAGGTTCTGCAGAACTATATTGCGGGTCGAGTTTGCAATGCCAGCTGGGCACAAATCCCTAGCGATGTGATGAGTAAAGATGGTCCGAGTAACTGGGCCAAGGTTCCTGCGGCCATGACGGGTGCTGAGAACAGCATCAAGTCTACGAATGACTTTACGGGACTCATGCAAAATGCTATTAACAGCAATGGTTGGGTGATGTTCCTGACACATGGTTTCCAGGGGAAGAACAATGGCGGAGCATCGTATTCGCCGACAGATATCAGCGCTATTGAAGGTGCTCTCAAGTGGGCTCAGCAGAACGACAAGGATATCTGGGTCGCACCGTTCCGTAATGTCGCCATGTACATCAAGGAACGCAAGGCCTCGAAAATTGAACCGCAGGACGG
>NZ_CALEFV010000113.1 GCF_937877005.1 uncultured Fibrobacter sp. | reverse complement strand
AAAGGTCAACGCTTGCCACGCCCGGAACAGAGGTGAACAGCGGTTCGATTTCGTCTTCCACCTTCTGGCGGAGTTCCGTGGAGTTCAGGGGACCCGTAAAGGAAATGGCCATGATAGCGGAGGCGTTAATGTCCACCTTCGAAATAATAGGTGCTTCCACGGCGTCCGGGAAGTCGGCTGCCGCAAGTTCGATTTTAGAACGCACATCGTTTGCTGCCACGTCCACGTCGATACCCATGTTGAACATGGCCACCACGATACCGTAGTTTTCCATACAGATGGACTGCACGTAGTCGATGCCGTCCACCAGTTCCACCTGGTCTTCGATGGGCTTGATAATGGTGGTTTCGATTTCTTCCGGGTTAGCGCCCGGATACACGATTGTACCGGTGACCACGGGGATGTCGAATTTCGGCATCAGGTCCACCACCATCATGGAGTAGGTGTAGAGACCGAAAACCACGATGGCCAAAATGACCATGAGCATGGTAATCGGTTTATAGATACTGGCCTTAATCATTCGGTAAAATCTCCCTTATTCGACCACCAGGACTTTGTCGCCGTCGTTCATGCGGGACATGCCTTCGACAATGACGGTTTCTGTGCCTTCCAGGCCTTCGGCAATCTGGATGTCGTCCTTGGTCTGTACGCCCAGCTGCACGATCTTGCGGCGGGCCTTGCCTTCGTCATCCACGATCCACACGGCGTTGGAACCGTTGCGGTAGACCACGGCTTCGGTGGGGACCACGACGCCGTTCACCTGACGGGTGTCCAGTTCGGCGGTCACGTACATGCCGGGGAGAAGCTTCTTGCCCTTGTTGTTAAAGGTCACTTCCACCGGGAAGAAACGGGTGTTGGGGTCTGCGGCCAGGGGAATCAGGGAAACCTTACCCTTGATCTTTTCGCCCGCGACGGTTACCGTAGCGGCAGCGCCCTTCTTGAAGTATCCGATATCCTGGCTCGTGACGTTGAGCTTCAAAATCACCTGGCTCAGCTTGGCGATGGTGGCGAGCACGCCGCCTACCCCGGGAGTCTGGCCTTCCTTGAACTTGAGCTCGGTCACCACACCTGCTTCAGGAGCGAGAATTAGGGAAGCGCGGCGGGCGGTTTCCAGGTTCATCTTGGCGACCTTCAGCTGCATTTCCTGGGAGTCCATGTCCTGCTGGCTAATGCCTCCCTTCTGGAATACTTCACGCATGCGTTCGGTGGCCTTCTCGAGGAGGGCGACCTGTTCCTGGGCTTGCTGGTACTGGGTGTTGTCACCGGTAAAGAGGTATTCGGCAACCACCTGGTCCTTCTTCACGGAAGAACCCACCTGGATGTTGATCTTGGCGAGAGGGTCGCTCATCTTGCAGATAATCTTGTTCTGCTGCATGCCCTCGATGGAACCGCTGAACTTGCGGACGTCGGTGAGCTTTGCGACAGTCGCCTTGACTACGCGGGCCGGCTTGCCTTTTTCCTTCTGGATTTCTTCGATGGTAGAGGCTTTCTTGGGTTCGTTGTTCTTGGCCTCGTCCTTTTGGTTACAGGCAACGAGGAGCATAGATGCTGTGGCGAGGGTCAGGAGGGTTTTGAGTGTCTTATTCATTCTTTCCTCTTCTTATTAATATTCACCGGTGGCCTGAAGGAGCGCGTTGTAGGCCTTGTTCCAGTCGACGATGGTCGACATATAGTTGAGCTTTGCCGTGCGCAAGCTGTTTTCGGCGGAGAGAAGGTTCAACTGGGTTTCTCTGCCGATCTTGTAGGCGGCCTCGGTCAGGTCGTAGTTCTTCTGGGCGAGACTGATCTGGCTCTTTGCCAGTTCAATCTGGTCGTTGGCGTCTTCCAGGGTGTTTACGCAGGATTCGATCTGCACGCGGAAACCCCTTTCGGCGGTTTCCTTCTGGATCTGGGTACTACGCAGGTTGGACTTGGCCTGGACCACGGCTTCCTTGGTCTTCATGCCGTTGAAAAGGTTCATGGTCAGGTTCAGTGCAATGTACTTGTTGATGTTTTCGTCCCAGTCCGGAGCGTCCCATTCATTGAATTTGTTCTTGTTGTTGTTGTAGGTGATTCCGCCCACGAGAACGACGGTGGGCTTGTAGCCACCTTGTTCGATGGTGATGTTCTTGTTGAGCATCTCTTCGGAAGCTTCCAGCATGACCAGTTCCTTGCGGCGCTTCTTCACGTTGGCCATGGAGGTGTCGGGGAAGGTAAAGCCCTGGGAGGGGTCCCTCAGGTCACCCTGGAACTGCACTTCGCTTTCCCAGTCCATGCCCATGGTGTTCAACAGGGCGTTGCGGGCGAGGACGCGAGCCTTTTCCGTGCTCTTGATCTTGGAATTCAGCTCGTCCATGGAAAGCTGCACGCGAATCAGGTCCAGTTCGGTGGCAAGTCCGCTGTTTTTGGACTGTTCCACGAAATTCAGGTTCTCCTGGAGCAGATTCTTGGACTCGTTGAGGATTACCAGGCTGGAATCCAGCAAAATGAGCTGGTCGAAGGCGTTCTCCACGTCGTAGCGGACATTGGCCTTGGCGTTTTCCAGGCTGACTTCCTTCAAGTGTTTGTAGGTCTTGGCGATTTCGATGCCGGTTCCCACCTTGCCCTGGGCGTAGAGGACCTGGGTGGCGGTTACGCCTACGCTGGATTGCCAGCGATAGCCCTGGCTTTTCATGCCGTACATGAGGCCGTCCAGGGCCGGAGCCAAGGCATTGGCTGCAAAGGGTTCGTTGGTGCCCGCATCCATATCGGAAGCGGCGTTTGTTAAATCGTGACTGTTCTTGACGTCATCGAGCCCGAAAATGCGGGTGACCGTTGCGTTGAGGTCAATTGTCGGCAGGGCGTTACCGTAGCCGGCGTCCACCTGGGAATTGGCCGAAACCAGTTCCTCTTCGGCGGTTTTTACATCCGAAGACTTTTCAAGGGCTATATTGACGGCTTCTTCGCGAGTGTAGGTCGTTGCTCCCGCAAGCTGGGGAACCGCGATGCACAGCGCTAGGGCCGATATCGTTCTAAAGTGCCTTGACATTAATGCTCCTATATACTTTTTGCGCTCCAAATGTAAAAAAATCTTATATACTATAAAAGGGCGAATTATATAATTGGTGGATGAAATGACTCATTTATAGGACGAAATTACCAGTATAGCAAAAAAGAAAACAAGTCCCTCTCTAGGGACTTGTTTTAGTGAAAGTTTGAGCAGGTGATTTGCTACATCAGGCCGGGAATCTTCATGCCGCCGGTAATACCGCTGATGCTTTCTTGGGTGGCATCGTCTTTCTTTTTGACGGCAGCATTGATGGCCGCCATGAGTAAGTCTTCAAGGGCTTCCACGTCATCTTTGTCCACTGCATCGGGGTTGATCTTGATCATGGTGACCACACCCTTGCCGTTCATGGCGACTTTCACCATTCCGCCGCCGGCTTCGGCTTCGAAACTCTGCGCCTTGAGGTCGCTCTGGGCCTTCATCATCTTGCTTTGCATTTTCTGAAGGTCACGCAACATTTTGCTCATATCCATAGTGTATTTCCTTTTTTAGTAGCTCTTTCGCAGTTCAATATAGTAAATGCTAGTCTTCTGTGTCCATGTCTCCGGAATCTCCCTGCTGGGGGATTACCGCTGGTCGATTGCTCTTGAAACTGTAGATGAGCTCGGCGGCAAAGTGTTCCTTGAGCGCCTTGAGACCGGAGTCTTTTTCGAGGTCCAGCTCGTAAGGGGACATTGTTGCCTGCTTGCGGATGGCTCGCTCTGCTTCATTGAAAGCCCTCGTTTTCAGGGTGAGCTGGATGGGTGTTTGTAGCGCTTCCTCGAGAATCTGTTTTAGACGGTCCAAGTAGTCGGGGCGGTCTTCCATCTGCTTGACGCCCCAGGCGTCGCTGGCGGTGTCGCCAAGGTAGGTGAGCGCGATGGAGAATGGCGTTGCGTTGAGATCCCCAGTTTCGAGTACGGTGTCGTTCAGTGCTACCGAGAATGCGAAGTCGCCAGAATCGGCTATGCGGGATCTGATTGCCCCCCAGGCAGAGGCTATTTCGTAACGGCTGTAGACTCCGTTGCCGTAACCGCCCACGATGTCGTTCTGGAGAACGGCAAAAGGATTTTCTTCTTGCTGCTGGAGCGCCTTGGCTTCTTCCTGGGCGTCCAGCATGTTCTGAACATCAGTTACTTTTTTTTTTAACGCCTCGTCGGAGGCGTTGCTCGATGCCTTGGAAGGATCGTTGATCGCGGCAAGTGCACGTCTCAGATCCGTTAGCCTGTCTAACCAGGCCATTCGGGCAAAGGTCGTTTCGACCATGAGTCGTGGATTCGTGCTGTAGCGGAGAACTCCTTGCAAATCGATGAGCATTTTGCTGATACGCAGAATATCGCCATTTTTGAGTTCAGGAACGGCACTTTTGTACTTGGTGTAAAGATCTTCGGAAATGTTCAGTGCGTCGGGCGTGAATGCGTCGAGACGGGTGTAGAGCAGGTTGCGCAGGAACTTGCCGAATCCATCGAGGAGCGGGATGAATTCGATGCCTCGTTTGCAGGCGTCATCAACCATTTGGAAACAGCCCTTGAGGTCGTGATTTTCGATGGCGTTGATGAGCGTGAAGAACAATTCAATGGGGGGAATTCCGAGAACGCTGCGGACGGCGTCCGCAGTCATTTCGTTGCCCGTGAAGGCGTAGGCCTGGTCAAAGTAGGTAAGGCCGTCGCGCATGGAACCGTCTGCCTTTTCGGCAAAGATATCGAGTGCTTCGTCGGTAGCGTTGATGCCTTCTTGTTCACAGATGTAGCGCAAGCGGCTGCGGATCTGTTCCACCGTGAGACGCTTGAAGTCAAAACGCTGTACGCGGCTCAATATGGTCTGCGGAACCTTATTGACTTCGGTTGTTGCGAAAATGAAAATGACATGTTCTGGTGGTTCTTCCAAAGTTTTGAGAAGTGCGTTGAAAGCCCCCGGCGAGAGCATATGGACTTCGTCAATGATGAAAACTTTGTATTTGCCGATAACGGGGGGGTACTGAACGCGCTCAATTACATCGCGAATGTTATCGACGCCCGTGTTGGAGGCGGCGTCTATTTCAAAAACATCCATCGGGGTGCCGCTTGAAATGTCCTTGCAGCTTTCGCACTGTCCACACGGGTGAAGCGGGTCGCCCCCGGTGCAGTTCAACGTACGGGCGAGGATACGGGCACTGGTGGTCTTGCCTACGCCGCGGGTTCCGGTAAACAGGAAGGCATGGTGGAGTCGACCTCCTTCAATTGCATTTTGGAGGGTTTTTGCGATATGTTCCTGACCGACCATATCGGAGAAAGATTGCGGACGCCACTTCCGGGCCATTGCTATGTATGCCATGCGTGGGAATATAGTAAAAGGCGAGAGCAGCGGCAAAATAACTTGTTGTTTTGACATTGCCGAGCCGTACTATATGCGTTCTGAAAGAACGCCATATAGTAAAAATTGAAGATTGATAATTGATGATTGATAATTGATAATGGATAATGGATGATGGATAATGGATGATGGATGATGGATAATGGATGATGGATAATGGATGATGTCGTTACACAATTTTTGTATTATTTGTCTATATTAAACTACGAGGTACACGATGAATCCGAATTTAGCTCTATTGATTCTTTCTTGGCAGGTGGCTTGCCTTTTCCATAAGAATGAAATCGAGAAACTTTTGCCCGGTTCCGCTTCGGCTACTGAGGCTGAAAGCAATGTGCTTGACCAAATTCACGATGAACTGACCCCGGATGTCTCCTGGGATGATTTTAATGCAACCTATGCCAAGTTCAAGTCGGCTAAGGACCGTGCCGCTGCCTGCGTTGAAGCAATCAAGAATGAGTCTGGCGAATTCAAGAGCAAGGTTCTTGAATCGATGCTCCGTGTAGCGAACGCCTCTAAAGAAAACGAAAACGAAAGCAACGTGTCGCCCGAAGAAATGGACTTTATCCAGCAGATTAGAGAAGCGCTGGAATAGCGATGAGTCTTTAAAACATGAAAGCCCCTGATAAGGGGCTTGTTTTTTATCTCACTGCTCGAAGGGTCGTAAGGCCCGACCTCACACCTCAAGGGCGCGAAGCACCGAGCACTTAGCTAGCGGAGCACGATGTCGCCGTTTGCGACGAGCTTGTCACGCAGCTTGTTGTGCGCCTTGTTGACTTCGTCGTCGGTAAGCGTGCGGTCCATGGCCTGGTAGGTCAGACTGTAGACCATGTTCTTCTTGCCGGCTTCGATCTTGTCGCCTTCGTAGATGCTCTTGAGCGTAATCTTTGCGAGGTTCTTCGGGTTCAGGCCCTTGATGCGTGCGAGAATCTGCTCGTGAGTCATGGTCTTGTCGACTTCGAGGGAAATGTCTCGGCTAGAGGGCACCTGGCGGCTGAACGGTTCGAACACGATCTTCTTGTGGGTGGCGTGTTCCATCTTGTCCATGTCGAGTTCCATCACGTAGGTGGTGTAGCCGATTTCGAAAGCGGCCATGGCGGTCGGGTGGAGTTCGCCCATGGTGCCAAGCACCACGCCGTCGGCGAGGACTTCGACCTGCTTGCCCGGGTGCAGGTAGATTTCAGCCTTGGCTGGCACGCGGAATTCCACCACGAGGCCTACGCGCTTGAGGAAGCTCTGCACCAAGCCCTTGAAGGCGGCAAAGTCAATCTGGGCGGGCTTGTCGTTGAGCGGGTTTACGTCGAAGGCGCCTGCAACGGCGAGGGCGACGAGGTTCGATTCGTCAAAGCCCGGGTCGCGCACGTCCTTGCGGTCGCGCTTGAACTGGCCCTTGGCCACTTCGAACAGGCGAACGGAACCGGGGCGGTTCTTTTCGTTTTCGGCAACGCTCTTGAGAAGATTCGGGAGGAGGCTGGTCGGAACCACGCCGAGTTCATCGGAAAGCGGGTTGAGGAGCGCTGCGGGCTTGCTGCGGCGGTCGTCGTTTTCGGCGCCGAACAAAGCTTCGGTGCGGGCCTTGCTGGTAAAGCGGAGGGAGAGGCATTCGTGCAGGCCCATTGCAGAAAGCGTCTTGCGGATCTTTCTGTTCAGGACTTCGATGGGCGGAAGTTCGTTCGGCTGCATCTTGAAGGAGGGCAGCGTGTACGGGATGTTGTCGAAACCGATGAGGCGGGCGACTTCTTCGATGAGGTCGACTTCGCGTTCGAGGTCGGGGCGGAATCCCGGAATCCTGAAGGTGATGGATTCGGCGTCTTTCTTCACGACTTCGAGGGCGATACCCGTGAGGTACTTTTCGATGTCGGCGGCATCAATCTTCATGCCGATGACCTTTTCGGCGCGGGCCGTGCGGAGCGTGACTTCGTTCAAGTTCTTCTTGTGGTCGTCGCCCGTGTATTCGACGGTGCCCTTGAGAATGCGGCCACCGGCGACTTCCTGGATCATGGCGCAGGCGTAGCGGCTGTATTCGTCCTGGGTGGTAAAGTCGATTTCGCGTTCGAAGCGGTAGCTGGAATCGGTCGAGATGCAGAGGCGCTTGGCCTGCTTGCGGACGATGGTCGGGTTGAACCAGGCGCTTTCGAGGAACACGTTCTTGGTGGTATCGACAATTTCGGATTCGACGCCGCCCATCACGCCGGCTACGCAAGCCGGACGGTCGCCGTCGCAAATCACGAGGTCGTTTTCGACGAGTTCGTGAGCGGTGTGGTCGATGGTTTCGATCTTTTCGCCCTTCACGGCGCGGCGCACCTTGATCTTGTTGCCGTGCAGCTGGTCCATGTCGAAGCTGTGGAGCGGCTGGCCCACGTCCATCAGAATGAAGTTCGTGATGTCGACCACGTTGTTGATGCTGTTCATGCCTACAGCGTGCAGGAGCTTTGCGAGCCATGCCGGGGACTTTTCGACTTTCACGTCCTTGATGACGCGGCCCACGTAACGTGAGCAACCGCAACCGGGAACCACTTCGAGGCTCACGGCAGAGCTAGCGGCTTCGGAGTCTTCCTTGAGTTCGTAAGCGAGCGGCTTCAGCGGACGGTTGAACTTTGCGGCCAGTTCGCGGGCCACGCCACGGTGGCTTAATGCGTCCGGGCGGTTCGGGGTCACGTTCAGTTCAAAGCACACGTCATAGAGGCCGAGGCTTACGAACGGGGTGCCAGCGGGAATGCTGTCGTCGAGAACCATGATGCCTGCGTGGTCGTCGCTGAGGCCGATTTCGTCTTCGGCGCAAATCATGCCGAAACTTTCGACGCCGCGAATCTTGGACTTTTTCATCTTGAGCATGGTGCCGTCGGGGAGCGGAAGTTCTGCACCGATCGGGGCAAGCACCACGGTCTGGCCGGCGGCCACGTTCGGGGCGCCGCAAACGACCTGAATAGTTTCTTTGCCGTTATTGACGGTCGTAATGTGCAAGTGGTCGCTGTCCGGGTGGGCTTCGCAGGTAAGAACCTTTGCCACAATCAGCTTTTCATAAACCTTGCCCGGTTCTTCGGTGCCTTCGACTTCCAAGCCGATGGAGGTCAATGCCTTTGCAACTTCTTCCGCATTTTCCGGAAGATCCACATGACGTCTGAGCCAATTCAAAGAAACTTTCATCTTTATTCCTTTTTTGCACGGATTTTGCCGGGTGCTTCAAAACGACCCGCGTGCAAAACACGTGCCTGCTTAAATTTCGGTGGTAAATTTAGAAAAAAGCTTCGGCTTTTATCGGTTGAATTCGCGACGGATAGGCTTTAGCTGGTCCACGACGCTTTGCAGTTCTTTGGGAAGCGGACAATCGAGTACGATTTTGTCTCCATGCCAGGTGAATTCTAGTCTGCAACTGTGCAAGAAGAGTCGGTGGAGCCCGAGCTGCTTTTTGGCTTCGCGGTTGAGCGCGAAGTCACCGTAGCGGGTGTCGCCGAGGAGGGGGTGCCCGATGCTTGCAAAATGAGCGCGAATCTGGTGCATGCGGCCTGTTTCGAGTTTGATTTTTACGAGGTCGTAGCCTTCGTAATGTTGCTTGACGCGGTAATGCGTTACAGCCTTCTGGGCATTCTTGCCAGATTCACCGACCTTCATTTTGCTACCCTTGGCGGCATCGGTGCGGGTGAGCGTCTCGTTGATGGTTCCCTTGTCTTTTTTGAGGTTCCCTTTGACGAGGGCGTAATAGAATTTGTCGACTTCGTGTTCGCGGATCATGCGCGTGAGTTCACGGAGCGTGTCGCCGTGGAGGGCGGCGATAATCATGCCCGAGGTTTCTTGGTCGAGGCGGTGGGCGATGGTGGGCTTAAAGTCGAGCCCTTCGCGGCGGCCCCATTCCCACAGATATTCTACGAGGCTCTCGCCGGGGCGAGTGCCGGAACCCGGCTGGCTTGCAAGTCCCGAGGGCTTGTTCACGACCACGTAGTCTTCGGTCTGGATGACGATATCGAGCTCCTTGGCGCCCCAGCCAGACTGCTTCTCGGCGGGGGAGGCTGACTTGCCCCAGGTAGACTTGGCTTTTGCAAACCCTTCTGCGGTGGATTGCTTCACCCCTTCGGGGTTCGCAATGACGTGCGAGGCGAATGCTGCGACAGACTGCTTGCAGGCAGGCATTGCTGAGCCGAAGCGGTCATGCGCTTGTGCAATGACGTTATTCTTTTCTTCTTCGCTGACAGACTTAAAATTCTCGTAGATGCAGACGGTGTCGCCTTCGGCAAGCATCTGATTCGCCTTGCCCACGACTCCATTCACTCGGACTTTCTTCTTGCGGATGACGGCGAAGAATACCGACAGCGATTCGTCGGGGAAGGCCTTGCGGAGGAATCGGTCGAGGCGCATGTTGGCAAAGTTGCGGTCAATGACTCGGGTGATCATAAGCTTTCCTTTTTCGCGTAGTGGGCGAGTCGCACGCCGTCGGCGGCGCTGGTGACGATTCCGCCGGAATACCCGGCACCTTCGCCGAGCACGAACAGGCCGCGGGTATTCACGCTTTCAAGCGTTTCGTTGTTGCGACTCATGCGCAGCGGGCTGCTGGTGCGGGTTTCGGGGGCGACAATCAGACCTTCTTCGATGAATCCGGGAATCTTCTTGTCAAAGTTCAGGAATCCTTCGGCGAGGCTCTTGCAAATGGTTTTGTCCATCCAGTCCCACAGATTGCTCTGTATAAGTCCGCAGGGGTAGGTGGATTTCGGGAGCGATTTGTCTTCTTTGTGGGCGAGGAACGCCTTAATAGTTTGTGCCGGGGCGGCATAGCTCTTGCCGCCGACCGCGTAGGCGTCGCTTTCGATTTTTCGCTGGAAATCGAGCCCGCCAAAGAGCTTGTCGCTTGCGGCTATGGGCACGGCGATAGCTCCGTTTGCAAAGGGACCGCTCCTGCGGCTGTAGCTCATGCCGTTGGTGGCAAGGGTCCCGGGCTCCGAGGCGCAGGGCACCAGGACGCCACCCGGGCACATGCAGAAACTGTAGGCGCTGCTGGTTTTATTCAGTGTCGGGGTGGCGAGAAAGTATTCGGCGGAACCCGTGAGCTTGGTATCGACATTCAGGCCGAGCTGTCGCATGTTGATGAGTGCTTGCGGGTGCTCGACGCGCACGCCCATGGCAAATGCCTTGCTTTCGAGTGCGACGCCACGGGCGTGCAACATTTCGTAAATGCTCCGGGCAGAATGCCCGACGGCGAGCACCAGCGCTTCGCAGGGTTTCCAGTGAGGAATTGCGGCGCCTGCATTGGATTGCTTCGCTTCGCTCGCAATGACGTTTTTTAACTGAATCGCCGCAATGCGGCCATTCTTAATCTCGATATCTTCGAGGACGGTGCTGAAATGAATCTTGCCGCCGAGTCTTGCAATTTCGGCGCGCAGTTCCCGCAGCAAGAGCACCAGACGGTCCGTGCCGATATGCGGCTTGGCGAAGGTCACGACAGATTCGTCGACTCCGAAGTCCACCATGTCGTGTAGAACCTGTTCCACGAACAGGTTCCGGGTGCGGGTATTCAGCTTTCCATCGCTAAAGGCCCCCGCACCTCCTTCGCCAAAAAGCACGTTGCTGTAGGCGTTAAATTTACGGTCGACAAAGAACCGGCGAATATCGCGGAATCGTTCTTCGACACATTTTCCTTGCTCGTACAAATCAACGGCAAAACCTTTGCGCAGTAAATGCAAGGCTGCCCAGAGTCCGCTCGGGCCTGCGCCAATTACATCCACATGCCCGGGCATCGCGACGCTATTTTTCTGCGGGTCGCTTTCAAGAGATTCTTTGTCACGCGTTGCCGCTACAAGTCCCTTGGCGTGATTGCCCGTGGTGCGGACTTCCCGCTTCAAGTCAAAAATCACGTTGTAAGACCACTTGGGGTCGCCCTTGCGTCGGCTATCCAACGAAAAACGCTCCACCTGCAAGTTGAAAATTTCTTCGGGGTGCAGGCGGAGTTCCTTGGCTAAAGCTTCGCGGAACTTACCTTTCTTGGCAAGTGCAACGGAAAGTTCTCTGTAGCGGTAGGTGAACATCGTTTCAAATTTAAAAAAATAAAGAACCGCTTCTTGTAAAAGCGGTTCTCTTTAAACAATGTCAGATGATTCTAGAATATGTAGTTTACGCGCACGCCACCGTAGATATCCTTGTATTCGTCGCTCAGGTTGTCGGGACGATAGTACATGGCCGCTCCGACATACCAGTCGCTACTCCAGCGCGAGTTGTGATTGACATGGAGATTCGCAGAACCGAGAAGATCGTATTCGGATTCGTCAAACTTTTCATCGTTTTCTTCCCATTCAGTCGTGAGGTAACGGAATTCTCCCGAAAGACCGAGAATAAGGAACCTGTTCATGAAGGGAATTTCGAATTCGTCTTCAATAGTATATTCGTCTTCGGTCATGTCGTTGCGCTCATAATTCTTGAAGCGCGGAGTGAAGGAGAAATAGTTTTGAATCCTCGAAAATTTCGATGTTACCGAGATGGGGTAGGTGTGCTCAAAGTAGTCTGCACCTCCGAAATAGTAGCCGAGCTTGGCTATGGTTTCGTTTGAAAGGTCCATTTCGTTTATTAGGTCGTCCTTGAAGAACTTGGAGTCGTCGCTACGCAGTGTCCAGCGGCCACCCACCTTGATGGTCGAGTTGAATACACTGTAGGAGACTTCTGCAGACCAGGTGTTCCTGTAGATGCGTTCCTGGAACTTGGAGGCGAGATAATCTTCTGAGGCCATGCTGTTATATTCTGCCCAGCGGGCGGAATCAACCAAGACGGTGTCCTTTTTGTCGACAATTTCGGTCGTCGCCTTATTCTTGCGAGCGGCGAACCAACCATCCCTATAAATTTCGTCTTCGAGGATGTAGTCGCCATGCAACTGGTAAGGACGATATTGCGAACGGTATTCCAGGTTGTATCCGACGGAAATGCCTATGTTCTTGCCAATCTTGAAATTGTTGTTCAATTTCCAGTTCTGGATATACTTGGTTCGGTCGTTGTCAAGTTCATGCTCTTCAAACCACTTGGAGTCATCTTCGTTGAACAGTCCCCAGCGGGTTCCTTCACCAAGGCCGAACAGGTTTGTCTTGCCGTACTTGGCCGCATTCTCTATGTTGAGGTTGTAGCCGAACTTGAGATTCCAGAACGGAAGAATGTCCTGTTCGAGAGTACCCCCGAATTCACGGGTGTCGGCGAGCTGGTCGGCAGAACCTGCGCTATAGTAATCCTCACCGACATACTTGATATGTCCTTCAAGGGTCGTCTTGTAAATGTTCCAATTGAGCGAAGCTCCGATTGCGAAATTCTGACTGCCCCAGTTGACTCCCATGACGCGGTCATCGTCTCGGTCATCTTCATAATTACTCTGGACTGATTTCGCTTCGCGGATGAGTGTCCGCAGTGAATCGCGCATTTCGCCGCGGTTGAGCATGGAATTCTCTCCGAAGATCTCGGTGAGTTCTTCCTTGGTGAGAGAATTGATCTTGCTTTCGTTGGTCATGAGCATTCTAAGGACTCTCATCGATGCGACATTGAGACCTGCATCCATGAATACCTTGTTGACGGCGCGTTCTCTGTAAACATCGGTAGTGTCAGCGCCACCGACGGCGATCTGTCCATTCAATTCGATGTCGCCCGGATAGAAGAGCCAGTTTCCGTCGGCATAGAGAGTCATGGATTTTTGCATGGGCTCGCTAGTGATGGTGCTCTTGCTTGCTCCATCGCGCAACAGTGGATCATGAATTTCATCGTCGGACGAGATGATGCCGACCGTCATGTCAAAGCGGCGGAGCGGAGCCCACTTCAGGGAGGCTCCCTTTACAAGGCGCTGAGCCTGGGCTTCGCCATCATCGATATAGTTGTTGTAAATGAGAGGATGCCTTTCGTCGGGTAGGTAGGGCTTGCGGGATTCACCGAAGAATCCGCTGAATTGCAGAAGCGGGTCGGTTGCGTTGTTCTTCTGGAGAGTCGAAAGTGTATAGCCGATACCGAAAACGGGGAGCGAAGACATGTAGATGTCGCCTTCGAACTTGTTGAAGTCGCCGACGACTAGATTCATGCGCTTGTCCGTGTAGCTGAGCGTAACCGGATTCGGAGAGAAGTAGTTCCAGGAATCGGCCGTGAGGTCCGTATTGAATTCGATGGTACGTCCGTCAGGGGACTGCAGGCGCATATAGACGCTCGCTTCGCCGCCGAATCCGGGAACCTGGAAATTGTTCTCGTAGTGATCGCCATGCTTAATGGTGTCACCTGCGATTTCGATGGTGCCCTTGTGGTGCTTGCGGGTCATTACGTAGTGGTAGTTTCCGCCGAGCATTATGTTGCCGACCTTTGTCCAGGAAGTACCTGCGGGTTCCTTGCTTCTGTCGTCTTCTTCTTTCTGCGCGAGGAGTGTTTCCACTTTTTCGTTCGGGTTGACGGGACGGCTGTAGATGCCCGGAATCTCGGGATCGGTTGGCAGCGTTTGGGCAATCGCGTTCACGTTGTCTGCAAATTTGACTTCGTTTTCTCCGACGCTTTCGGTGACTTCCTTGGACAGGACATCTGTAGTGGTTATGCCGACCTTGTTGTCGCTGATATTTGTGTTGTTGAAGGCGATGTGGCTGTTGCCCATGTCCAGGAGTGCGTAGGCGTTCGACTTGAATTGCGACGATGCGACGCTCGTTATGGAAAGCGGGGAACTGTAGAGGGCGACATTGTTGCCTTCGAAGGTGGTGTTGCTGACCACGGCGTCGCTGTAGGGGGCGACATGAAGCGCTGCGCCCTGGTTGTTTCTGAATTGAACCTGATCGATGGTCAATGTCGTATTTTTGGCGTAAATGCCTCTGGCAGAGCAGTTCTCGATTTCTGCCGACTGAATTTCGAGGGATCCGTTTTCAATGGTAATGCCATTTTCGGCACCGTCAACGATGGTACTCTTGATAGAGGCTAGGGAGTCGCTGCTGATGAACAGACCTTTCCAGCTCTTACCCTTTAGAGCCGATCGCAATTCGACTTTCTGATTTTCGGAGCCGGCAATGACAAATTGTCCTTGCGAATAGATTCCTGTACCGGGAGTAAACTGAAGTACGACGCCCGGTTCGATAATGACGGCGCTGTTTGAGTTAATGGTAATATCGCCCGTGACAAGGTACGGAGACTGGTCTGCCTTGATGAAACCGGAAATGTCGCCCTGGATGGGGGTACCCGTTGCCATGACGGGTTCCGGTTCGGAAGACGTTTGTGCTGTTGCAGGCTGGTCTACGGCTGGAGCTTCGGCTGCCGGTGCGGCGGTTAACGCTTCGGTCTCGGTCGCCGACTCATCTGCGGTTTCTGCTGCGGGAGCCTCTGCCACCGCTTCTGTTGCGGGGGGATTGGCGTCCGCTTGTGTTGCCGGAGCCTGCTGCTGAGCATAAACAAAACTTAAGCTAAGTGCAGAAATAAGGATAGGGGCTTTCATTAGCGCACCTCGTAGGTCTTTTGGTCATTAAGGATTTGACCGCTCTTGAGGGTAACGGTAACATCAATGGTCGGGGATGTTCCTCGAGAAAGTTCAACTTGTTGGTTGAAATGGTTGCTTTCCAAGTCGGAACCACGTAGGGTAATGTTAGGCTTGCCGGGTTGAGAAATGACAATCTGCTTGATGTAGTCGGGATTGTTGGCGGGGAGTCCCGTTACGGAGAATTTCATGACCTTGTAGAAGGAATTCTTGATTCCCATTGGAGGAGGAGGTACACGTAATCGTTCTATTGGGCGTCCTTCAATGGAAACCTTTGCGTCAGTAATAATGGGGTAACATCCGAGGGTCCTGGAGAATCGGCTGGAGTTTCCGGCCTGGTCGGTGACTTCGATTTCGTATTCGTGTCTTCCCTTGCTCAGTTCAATTGAAACGCTCTGATTCTGGGTCAAGGCAATTTCTCTAGTGGTGGAATTGTCTTTGGAAATGGTATAAATGGCGTTGTCGTCAGTGATGTTCTCGAATAGGGCCTGCATGGAGCATGTTAGCGAATCGTATCCCTGGTAGGTCACCTTTGGCTTGATTGTGTTCACGTCCTTGCAGGACTTGTTAATCTTCAGGTCCAGGGAGGCTTTATCGTCTCCATATAAGGAAGACTTGTATATGACTTTCGCCTGGGTCTCGTTCCAGTTGCCGATTTTATCAGTAATGGGGATGGTGTAGGAGAAGTTGCCGTTCACGCTCATTTTGACCAGATTGCTAGAACTGGCGTTGCCCACGCTTACGATAAGCGTTGCACTGGAGTCCCTGGGATCGAAGGTTCCGTCAATCGTTGCCGAAGCCGGATTGCAAACCTCGAGGGGCGAACTGGTGGTGATGGTCAGAGGTTGATGCTTGTCGGTCTGTTTTGAGGAATCCTGTGGTTTTACGTAGAATACACTTGTTTCTGCGCAGTTGAAGTAATTGATCTTGTCGGTGTAGCAACGGATGCCAATCTTTTTGAGACCGACAGAAGTAGCTTCCCAGCTAAAGGGCAAGGTGAGGACCCCTCCGTTTGACTGGACGGGATCGTCATCGATGGCGACCATCGCTCCTGCGGAGCATTCGACGGTAACGTCAACCTTGGGCACAAATACTGTATCAGGGAGTGGGGCGATGGAGCAGGATATCGATTTCTTGAGTTCGTCAAGCTTCGTCTGGAAGTCACCATCCATTTTCTGTAACGCCTTGGTCAGGGAGTCCAGGTTTCCTGCAATAGAGCTGTCGCTAAGTGCCGATTCGATATCGGTAAGAAATTTGTCATCACCAGAGGATTTCAGGTCAAAGACGATGATTTTGTCATTTATGGAGAGTGCGGTCTGGCCTTCCTTGACGGAATACTGCTTACCGCCGAATTCAAGGTTGATTTCGCCATTTTTCAATGATGCAATCAATTTCACCTTCGGGCTTGAACCAAAGATGCCTGCCGTTCCGCGGATTGCAGCGGTTGCGGTTCCGGTCTTGAACTTGAACTTGCTGGCAGTACCCTGTTTTTGGACATCGAATCCCATTTTACCGTTGTTGATGGTTGTCGTAAAGAGGTTCTGGCCATCTTCGAAAGACAGTCTTTCGATGGTGAGATCGGTATTTTCCTGGATGGAGAAGCTACTGCCATCGGGAAGAGCGATAATGACCTGGGATTCCATGTAGGTACGGATATTGTCGCCCTGTTTGACCGTTTTTTTGCCTTTTTTGAGTCCTTTGAACTCAGCCTTGGTCGTGTCACCGACAATCAGCGATTTTTCGCTATTGCGGGTCATGACGGCATCGCCGGTAGCAAAGCGGATTTTGCCGGAAGATGCGGAGAAAGAGATGTCGGCAGTTAGGAAAAGGAGGGCTGTAGCTAACTTAAAGTACCTTGAAAATGACATATTGCCTCTTTATACGAATGCAAACCTCCATAAATATATGTATTTTTCTTTTAACTAAAGCTGAATGGCCAACTTTAGGTAATAAAAAAGAGACTTTTTTCAAAGCGTTTTGAAAGAAGGTAAAAAGGTAATAATATAGGACCGCATATGGAAGTTGAAGAACTGACCGTTGCCTACAGCGACGAAGATACCGGCGAAGAAGTCATCAAGGAAATCGGCAAGGAAATCCTCTCGAAGGGAGCGTGGCCGACCGTGATGTTCTTTTACCAGGAAAGGGACCCGAAGTCCGGTGAATTTACCGAACCCAAGGTGTCGCTACGCCGCTACCGCAAGATGGCGGGCAATTTCAAACCCCAGGGCAAGTTCAAGATTACGGGCAAGGCCCAGGCCGAAGCTATCATAGACGTTCTCAAGAAGTGGTATAACATTTAATGCCAGACCCTGCTAGTCGAAAGAAGAAGTATAATATCGAGTTCCTTTGCGAGGGGGACATCGAGGCTTTTCCGTACAAGGACAAGTTCGAAAAGGTGGCTCGCAAGCTCCTTGCCGAAGAAGGCAAGGAAAAAGACGTGAATATCGTGCTCTGCACCGACGAGTTCGTACGCACTATGAACCGCGATTATCGCGGGCTCGACAAGGTGACCGACGTGCTCTCGTTCGAATGGAAGAACGAACTCGGTGTCGAAATTCCCGAAGACGAGGCCATGCTCGGCGAAATCTATATCGCCCGAGAGCAGGTGCGCCGCCAGGCTCCCGAATACGGCAACACGTTCTATGCCGAAATGAAGCGCGTGATTGTTCATGGGCTTTTGCACCTTTCGGGCTACGACCACATCAAGGCCGCCGACCGTAAGGTAATGCGCAAGCGCGAATGCGAATTCCTGGGACTTGACCCGTACAAGGAAGGTGCCTAATGGAATCTTCTGAAAGTTTCGCAGTAGCCTTCCTTGTCGTATTTATCCTGACCTCGTTCTCGTTCTCGCTGATTAAGTCGGTATTTAGCGGCATTTATGCCAAACGCGACGCCCGAGACCGAGAAGGCCGCGAAGAGGTGGTCGCCTCGTTGGTGGAACTTCCCGGCTTTAACGAGACAATTTCGATTGGTCGCATTTTCTGTAACGTGGGTGCGGGCGTTCTCGGTTTTTATCTGTTCCAGATGATTCCGTGGAACTGGGTTCAGGACTACTGGTTCCTTGCTTTTGCGGCTTATCTGGTGGTCGCCTGCATTGCCATTTACACGATCACGGTGTTCTTTGCGAACTTGCTCGGCAATTTGAAACCCGACACATTTGCTGTGGTATTGATTCCGCTGTTCAAGTTCCTTCGCTTCCCCTTTGCGCTGCCGGCTAAAATATGCCATGTGCTTTTTGTAAAATCGCTCAAGGTTTTCGGCTACGATTCCAAGCTCAGTTTCCTGCCCGAAGAGCGTCGCGATGCGGTGCAGGCGCAGGCTGACTTGAACGACGAAGAGGATACCGATGGAGAAGGCCTGGAACAGGAAGAACGCCAGATGATTCTGAACATCTTCGACTTCGTGGAAACCCCGGTGCGCGAAATCATGACGCCCCGCGTGGACATGTGTGCCATTGAAGTCGGAACTCCGCTCGAAGAATTGGTGAAGGTTCTCAACACCGAACGCCATTCCCGCTTGCCGGTTTACAAGGAAACCGTCGATAACATTGTGGGTATTCTTTCGAACCGCGATTTTTTGGAATGGTACACCGAACACCGCGACGAACCGTTTGACATCATGAAACTCGTGATGCCGCCGGTCTTTGTGCCGTATCACAAGAAGATTGACGACATGCTCACCGAACTTCGTAAGACGGGGAACCAGCTTGCGATCGTGGTCGATGAGTATGGTGGAACCGCGGGCCTTGTCACGCTCGAAGACATCCTCGAAGAAATCGTGGGCGAAATCAAGGACGAAGA
The DNA here is from genome assembly GCF_937877005.1 of uncultured Fibrobacter sp. GTDB lineage: Bacteria > Fibrobacterota > Fibrobacteria > Fibrobacterales > Fibrobacteraceae > Fibrobacter. The sequence continues at coordinate 2,871 of NZ_CALEFV010000113.1, read as the reverse complement.
CGACGTTGACGAAGATGAAGATGTACAGCGGCTCAAGGACGGACGATTCATCCTCGATCCGGTCATTACGCTTTCGGATATGGAATACAAGCTCGGCGTAGAACTGGAGGCTCCCGAAAATTCCCATGTGGAAACACTTTCGGGCCTTATACAGGCAACGCTCGGCATCATTCCTTCTCCCGGTGCCGAAGTAACCATCAAGGGCTATACATTTCGCGTGCTCAAAATGGATGGAACCCGCATGGAAAAGGTCCTTATGATTTTGCCGGGAAAAGGGAAGGCCAAGAGCGGCAAGGGCGCACCTCGTACTCAGGCATTCAAGGTTGTTCCGTAAAATCAAAAAATCTGTATACAGCGCGTACCACTATTTAAAGGGGCTGCTCTTTGGGAGCGCCCTTTTCATTTCTAAAATTGTAATATGCACGGCCCCTCAAAAGACGTCAAAGACCGTTCCCTGATAAGCCTCTCCTGGCCGCTTATCTTGACTTTTGCCGTGGGCATGATCCAGCCCATGATGGATAGCTGGTTTCTTTCCAGGACATCGGAAACGGCGGCGGCAGGCGTAGGTGCCATGCTCCCGATTTTGGGAGCCCTGTTTACGGCGTTGCATGCGTTTTCGCAGTCGGGAGCGAGTATTGTTTCGCAGTATATCGGTGCAAAGCAGAATAGCCATGCGAACAGCACCCAGACCATGGTCCTTTTCGGAAGCATTCTCCTCGGTTTAGCCCTCACACTCGTCATTTACCCGCTTTCGGGCTCTATTCCGCACTGGATGGGCCTTTCCGATGACCCGGCCAGGTATGCCATGCAGTTCTTGAGTGTAGTCTCGTTCGGTTTTGCCTTCCGAGCCCTACAGACTATTTTGACCGCCCTCATTGCGACTCATGGCCTGACAATCTGGAATTTTGTGGGCAATACGATTACCATTGCAAGTAATGCTGCATTGAACGTCGTGTTCCTCGAAGGCTATTTTGGACTCCCCAAGATGGGCGTTTACGGCGTAGCGCTTGCGACCGCCCTTTCGTGGCTCGTTTCTTCGGGAATTCTCTGGATGGTGCTCAAGCTCAAGGTGAAACACCATAGCAAATCCCGCGACTGGAAACGTTCCCGCGTACTTTTGCCGGACTGGATCCGCATCGGGCTTCCGGCTGCCGCTGAACCGATCAGTTTTCAGCTGTTTCAGGTTTTCATTACGGCGATGGTCGTGTATGTGGGAACGACTGCCATGACGGCCCGCGTGTTTGCAGGTAACTTTGCCGCCCTTTCGGTGATTCTGGGCGTGGGTCTCGGTAGCGGAAACCAGATTCTCGTTGCCCATCTCGTGGGGGCGCACGATTACGACAAGGCGAACAGGCGTGTCCGCGAAACGCTTGCCATAGGCATTACGAGCGGTCTTCTGCTTTCTATTATAGTTGCCCTTTTGGGCGAACACCTGCTGCGGCTCTATACGGACAATCCGGAAGTGCTTAGGCTCGGCAAGATTTGTCTTTGGTGCGATGTGGCTGTGCAGCCTTTCAAGGCGGTGAATTTTATCGTGACCACATCCCTGAGGGCTGCCGGTGATTCCAAGTTCCCGGCGATTGTCGGGAGCGGCATGATGTGGACCCTCGGCCTTGTGACATCTCTGATTCTTGCGTTTGTTGTAGGACTTGGCCTGCCGGGACTTTGGCTCGGCATGGCAAGCGACGAACTTTACCGCTCCTTTGCCAACATTTGGCGCTGGCGTAGTGGCCGCTGGAAAAGCAAGGCTGTTGTCTAGATATTCTATTTCCCCAAAAACAAAAATGCGCGAAATTTATTCGCGCATTTTTCTGTAATTGTCTGAACTGGCTTAAAGTTCTTCCACGGCTTCGGCGCGGAGGTTCTGCACAATATGGTCCTGACGCTGGGGAGTGTTGTTCCCCATGTAGTAGGCGAGCATCTTGCCGAACGAGGCATCGGGCGGAAGCACCACCGTTTCGAGGCGCATGTCTTCGCCGATGAACTGGCCGAATTCTTCCGGAGAAATTTCGCCGAGACCTTTGAATCGGGTAATCTCGAGGCCGGTCTTGCCGATTTCTTTTGCAGCCCTGTCGCGTTCCACTTCGTCGTAGCAGTACTTGGTCACCTGCTTGTTACGCACGCGGAAAAGCGGCGTCTGCAGAATGAACAGGTGCTTCTGTTCCACGAGTTCGGGGAAGAACTGCAAGAAGAAGGTCATCAGCAAAAGACGAATGTGCATACCGTCCACATCGGCATCGGTCGCGATAATCACCTTGTCGTAGCGCAGGTTCTCGAGACCGTTTTCGATATCGAGCGCGTGCTGCAACAGGTTGAATTCCTCGTTTTCGTACACCACCTTCTTGGTCATGCCGAAGCTGTTGAGCGGCTTACCGCGCAAGCTGAACACCGCTTGCGTCTGCACGTTGCGGGCCTTGGTAATGGAACCCGATGCAGAGTCACCTTCGGTAATGAAGATCATGGTTTCGCGGTTGAGCGCGTTCTTCGCGTCGGTCAGATGAATCTTGCAGTCGCGCAGCTTGCGGTTGTGCAGGTTCGCCTTTTTCGCGCGGTCGTTCGCAAGCTTCTTGATGCCCGCGATTTCCTTGCGTTCGCGTTCGTTCTGCGTAATGCGGTTTAAAAGAGCCTTTTCGGTTTCCGGATTCTTGTGCAGGTAGTTGTCGAGCTGCGAGGCCACGTAGTCTACAATCCAGGTACGCAGCTGGGCGCCACCCGGAGCGACCGTCGTCGAGCGAAACGAAACGCCAGTTGCGAATCAAATACTCCTCGCCGTCGGAGCGGCGCGCCAACTCTTCAAGCGCCGAAAAAGAACGCGTTTCGAGATAGTCGGCGACGTTGCGCAACAGCTGAAAAACGCGGGTTTGCGTCGCC
>NZ_CALEFV010000112.1 GCF_937877005.1 uncultured Fibrobacter sp. | reverse complement strand
CTGTCCCCGGCACCCATTTCGGTCGTCTTGCCGTCAATCGTCACATAGACCTTCAGACCCATCTCGTTCAGAGCCTTTACGCCCTCAAACTTGAGGTAGCCCACGCGGTCAGTCGTCGCACTCAAGGCCAACTTCCATTCATGTCGGTCGTCTTCGGCACTCTTGATAGACTTGAGCAAAGCCTTCTTGCCCTCGACCACCGACAGGTTCACGAAGTCACCCATGCCTGCAGGCGGTTCCAGTCGTTCCTCGGCCGCGCCCACGCCAAGCACGTTCCAGGAATCGCCGTGGCCGCGCGTATCGCGAAGCTCGGCCTGCAAGGCCCAGCTTTCGCGAGTAGCTTTCGCCAAGGCGGCCTTCTGCAAAGCGCCAGTATTCACAGGTTCATCGAACCAAGGTTCCGCCGGGATCGGATACGGAGCCTTAGCATCGGAACGTAGCCACACCGCTTCGTACGGCTGAAGTTCTGTGACCGGTTGGAATCCGGATTCAGCAGTCCAACTCCACATTTCAGGCATAATCTCCGGCAGTTTCCCTTTCCAACCGTAGGGGTTTGCCACCATGTTCCAGCCCTTTTCCAATTCCCAAACGATTGTATGAGCTCCCTGCGCCACATCACTGCCCGTCGCCACATCGCGACGCAACACAAGGGGGCGCCCTTCCAAGGAATTGTACCACACACCCTGCTGCGCCTTCACAGCGCCACCATTATACTTCTGGTACTTCCAGACAACACCATATTCGGCAGACTCGTCCCAGTAATAGAACGCCGGATCAGCATCCCACACAATCGCGCTTTCGTCTACATCCGAAAGCGAAACCATCTGCCAAGTATTCGGAGCAACAGCAATTTCGGGTTCTACCTCAAACGATTCTGTTACGAACGACTTTTCCACAACACTGCGGCCATTAATCGTCACCTTGGCATAATAGGTACCCGGCAACAGCGAATACACAACCCAGTCGTAGGAACCCGGACCTTCAACAGACAACACCAGCGGATTAGGAAGCGAATTGCCCAAGCTATCATAAAGCGTCGCACGAACTTCTACAACGGCACCCGAATCCACCTTCCATTCGATAGGCAGATGCATTGCATTTCCATTTCTAGCCCCAGACAATTCCACCTGATGCATAGGCAAATCAGGGACACTGGGATTTTGCACCGGGTTCGGGTCTACAGGTTTCTGGCCTTCAGAGAAGTAGGCCTTCATCGGCAAATAACCCGTAATGGAATCAGCCAAGGTATCGCCATCGACTAGCTTAATACGACCGTCGATCACAATGGAATCAAGCTTATACCCATCCTGGGGAACACCACGAACCACCCATACGGACTTTGCGTAATCCTGCGGCAAAAGGACTGTAGAATCGACAGCAAAGGCATGCAGCTTTTCGGAACCACTGGAGATATCCACTTCGACAATTTCCACAGTCCCAAATATTGCATCCAGTTTAAAGCGGCGGTAATCTGCACTCGCCACACAAGCATCAGCTTTACCCCATACTGCATACAACGTCGTGTCACTCGTCAGCTTGGCACTTAAAACACTACTTGCGATAGCGCCACGATCATAATCGCCACCATCTTCCGGAGTTACAGACCAGCCGAGAGCGCATTCTGTCGGGGTATAAACCCATTGGGGCAAGTATGTCGTTCCGGTTTCCACCAAACGAATCGTTTTTTTATCAGACTCATACCCATAAATAGCATCATCGCGCCCCACATTAATACTGACATCGATAAAGCCCCCAAACACGGCATAAAGCGTATACGATTCACCCTTCCTAGGCTCAAGCTTGAACGACGTGTCACCGGGTGTAAGCGAAATCGGCATGTCGTTTCCATTCGGAGCTTTCAGTATGAGTTGTGCAAGATCGTAAGCTTTATTGGTCTGAGTCGATGTCACATGCAACGTCATCGGCACGTCCGAGGCAGGAACTTCAAGTTTTCCATCAATAAATTCATGCCAGATAGTATCGCGATCTTTTCCAAGCTTACGGTAAGACTGGCTCAAAGTCACCGAGCCATAATCGCCTTCGGCACCCGTTGTATCGACCACCTTCAAAAGCACCTCGGCTTTTTCAACCGTACAGCCAGCATCCCAGGCTCCATACAGGTCGAACGCGCCTGCATCTTTCGGGTTTGCGACTTCAAGTAGCGTGCCATCCATTTTTAGCGACGGCGTCAACACTGGATTTTCAGCATTTTCAATCCAGCCGGTAAAGCAGGCGCTAGTCGAAAGAACACCCTCGGGGAGTTTTGCCGTTTCGGCGTTTTGACGGGAATAAGATTTCGGATTTTCAAGTTCGTCCACAAACTTGTCTGTCAGGAACACATCCGCTTCACCCGCACTGATATCGAAAGTAATATTGTACGGAATCGCCGACACATACACGGAATCGATACCCAAGAACATAGACGCATCCGGAGCCTTATGAGAAGCGGCTATAGACAAGGCCTGAACCAACGAGTCCAAATCCAACATTTTAACTTCTTTAAGTTTTGCCACCCACTTCATCAACCGAGGCATATTGCCATTTTCAATAGCCTGTATATTTGCAGTCAAAGTTGCATTCACCTGCAATTCCAACTTTTCTTCGCTATCGAAATAATTCTTGGTGGAATCTCCATACACATTCACTGAAGCGCATTTCGCCGTTTTACTTCCTTTATTATAACATTCTTCAATCACGTCAACGGATTTATCGTCCAGTCCAACCCAGAAATTAACTATTAAGGAATCCAGTGTAAAGCCACGTTCAGCCACGCTGAATCCATACTTCGAAACAATATCTACGTCTGGTTGCAAAGATTTGGAGTCATCCAGTTCATGCGAGCCAACCTCAGTAAGTGCCCCATTTTTATTATAGCCGTATGTAGTGACATTGATTTTAGCATCATAATCAAACAAGCCAATTTCCACCTGAGGTAAGAAATTAATGCTCTCGCTTAAATCAACCAGCTGATAGTATAACTGAATTTCTTCCCCATTTTTATTGTCTACAGCCGATCTCAATGCCCTAAGAACACCCTCAAAATTATCCATTTGTTTTTGCGCCACCGAAATACCACTGGCAACAACATTTTTGCAACCGGCAAAGAACTTTGCGTTCGCCGGGCAGGTATAAACCTGATGCAAAATCAACTGATATCTGGTATTGTTGTAATCCAAAAAACCCGTCGGAACGATTTCCTTACTAGACAACTGGCGAACTTTTTCCACCCTCGGCCATACAAGTGTCAGGTCATCCACATAATCATCCATTGACACGGGAATAGGGGAAGTACTGCCAGCGGCTACCTGTTCCGGATTTTGCAGATAGTAAGTCACCTTTATTTCACGGTCCGTCAAACCCTTTGCTTTATCGTCTTTGGTAAAAGTTCGACCGAAATTATAAATATTGCCATTAACATCAACGACCATAAAAGCGGTGCTCAATTCAAAGTCAGAACTCAAGCCCGGTTTTAGCACAGCTTCATTTTCTGAGGATCCTTTTTCTGTATAGACATACAAAGAGCATTTTCCGGCCTCACATTTTGCAGGCAAATAATCTTTCAAGGCAGTCTTGTCATCAGCCGACAACGCATTATAATCCGCATCCGACAGGCTTATCGCAAGCTTATATGCAGTTCTTTCCGACGAAGTCAACGGCAAACTTGACTGTTTACTTTCCCACTTAACAGGGTTCGTATTAGACATCTGCGTCGCGTTCATCACATAGGTAAACAGGCGGGATTTCATGACATCCGCATCGATAACACCATTATACCAGAATGCACCGGTTTCTGCATTCACAATAACCTCACCGGAGCCATTCTTGTTCAACTCGCCATCAGCCAACAACGACACATTACCTTTCAACGCATTTCGATAGTTATAACGAACATCATACCC
>NZ_CALEFV010000111.1 GCF_937877005.1 uncultured Fibrobacter sp. | reverse complement strand
CACGAACACTTGGGCGTTATCGACATTTGCCTTGACCGATACATCGAAGGCGAGGGCGCTTGTGGCACAAAATGCGATTGCGGTAAAAAGAATTGCGAGTGAGCTATAAATTCGAGACATATAAACCTCTGTACTCAAGAATATACAAATTTCGCCTAATGCAGAACAGCAGGGAGCTTGCATTTAGCTATATTCTAAAAGCCTATGAATTGGTGGAACGTTTGCAAGTCTGCTTTGATTACAGCGCTAGTTTGAGCCATATTTGCTGTTGCAGACGAAAGCGCGAAACAAGATTCCCTTGCTACGGATAGTGTCGCGGTTGCACAAGATTCCCTTGCGCCTGACAGTACATCTTGGAAGGTGGAAAGAGAAAACATACTTTCGATTGTCTCGATCTTTTTGCCCCACAATTCGCTCCGGAATTCCGAAACATTGCACAACTGGCCCTTTATTGCATTTGCGGTGCCTGCGTATGCATACCATTTCAAGGTGCAGCGCGATTTCGGTCATTTAATGAGCTTTAAAGGCTTGGCCGCAGGCGACGCCAACTTTGCCGGAATCGGGATAAAGCTCGATGCCGTAATCGAATTGATTCACTTGTTGGAACTTGGCGCCGAAGCAAATACTGGTACGGCGCTCAACTATCAAGAAACGGCGACATTCATGGGCGTGTACGACCCTGAAAAAAGGGACTACCGGCAAGATATCATGTTTACGGAGTACGCATACGGCGTGCGTTACCATTCAGCGCTCACTATACCGTTGCTTGCGTTTTTGCCCAAGAGCGACTGGACCAAGATTATTCTGAAGGGAACGGCGGAACTCAAGTATTCTGCGTATACAGGCGCCGAAGATAAAGAGGTTTGGAAGGCCGGCAACGAAAACATGGTGAACGGATTTAAGTACAAGTACGGCGGCACGCTGATTTACATGCTGCCGTTCAAGCGCGTGCCCATGGCGATGCTTTCGGTAGATGCGAGCGGATTCAAGCACGAATACGATTTTGACAAAGCGTACAAGGACTACAATCCGGACTTTGTGACGGTGCATGTGACGCCTATGGCGTCGATCAAGCTCGACGAAAACTGGAACGGCATGCTCATGGCGTCTGTCTCGCGCGACCGCAAGTTCGAAAATCGCCGCTACCCGACTACCGAAGAATTGCTGCAAAAGCAGGTGGGGAGCGAATGGGACTTGCGTGCGGTTATGTTCATCATGAGCCGAAAATTCTAGATTCACGTCATTGCGAGTCCCTGAAAGGGGCGAAGCAATCGTTAGCCTTTTTTTAAATTTTAGAAATGGAAATGCCTGCTGTTGCGGGCATGACGGAAGAACATGAATATTGCCTTAATTGTCTACTTTGTGTTTTTGATTGCGATTGCGGTGCGCAGTGCGCGGCGCGTAAAGGACATTCCCGATTTTTTCGTGGCGCGCAAAGGGGCGTCGGCGAAGGCGGTAGCCGGTAGCCTCGTGGCGACGATTCTTGGCGGGTCGGCCGTGATTGGCGCCGTCGATAGCGGCGCAAAACTCGGCGGGGCCGCGAGCTGGTTCATGCTGGTGGGTGCGCTTGGCCTGTTTGCGTTGATTCCGATTGCGGGCCGTGCCTACGAGCATGGCAAATATTCCTTGCCGGATTTGGTCGAGAACCTGTACGGCAAGGGCCCGCGCCTGGTGGCAACCGTTGTGATTCCGGTTGCCTGGACAGGCATTGTGGCGGCCCAGATTATTGCGGCGGCCAAGCTCCTGATGACTTTTACCTCGATGCCCTACACGACAGCGGCGATTGTGTCGGCGACGGTGTTTACGGGCTACACGCTCGCGGGCGGCCAGCTTTCGATATTGCGTACTGACTTTTTGCAGGCATGCCTGATCATTGTCGGGCTCTTGCTGCTGGCGGGCTTTGCAAAGTTTGGTGGCGGTGAGCTCGGCAGCATGTTGGCAAGCGCTACGACCAGTGTAGCGCCCAAGTTCCCGTTCAACGCGAACTTTACGCCGCTAGACTTGTTCCTTCTGATTCTCACTTACGGCACCACGTATACGGCAGGCCCCGATATTTACAGTCGCGTATTCTGCGCG
>NZ_CALEFV010000110.1 GCF_937877005.1 uncultured Fibrobacter sp. | reverse complement strand
TTTTTTAGCCATCCCCGTCTGACTCTCTGGGTATATCCACTTGGCGAACAGGCATGAAGTTTCCGTTGGTGGTACAGACAGATCGTAAAAATGCTCAAGGGTGTCATCCGCATACCAGCCGTCAAATTCAAATCCGGATTCCCGGCTAGCCGTACCTAGCACAAATGCAGCAGAATCTGCCGACCACCTGAATTCCAAAGGTAAATAGAAGGTGCGCCCGTTGTAAGTTTGGCCTTTATTCATTTCGAAATGAATGACAAAGAAGCTTTTCCACTTTGCATAAAGTTTCCAATCGCCATAATATTGCGTCTTTATGGTATCGATTTTTTGGACAAAGTTGCTATCCAGGAACCAGCCTTCGAATTCGTCGTTTTCTTTTTGCGGGGCGCTCAACACAATAGCAGAATCGCCCTTGATATAACTAGCCGGATTTTGCTCACTGTTTACACCGCCATACAAGACATAATCAATCGAGAACGCGTTTTCTTTAAAGACAGGGTACGCCGCCGTGTCACCATTATCGATACACTTGGAGTTTTCCACCTCAAATATGATACTGCTTGTAGAGCAGGCATTGCCCTTTTTTGCCACAATGCAGTCTGTAGAAGCCCCTTTCACTTGGCCCGCGAAAGAGACATTCCTTAAAACGGCGACATCCATTTCGCCAACAATGCCGCCCGCATAAGCGCCTTCAACAAGCCCTAAACTGTAGGAATTTTCAATGAAGGCTGCACGCGAATAATCAGCGGCATTTTTACCGGCGTACTGTGGGGCATTCAAGGCCGGCCTCATAGCCGTCACACATTCATCTGGAGCCAAGAATACACTACCGATCAGGCCACCGGCATAATCTTCCGCATGGACCGACACGTCCGTATATACATTATTCATTTGAACCGGCCCGCCAATTGTCGCCGCGATACCGCCGACAACTTTACCAGAAAAGTAGGAATCCGTAACGCCCAGGTTCTTGACAAAAGTAGGCGCTACGTTTCCACCATAAACATTTCCGAGTTCCATAAAAAGGCCGTAGTTTCCACGCAGGCCCGAAATCTTGAAACCGTTGCCTTCGAACGTCCCCTTGAAAAGAACCGGAATCCAGTACACAAATTCTTCCAAAGACAGATTCTTGTCTTTATCAAGCAAGTTCTTGTTAACGACAATATCATTCAAGAGAGAAATACAACCTTCAAATCGATACTCGGGACTGTATTCATAATCCTGTTTAGAAACCGAAGCAATACCATACAATTCCCTGGCGGTTCGGATCAAGTAACAGCCTCGTTCATCTTGCTGCGGAATTTCAGGAACAAGACCCCACCTTGCTTCCACCGTAAAATTTTCAATATCGCTCACGAGCCAGCTTCTTGAGAGATTCCTGAAGCGAGCAAAATTTTCCCCTTTATAATAGCTGGAGTCCTTGCCGCTTGCAGACACAACATACCACCCTAAGAAGGCATAGCCTTCCTTTGAAGGTGCTTTCAGAATAAGCTTGGTCGTATCACGTTCGTAACTCGCCGGATTGTCCGGATGGTTAACGCCACCCATCAAGTTGTACGTGATTGTATAGGCCTGCGCCGAAATTGCGACGACAAGCACAAACGCCAAAAGGCTAAAACCCCTGAAAAACGAGTATAACATGTCTCCTCCTTATATCTCATACAAAATATATATCAAAAAAGCCGGACGTTACAGGACATCCGGTTTTTTCCGTTGACAAAATGTCACAATCTACACAGAAAGCGCTATAAATACTCCACCAGGTTCCCGGTACGCGGAGATTCAGTGCGGTTCGGGAGGCCCGATTCGGTGTCGGCATAGCCGATGGCTACCGAGGCGTACACACGTTCATCCTCGCGCAAGCCAAAGCCGCGCAGGTATTCGAGCAGGGTCGGGTCTTCGTTCAGCCACTTGAGCTGATTGATATAGCAACTGCCCAAATCCAGTTCGTTCGCGGCGAGCATCATGTTTTCGACAGCGCAGGCGACATCGGCCATGTTGTTGCCGTAATCTTTTTTGTTTGCGACCACAATCAGAACGGGAGCCGTATAGCAGAAAGAATAATTGCCTTTTTGCGATAGGCGAATGGAATTCTGGAGGCTCTTATAAAGATCATCGCGGAGTTCCATTTTGGCAAATGCAGACTGCACGAGTTCAACAAGTTTCTTGAGAACTTCGGGATTGCTAATCACGAAAAAATGATTGCTTTGGCAATTGCCACCCGTGGGCGCAAAGCGGCCCGCCTCTACGATTTTTTCAAGCTTTTCACGTTCCACAGGCTTTGCCTGGAACTTGCGCGTGCTGCGTCTGGTCTTGATTGCTTCTAGTGTATTCATGCGGAACAATTTAACATTTTATCGTTTTACGGTGTCCCGCCGTATATAACGTAGTCGCCGTTCCTGTCGATAAACTTGATGTTCCTGTTTTCTTCGACGATTCTGAATGCGGGGCTTTGCGAGGGGAACTTGTCGTCGGATATAAGGTAAAGCGACTTGTCAACCCGCAGGTAGTTTGCCGCAAAGGCGATTTTCCCCTTGTCTTCAAAACCATGGCATCGTGAAAATTCGAGCGAGTCGAGTATCGAT
>NZ_CALEFV010000109.1 GCF_937877005.1 uncultured Fibrobacter sp. | reverse complement strand
ACGACGCATTCGCTCGAACCGCACCGTCCGTGGAAGGCGGAGCAGCTGGGTGACGGCGGTTACGCCATGAGTTGCTGGATTGAACGCACCGCTTACGAAGCTGCCGACGGCGTGATTGCCGTGAGCCAGGGTATGAAGCGCGACGTGATGAAACTTTACGGCGTTCCCGAGGATCGCGTGAAGGTGATTTACAACGGTATCGATCCGGATTTCTATGCGCCGACTTTCGATGAAAACATCCTAACCAAGTGGGGTGTCGATCCGAAGCGTCCGTATGTGCTGTTCGTGGGCCGCATCACACGCCAGAAGGGCATCAGCCAGCTGATCCAGGCGATTCCGCAGATCGACAAGAGTGCCCAGGTGGTGCTCTGCGCGGGCGCGCCCGACACGATTGAACTTGCCGACGAATGCAAGGCTCTCATCGAAGAGGTGCAGAAGACCCGCGACGGCGTCGTCTGGATTCAGGAAGCCATCCCGCATGAAGAACTCCGCGTGCTTTACAGCCATGCGACCGTGTTCGCGACACCTTCCCTTTACGAACCGTTCGGCATCATCAACCTGGAAGCCATGAGCTGCGGAACCCCGGTGGTGGGCTCTGCGGTGGGCGGCATTCCCGAAATCATCGTGGATGGTGAAACCGGGTTCCTGGTGCCGCTCAAGGCGAAATCCGAAACGGATTTTGAACCGGCCGACCCGAAGGCCTTCCAGACTGATTTTGCGAACAAGCTCAACAAGATTCTCGAAAACCCGGAACTTGCAAAGAAAATGGGCGAAGTGAGCCGCAAGCGCGCCATTGACGTGTTCAGCTGGAAGGCAATCGCCCAGCAGACCTTCGACTTCTACCAGGAATGCATAGACCGCTATAAACGCGAAGGCAAGCGGTAGCTACTTTCCTACAATATTCTCTACAATCGCTGCTGTCGTGAGTAATTCCGGCAGCACGATTTGCTTTGAGGCGTCTCCGTCGGGGTAGATTGCGTAGGAAGGGACCCCCGATTTGTACATGCTGCTCAGGAGGGCGTTCACCTCGGGAGTTTCACGGGTCCAGTCGGCCTTGACTAGGGCGACATTCAGGCTGTCCATGGCGTGCCTGAACTCATCGCTACTTAAGACAGCGGCTTCGTTAGCCTTGCAGGTGAGGCACCAGTCGGCGGTTACGTCGATGAATACGGTGCGTTTTTCCTGCTCAAATTTCTTTATGAGAGCGGGCGAGTAATGGAACCATCCGTCTTCGGTCTTTTCGACTTGCATGCGGGTTGCAAATGTTTCGGTTGCGGCACGGTCATATTCGTGGGCGAGTCCCACAAACCATAGCGAAACGAGAACGGTTATGCTGAGAACAATGCCGATGGCTTCGCGAACGAAAGGAACGCCTGGAGGCGCAAACTTACCCAGAAATACGCTGCAGGCGATGCTTGCAATCACGATGCATCCGAAGATGCCGACTCCGTAAAGGCCCGACTGCTCATTGACAATCCACAGGAGCCAGGCGACGGTTGCGAGGAGCAATACGCCCATCACCTTTTGCAGCTTGACCATCCAAGGGCCCGGTTTCGGGAATACCTTGAGGATTTTCGGGAAGGCGCTAACGAGCATGTAGGGGAGTGCGAGTCCCGCTCCGGCAGCGGTAAAGAACAAGAAGAGCACGGGGGTCGTTTGCGCAAAGGCGAATCCCATCGCGGTTCCGAGGAAGGGGGCCGAACACGGCGTACTTAATAGAACGAGGAGCGCGCCGGTAAAGAAGGCTCCAGCGAGTCCTGCCTTGTGTCCCGCGGCGTCCATCTTGGTGGTGGCACCCCACGGGAGCCACACTTCGAATACGCCAAAGAAGCTCATGGCGAATGCGGTTAGGATGACTGTCATGAAGGCGATGAATCCTGCACTCTGGAATTGCATGCCCCAGCCTGCGGACCCGCCGCCGGCCTTGACGGCGGCGACAACGGCGGCGAGCACCCAGAAACTTGCCAGAATACCCGCCGTCGTGGCTCCTCCCAGAGCGAGGAGCCGTCCGCGGCTTTCACCGGCCTGCTTAATCAGGCTGAACAGCTTGAGCGAAAGTACCGGCAACACGCATGGCATCAGGTTCAGTATCAGGCCGCCCAAGAATGCGAAAAAAAGCAGTGCCGCGACCCCCGCGCGATTTTCGCTAGAGGGTTCGTCAGAAATGACGCTGGAGCTTTCTCGCGTCGACTTCTTGAATATGCCCGTGTGTTCGTCTAGCTTGATAGTCTTGCTTGCGGGCGCAAGGCAGATGGAATTATCGCAAGCCTGGTAATGGAATGTGACTTCTGTTCCGAGACTATCGTAGTTTTCCTGGATTCCATTTACTGGAATAGTGACGGAAAACTGGCCACGGAAAGTGAGAATCTCGAGCTCGAGCGCCTCGTTGTACTCCTTGATCGGTGTAGGCCAGATGGCTTCGTCGAATTTAATACCGGGAGCCTTTGCTTCGATCGAAGATGGCTTTAGGAATTCGTCGGTGACTTCATTTGCATTGACATGCCACTTATCCGGTATGGTGATGGTAACGGTGAGCGAACCTTTGTCTTTGAGTGCGCCTGCCGAGTATTCCATTTGCATTTCCGGAGGCGGCATGGAGTTCATATTGAATTCTTCAGCGTCAAGGTATGTTGAAAACAACGTCAGTATGCAACCATATTTTGCAAAATGGAAAGGCCTGCTTTCAAAATGGAAAGCCCTGTTTGCAAGATGTAGTACTTTGTTTGCAAAATTTAAAACAAGCTTGTTTTTGGGTTTGATTTTCATATATTATTGCCCTAAATCTAACGATAATCCTTTTCATGCCTTATGTCTAAAACAAAGAAATTACCGGTGGAGTCCTCCGAATGGATCGATAACGAATGGCGTAAGAATTCTTCACAAATTTACAAACTCTGCCGCCTTTGGAGTAGCGATGTCGAATCCGCTAAGGACCTATTTCAAGAGGTTGCACTCCGTTTTTGTAAATCGGCGGCTTTCCTTGACCGAGACAGGCCGATGATTCCGTGGTTTGTGACGGTCGCCCGCAATAGTTGTCGTAGCCATTTCCGTCAAAGTGGAAAAATCGTACCGGAGTCAAAGCTGAAAACCAATTTTCACGACGATTCGATAAATATAGAGAATGTTGCGGAGTCTCGTACGCTGTATTGTGCGGCAGAAACAAACGAGTTCGCACTGAAACATGAATTGGACTTTTTGATGTCGGATCTTTCGGAAACCGAAAGAATGGCTGTTGAATGTACTTTTATAGATGGTATGCCACTTTGCGATGTCGGTCGGCTGTTGGGCGTGTCAAAGAATGCCGTTGGCAAAAGGCGTGCCAAGGCTCTGCGCAAGATGGAGTCCAAGAAGAACGAACGGACGATGTTGCTAAAAAAAATTGGCGCATCCCCCTATTTGGTAGATGAACTGATAACGCGCCACACGAAAATTTCGTAATTTTGAAGGGTGAAGTTCTTTTCTGCATTTGTATTCGTCCTGCTTCTGACGGTGGACCTGTTCGCAGTCGATCGCTGGGGCGCTTTTTCGGACCCCTTTCCGATAAGGGATGCGGTTCCTTTTGGCGAAAATGGAGTTCTGCTTGCCACGGAAGGCGGTATCCGCTTTAGGATGCCCGATTCAAGCTTTATATACCATTCCGAGCATGGCCTTGAAACCTCCTCCTTCTATGCGCTTGTTTCCTCTAGCCAGGGAATTGTTGCGGTTTCCGAGTTTGGTCTGATTGCGCTGTACAAGCCCGAGACCGATTCGTGGAGCGTCCTAAATCGTTCTTATGTCAAGAACAATGTGCGTGTGATTCCGGGAACGGTAAAAATCAGCGGCGATATCTTGATCATTCCTTTTGAAGACCGATTGGCTTTTTACGATGTAGCTGGTGGAATTTCTGTGCTGACCATAAACCGAATCGGTTCCTTTGAACTTGCGTCAACTCCCGTAAGAAGGTTGGCGGTCCGTGGAGATTCCCTATATGTCAAGACAACCAGTGCATCTTTTGCGCGTCAGATGCCTTGGGGCAATCTTTCCTCCGATGTCAGGCTTAGCGACCCGAATTCGTGGACGCGTCTTGCGAAAGGTCAGTCTGTCGAAGGACTTGAAGATCCCGATAAGTCGTCGGTCCAGGTAGGCGGAAAGGTCCTGAAGGATGCGATTCTCTATAACGGCGATACAAGCGTCGTCCAGTGGACGATTGACAGTAGGGATGGTACTTATTTGGTGGGGCCTATGCTGATAGCGTATTGTCCCAAGGGATCTTCGACGGTTCGCGACTTGACCGGCTATACGGGTTTCGTCATAGAATCCACCTATGAAATAGTGAACCTTCCTCGCGGCGGAGTCATGGCTGCGTCCGAGAGCGGGCTTTTGGCGACGGGTAATATGTCCGGCTGGAACTCTCCTTTTTTTGCCTACAATGGCGCGGGTTCCTTGTCGACGGTCTATACGTCCCGTATCAAGGTCCTTTCCGCCTTGCCCGATGGTCATCTCTTTTTCCATGTATGGGGAAACGCTTACCAGATTTATTCCGAATCGGGAAATCAGCTGGAGTATAATTTTGTCAGCCCTTTTAACGACCTGTGCATCGACCAGTATTTGACAAACTATCCGGTTTCTCCGAATGTCGTTCCCGCTCCGGATCAGTCTGGATTCCTCACGGCAACAGCAAGCAACGACAAATACAGCATCGTGTACTTTACGAAAGATGGCGAAATCCACTGCGCAAGCCATGTCGGCTCGGGGACGGTTCCTGGTGCCATGTACGCCTTGCTTGACGAAGATGGATCCTGGCGAATCTACGTGGCTAGCAAGAATGGTACGGCCTATGCCGAAGAAGGCGACCTGGATGTCTTTAAGTTCCCGCCTCCGAAGTCGAATGGGGGAGAATTGGCGGATGGCGAGCTTCACACCTACCATATGGGTGAACCGGTCCCGGTAGATATGGCCTATGATTCGGTAGGTGGTCGTTTGTGGATGGTTTCTCTATCTACCCTCTATTACTTTGACGAAGAAAATGATACGCTTATGTCGCCGACATCCACGAACGGCTTGCGCATGGCGGAATATACCGCAATTGAAACGGATGTTCACGGAAACCTGTGGCTAGGGTCTTCCAACCAGGGAGTATACCGCCTGGCCCAGAAGGGGAATTCTCCGGATACCCTCGCGGTGACTCACTTTATGTCTAGGAATGGCCTGTTGAACGACAACGTGCTTGACTTGGCGATCGATCCAATCTACGGTGTCGCGTGGTTTGCCCACCAGAATGGTGTCACCTATTATCAGCGAAACGATTTGAAGGATGCGCGAACTCATATGACGGATTCCTCGAATGTGAAGGTCAAGGCGTATCCCGTTCCGTATCGTCCGAAGGTTCATGCTCGCTTTACGATAGACGGTATTTCCGAAAGTTCTGTCGTGAGTCTTTATAACCGTGGCGGAGCTCTGATCAGGTCTTTCCGGAATGCCGAAGTTCTCGGCGGAAAGGTGGAATGGGACGGTTGCGACAAGACCGGTCGACTGGTGGCGCCAGGTGTATATTACTATGTCATCAATGACGGTAGCAAGAACAAGAAAGGCAAGTTTATTATTATCCACTGATTTGGGTGCATTATGAAGCAATGGAATTTGATGATGTTGTTCTCGACGCTTTTTCTGCTTTCGTGTGCGGGTACGCGTCAGGGACTTGTTTGCGAGGAAATCGAGTATCGTCTGAATACCATGACTTATTCGCCGGACCAGCGTGCCTATATGGAAGAAGAACTTCGCGTCTGCCGCGAGCAGGAGGCGCAGAAGAAGGCTGCCGGGGCTGCCCAGAGAAAGAGCATTTATGACCGTTTTGCAGCGTCCGATTCATCGAAGGTCAAGGATTCTTCTCCATCCGTATCCCAAAAGAGTGGCGAGGTGTCCGTGTCGGAAGCACTTCAGGATTCCTCGGGCGTAAAGACTGAAAGCATCTATGACCGGTACAATGCTGTCGAACCGACGGGCGATTCATTAGCCGCTCCGGACACTTCCGCTGTCGATGCGGGTTCGTTCCAGTAGGGAGCACATCTCCGATGGTCAAGGTGCAGACGCTTTCAGGCGAGTGGTTCGAACCGGATCTTCCCGGACGCTTGCTTAAAATTGCGGGCGATATCCGTGAGGCGGGTGGCCGTGCCTTTCTGGTAGGCGGCTGGGTCCGCGATGCGCTTCTTGGAAAATCCTGCCGCGATTACGATATCGAAGTTTACGACATGGCTCAAGATGCTCTAGTTCCGCTCCTTTCGAAATATGGTCGCACGAACCTGGTCGGAAAGGCGTTCGGCGTCATTCATTTGGCAATGAAGGGCCTCTCGCTCGATTTTTCGTTTCCCCGCACCGAAAGCAAGGTCGGTTATGGTCACCGCGGTTTCGTGGTACATACCGACGAAAAGCTCAGTTTCAAGGAGGCGGCGCTCCGCAGGGACTTTACAATCAATGCGATGGGCATGGAACTTCCGGACTTGACTCTTTGCGATCCGTATGGCGGTATCGAAGACCTGAAACTCCATACGCTGCGCCATGTGGGACCCGCCTTTGCCGAAGACTCCTTGCGCATCCTGCGCGGAGTGCAATTTGCGAGCCGTTTCGGCTGTACGCTCGCTCCCGAGACGGTCGAGCTCTGCCGCACGCTCTCGCTCGACGATCTTTCCGTTGAGCGTCTGTTCGAGGAATTCAAGAAGTGGCTCCTGAAGCCGGGCAAACCGTCTCTCGGGCTCCGCGCCTTTCTGGATATAAGGCTCGATGAATACTTCCCAGAAATCCGTCCGTTCGATGGCTCGTGGGAACTTCTCGGTGATATTCTCGACAACATGGCGGAACTGCGTGATGCATGTATTGCTGCCGGGCAGCCTGATGCAGGCCCGTCTAAAGCCGACCTGTGCGATCTTTCCGAAGCGCAGACGATGGAATTTGCGTTTGCAGCCCTTTTGTGTGGCAGTGCCGAGACTTCACTCAAGTTCCTTGAACGCATTACGAACGAAGCGCATTTGCTCAAGGTGGTGCCGCCACTTCTGACGGCTTTCCAGGAACTGGATCCGGCCGTCATTAATGAAGCTTCTTCGCTTCGGCGTCTTGCGGTAAAGCTCGGTGGCTTGAAATTGCTGGGCTTGCTTGTGAAATGTACTCCTCGCGAACATTATGCGGGGGCTACGGCCGATGGAGAGTGCTTTGCCGGCAGGTTCTGGAATGCGGCAAGTGCGCTTGATCTAGTAGAAGCTGCCCCGCAACCCTATCTCACGGGGAAGATGCTCATGGATATGGGGGTGAAGCCGGGCAAGCAGATGGGTGAGGTCATCAAGGCGAGTTTCGAACTCCAGCTCGATGGCGAAATCAAAAATGCAGACGAAGCCGTCGCTTGGGCGAGAAAGAATGTGTAATGTGGAATGCGTAGTGTGGAATTAATAATCGCACATTACGCGTCGCGTACTTCACATTTGATTACTTCCACCTGAACATTCCGGTAATTCCCGCCGGTACGGCGAAGACGATCATCGGAATCTGAATCAGTTCGGTTGGAATGAAGGCGAGCATTCTGCGCTTGGAATGTAGCTTCCAGGATGCGATCATTAGAAAAACGAAATCAACGACAATCTTGGGAAGGATACTGAACGCACACCACTGCCAAGGGCAATCGAGGAATGCGACGCACCAGGGGCTTGCGAACATCCAGATGTAATAGGTGTAAATCAGGGTCAGGAGCAGAACGTAGGCCTTGCTTTCGTAATTGGTTCCATTGCTGCTCCAGCGGGCGCGCTGGTTAAAGAGTTGCTTCCAGGTGTGCACCGGCGCCGTTTCGATGACTGCATCCTTGTCCAGGTTGTAGCAGACCTTCGTACCCGGAATCTTCATCATCTTGTGGATGAGCATGTCGTCGTCGCCGCTCGAGAGGTTGATGAGGTCGCCGAAGCCGCCCACCTCAAAAAACAGTTCCTTTTTATAGGCGAGACATGCGGCGGATGCTACAATCGGGTGTCCCCAGCTGAATCCGGCCGCTTCCATCGCCGTGTAGCCGAGCGTTTCCAGTTTCTGGTACAGGTGCGGCATGGTGCGGCTGCCGTTGTTCTGCTTGGGCCCCTGCACAATGCATATGCCGTCCACGAAGCGCCCCGCCATGGCGGTGATCCAGCTCTTGCGCGGAATGCAGTCCGCATCCATCGTCAAAAGCACTTCGTTTTTCGCGATCTTGAAGGCGCTTTCGAGGGCGCGCTTCTTGGGGCTTGCGATAACCGGCAAGTCCTGCGACAGCGACAGCACCCTGAAACGCGGGTGGGTGGCGGCGAATTTCTCGAGAATCTCCTTCGTGGAATCCGTGGAGCGGTCATCGACACAGATGACTTCCCATTCGCCCGTATAGTCCTGCTCGGCTAGGGCCTCGAGCGTACGCTGTGCGAATTCTTCTTCGTTTCGCATGGGGACGACCACCGATACGCTTGGGGTCGCCTTGGGGCCTTTGTAGCGGTGCGTGCGTACCAGTCCTATGATAAAGAATAGGAACAGGAGCACGTAAAGCGCGGTGAGGCATGCGATGATTATACCACCCATGCGGCAAAATGTAGAAAAAACAAATTGCTAAATTTCTAGCCATGATTCACCCTTCTGCATTTGTAAGCCCACAAGCCAAAATACATGAGTCCGCTGTTGTTGGTCCCTGGTGTCTTGTCGATGCAGGCGCAGAAATTGCCGAAGGAGTTGTTTTGGAGTCTCGCGTCCATGTGTATGGGGGCGTCTCCATTGGAAAGAACGTGCATGTTTACGATGGCGCCATTCTCGGGGCCCCGCCGCAGGACCTCAAGTATTCGGGGGAACCTACGCGGCTTGAAATAGGCGAAGATTGCATCATCCGCGAATACTGCACCTTGAATCGCGGAACCGTCCAGGGTGGGGGTTGTACGCATGTTGCAGATAAAGTATTGATTATGGCGTATTCGCATATTGCCCACGATTGCGATATCAGGACTGGAGTCGTCATCGCGAACGGTTGCCAGCTCGGCGGACATGTGCGTATTGGAGAGTATGCGACTATTGGCGGCGTGACTGCAATTCAGCAGCGCAATCAGGTTGGCGCCTACGCTTTCGTAGGGGGAACTCACAAGGTTGACCGCGATGTGCCGCCCTGCACCAAGGCTTTTGGCAACCCGATCCGTTACGGAGCCTTGAATCTGCACGCCTTGCGGCTCCATCCGGAAGAATTCCCCGAAGAACGCGTTCAGGCCCTGTCTCGTGCTTATCGGGAACTTTACCGCGGCAAGCGTCCTGTTGCCGAAGTCGTAGAGGAATTAAAAAAAGGCCCGGAACCTTTGTTCCAAGCCTTTTTCGATGAACATTGGGGCGGTTCGCTCGTTCGCCCGTAGGCTTTTAGCCCTTAAAAGCAGATCCCTTACAGGCCGAATGCGGCCGGGAACCCTTCGAACCAGGTGTCGTTATCGCGGTCGTAGGCCTCGAATCCTCCGACAAGGGTGAATCCCCAGTAGTGCCAGGAAATGTCGAAGAGTTCAGCGGCCTCGATGGACTTCTGGGCCCACTGAGCCTTCATTCTAGCCGAAGGCAGCTGGTCGCCGGCGTTGCACATATTCTTGTTTGCGCGATCCGTTCCGCCCGAGATGCCGAATTCACCCATGTTCATGGGCACGTGGCCGCCATTTACGTCGGGGTAGAGTTCTGTGGCCATCTTTACGTAGGTTCCGAGATCTGCCCTTGCCGTATTGGCGTAGGCGGCATCGCCGGTACAGCTGTAGCTGTGTCCCTGGTGGCTATAGCCATAGGGTTCGTAATAGTGGCCCGAATAGATGATGTTTCCGTCCTGAGGGAGCTTGAGTGCCTTCAGGTCGGCAAACTTGGCGGCATGATAGGCTTCGAACATGATTGTCTTGCCCGGGGCGTTCTTCCTGATGACGGAGTAGGCCGAATTCATCAGGTCGTTGACGTCGTCTGCGTTGGGGCAGGTCGGTTCGTTCAGGATTTCAAGGACGAGCATGTCATCGGGGAAGGAGTTCAGTTCTTTGGAAACTTGGTCCCACAGGGCGAGGAAGTGTGCGCGTTCCTCTTCGTAAAGGGCCGTGGAGTCCGCGTTGCCGCGGTTCTTGGCGCTGCAGAGGTTGTTCAATTCCACGTAGTGGTGGAAGTTCACGACGACGGCGAGTCCCTGGTCTATGGCCAGCTGAATGTCTTCCTTGACTCCGGCGAGGCGCTCGGGATCGACGGTGTGCGTACTGTAGTCGGAATCATACTGCCAGCGGACTGGCAGACGAATGGAATTGAACCCGGCATTCTTGATGGTGGCGAAATCCTTGTCATCAATGCAGTTGCCCCAGCTGCAGTCCAGGCGGTTTCCTTGGGAATCCCAGGAGTTGCCGAGGTTGATTCCTTTGCCAAGACGCTTGTTCATGGCGCGGCCCTGGGAATAGTCTACCGGAACCGCGGCGGTTCCTTCATCTTCTTCGACGGGGGCGACTGGATCGTGTTTGCTATCTTCGCTACAAGCGGTCAGCGCAAGTGTGCAGGCAATCGTCAATGCGGAAAGCGTACGGGGAGAAAACATGTATACCTCTTGTAATAGGGGTTTGTAATTTAAACTAAAAATTACACTTTTTTGGGGTCTATGATAGGGGCTAGGAAAAAATAATGTGTTTACTCTAGAAACCGCAAAAAATCCGTAAAAAAAGCAAAAAATAGGGGCGAAACGCCCCGCTATGGAAGTTTTTTTTCGAAAGGGAATACCTAATGCTCGTAAAAACAAGTTATATTGTAGCGGTCCGTATCTGGAGATTTTTAGATATTATGAACGAACATACGCAAAAAGCAAGTTGGATCTGCGCCCTTGGCGTACTCCTTTTAGCGTCATTTTCCTTTGCTGGTTATGGTTTTAGCGATTACCGCGACCGCGACCAGTCTCGATTTGTAACTAAAACGGCCAAGCCTTTCAGGCCCGACAAGGATGTCGTGTCCGTGGTGATGCGCGAGGCCATTCCTCGTGGCGGTGGCTATACCTACCAGTATCCGCGTGAAAACCCCGAACCGGTACTTACGGATAAGTATGCCATGGAAGGTGCCCTTTCTATGGAAATCGAGCTTATCGCAAGCGACTATTCCGGCGTGGCTATCTGTATCGCGGGTTCCGTCGACTTGACTCCCTATTACGAAGAAGGCGTTCTTGAATTCTGGCTCAAGGGTGAGAAGGGTGGCGAAAACGCCCTGTTCGTGCTTGTGGACGACGGTGTGAAGAGTGGTGGCGAATCGCTCCAGGTGAAGCTCCGCTCCAAGAGCCTCGGTGAAATTACCACGGAATGGAAGCATTTCAGTATTCCTCTCAAGCTGTTCGGCCTGACCGGTGTCTACTGGGATGCCAAGAACACCCGCGAAGTGATGCTGCCCTTCAGCTGGAGCAACTTCAAGGGATTCCGTCTTGAAGTCCGTAAGGACGAAAACGAGTCCTTCAAGGTCTGGATTGACGATATCGTGATCAAGAAGCACGGTAAGGCCTATGAAGGTCCGATGAACTATCCGTTCCGTAACGAGATTTAAGAGGATTTTATGCGCAAACTACCTACCCTTATTACGACTCTGCTTTGCTGCACGTCTTTGGCTTTGGCTCAGTTTGACGACGAGGAAGTCTCTTCCGAAGAGACTGCTCCGGCCGTCGAAGAAAGCGCCGAAGCTTCCGAACCCGAAGAATCTGTTGCGGAATCCTCTGAACCGGCAGCCGAAGAAAGCGCCGCCGAAGAAGAAACCGTTGCCGAAGCTCCTGTAGAAGAACCCTCGGCTCCTGTTGAAGAAGCTCCCGCAGAAACTGTCGCCGAAGCTCCCGCGAAGGATTTCTCGAAGCCTGCTGAACAGGCTCCGTATCAGCCGCTCGTGGTCAACGCTTCCAAGCATCTTGACCCCAAGGCGCAGATGACCAATGTGGAAGAAGGCATCGACACTCTTTCCAACAACATGGAATCGACGCTCATGGGCAAGGACGATCTGCCTATGGCGGTTTCCGGTTACTTGGCCTTCCGCGTCAAGAACTTCCATTATTCGAAGCGCAGTCCTTGGGTCCAGGATGACCTTGCCCGCACGCCGATCGACGCTGTTCTTAACATGAACATCGTGGCGATGCCCAATTCCTACATGACCTTGTGGACGAACCTCTCCTTCCCGTTCGACCTGTCGGGTCTCTACTCCAACTACCTAGGTAGCCGTCCGACGAAGGTTCCCACGAACGACGAACGAGTCCTTTACGATCACTCTACGGACTTCTATAGCACGTCCATTAACGAAGAAATGAACTTCGGCGTGGATATCCGTGCCGGCGTGTTTGGTGCCTACGTGACCGCCGGTGGCGTGATCTGGGCGAACGCTTCTCCGCTTACCATGTGGGAACGCGAAACCAACCCGCGCTTCGCCTGGCAGTATGAACTGTTCGAAGACGAAAAGACTGTTTCCACTTACTATAAGGAAAAGGTCTTTAAGCCGGTTAAGGAAGGTGGCCGTGC
>NZ_CALEFV010000108.1 GCF_937877005.1 uncultured Fibrobacter sp. | reverse complement strand
CTTCACGCCAGGCAACTGCGATTCCAGGAATTCCAAAGTCTTTTCGGCTTCGGCACTGCGCATTTCCACATTCTGGCGAACATACGTGTTGGCAATGGTATTCAGGATCGAAGCTGCGCGGTCTGCATAGCGGTGCGAGAAAGACACTCCAATGACACCGGTCTGTTTTCCTTTTTCAGCCACCTTGAGGCCTGCGGCAAGACTGCGGACCGCGATCAACGGATTCGTCATGTTGATTCGGAACTCTTCGCCGACAGAGGCACGCATGCGGCTTACACGAATCTGCAAGGTATCGCCCGCATACAAAACCTTGAGCATCTGACCGACCTTGCCTTCGACCAGCCTGGTTTCGTCTTCATTATACACTGCGTAAGTGTCGTCACCTGTAACCACAGCCCTCCACTTTTCGGTGCGGGCCATGTCCGGAATAAAGAGGTAGTCAAGATCCATGCGGCCTTCGCGGTGCAGAAGGCGGTTCAAGGCACTCGTCGGCGTTGCCGAGTAATTCAAGTGTTCTTCGGAGACCACGTAGTTCAGTACCAAGCGGCTCTTGATTAGTTCGATTTCGGCATCGGCCGGACTAGCGACATCCAGAATGGCTCCCATTTCGCCCATGGCCCGGTTTGCGGCCTTGTTACCCTTTACATCGATCTGCAACAGGGCATCGCTTGTAAACTGAGGACGAATCCACTGACCTATCACAAGTCCGATTAAAGCACCTGCTGCCAGGAACAAACATAGCGTAAAGCGCTTTTTCCACAGAATAAATAAGGCTTCAAGCAGGGTAATTGTATTGTTAGTCGACTGAGCTTGCGCCCCGACAACGATCGTCTGCTGTTCGTTTTCAGCCATCCGAGTCTCCAAAAAATGCATAAATTCAGATTTGAACAAAATATAGGAAAAATTATTTATCATTAATTATCAAACTCAAATAAAAATAACACATTATGAACTTCAATTATATTATAGTTATAATTTTCTTGCATTTTTTCAACCGGGGAGATTTTTCTATATTTGGCAACCGATTAAGAGAGGAATTATGCTGTCCATCAAGAACCTTAAAGCAAGTATCGAAGACGGAACCCAAATTTTGAAGGGTATCAACCTGGAAGTCAAACCGGGTGAAGTCCACGCCATCATGGGCCCGAACGGATCTGGCAAAAGTACACTTTCAAAGGTCATCGCAGGCCACCCCGCTTACACCGTGAACGAAGGTTCCGTGACTCTCGACGGCAAGGACCTGCTCTCGATGGAAATCTGCGACCGCGCCAATTCGGGACTTTTCATCAGCACGCAATACCCCACCGAAATTCCGGGCGTGAACAACGTGGAATTCTTGCAGATGGCGCTCAATTCCAAGCGCGCTTACCTGGGGCTTGAACCGCTCGCCGACGCCGACTTCAAGAAACTTTGCGAAGAAAAAATGGCCATGCTCGAAATGGACGACCGTTACCGCGACCGCGGCGTGAACGACGGCTTTAGCGGCGGCGAAAAGAAGCGCAACGAAATTCTGCAGATGGCGATTCTGGATCCGAAGGTGTCGTTCCTCGACGAAACGGACTCGGGCCTCGACATTGACGCTCTCCGCATTGTGGCTCACGGAATCAACCAGATTATGTCGCCCGAAAAGGCCGTGATTCTGGTGACGCACTACCAGAGACTTCTGGACTACATCAAGCCGACTTACGTGCATGTGCTCCGCCATGGTAAAATCATTTTGAGTGGCGGTCCGGAACTTGCGCTCAAGCTCGAAGAACAAGGCTACGACTGGATCGAGGAAAACTAATGGACGCCATTACCCGCATTAAACAATTGGGAATGCCGCGTCGCAATAACGAATTGTGGACGTTTTTCCCGGTCAACAAGATTCCGAATGTACTGGGCGCGGATGGAGATTGCCGCGTCGCAGACGTATGCACCTGCGACGAAGACTTCGCCAACGAAGACGACTTTGCCGCCCTTTTGCCGATTGCCTGCAACGCCCGTAAACTCGTAAAGACGATTGGTGACGGCGAAAACGAAATGGCGATGCTCAAGTGCAACAACGACTTCGGTCGTACCGTCTTGAACATCGGCAAGAATGCCAAAGCAAGCATCGAAATCCTTGACAACAAGGTAGTTAACGTCCGCTTCCAGCAAGGCCATGCGCACTTCACGCATTGCATCCTTGATGTTCTGCTCATTCAGCTTACCCTTGCCGGTCAGCTTTTTAAACGCCTTTTGAAGTTTATCCGAAAGGCCTTCAAATGCCATTTACATTTCCTCCTGATCAAGCAATGTGTTTATAATGGACCGGGCTTCGATAAGATGGGATTTTGTAGCTTCATCCGAAACCACTTTTTCCAGCACCTCGCTGCATTTGCGCAAGCCCTCTTCCTGCTGCCGGAATCGTCGCGCCAAGCCCAGCTTCTCTTCAAAATCATTGAGTGTCTTTTCCACACGGTTCACCGTATCGTGGATGCTCTGGCGGCTGACGGAGAATTGCTGTGCGATTTCGGCCAGGGAATAATCCTCTTCAAAATAGAGTCTGGCAATCTCCTGCTGATTTTCCGTCAGCATTTGGCCGTAAAACGCCAGATACCAGGAAAGATAGACCTTTTTTTCCATCGGAGTACGCTTTTCCTGATCCATATTTCCTCCCGTCAAGCCCTTTTGCTTGACACA
>NZ_CALEFV010000107.1 GCF_937877005.1 uncultured Fibrobacter sp. | reverse complement strand
TATCAAGGGCGGTTCGAGCGTCCTCTTGACGTTTTTCTCCTACGGCGCTGCAAACGTCTGGAAGTATTACGAGCTCGAAACCAACCCTGTCGCCATGACCGATACGGGCTGGAAGAGCTTTACTCCTGGAGGCGATTCTTCAAGCTTCGTAAAATTTGCCACGCTTACGGTCCCCAAGGGCTACAGCGCAATCGTGATGGTCAAGGGAACCGGCACGTCCACCTATCCGGTGACATCGGGCACCAGTGGCGTTGTTAAAGAATATACTTTCCAGGCGATAGACGCCAACAATAACGAAGAACAGTGCGAAATGTCTATTCTCAAAGTCAACGAAAATGGGCGCTTTTTGCCTGGACAAACGGAAGAATATGATGCCAGAGACGACAAGTTCAGCGGATATCTTGTGATTCCGCCCTTGAGCACTCCCGCACAGCGCAGCGTCGATTTGAAACTTAAAACCAATCAAGGGGCGATGAGCATTACGGCTTCCTTCAGGGCGCTGCTCTACAAAGCGAACCTTGACACGACTTTACTTGCATAAGAGGTGACTATGGCTAACAGTAACGAAGCATTCGAAGGCGAAAAGACCGGGCAACTTACCCAGGTGACACTCGCCGCAGCCCGCGAAAACCACTACGAAGGTGTTTTCAGCATTTCGGGCAGTTCCAAGCGTCTCGACTCGGCTGAAATCGCCGGAACGGCTGACATCGAAGATGAATACAGCGAAAACAGCGCATACAGCGAAGGGGACTTGAGGTATCATTCCGGTGTACTTTACCGCGCCAAGGTAGATATCGGCTCCAATGATACCCCCGCCGGTCCGTGGGACTCCACCAAGTGGGAAGTGGCCAAAATCGGGCGAATTATGGCCAGCAAGGATGATGTAAATGCCGCCCTTGGCAATATCGAAACCCTCTTGGCTGCTATTTAAGGAGGCTTTAAATGAGCGTTGCAAGCGAAATCACGCGCCTGAACGGCGCAAAGGCCGATATTATCCAGGCCATCACCGACAAGGGCGTCACCGTGCCGTCTTCGGCGAAACTCGACGACATGGCACTGCTCATCGCATCCATAACCGGCGGCGGTGGTGGCGGTGGCGATACATTGAGAGTCGCAAGAATTGATTCTGTTCGAGGCAATTTCATTGTTGACGATAATGGATATATCGGGCTTCGTCTCAATGACTATTTCCCGCATGATGGCGGCACGTTTCTTGACAACTATGCTGTCGTAGTAAGCGGTGCAGATTTTTCATCGGCAGGATTGGGACAGGTGACATTTTTGACGCCGGGCACTGATTCTATTGGTGGTAGAACATATCCCACCGTAAACATCGGTGGTAAAACGTGGATGGCCGAGAACCTAGATCTAAGGACCGACGGTATAACTATCGGAACGACGGGTTCACCGAGTACGCCTGCCGCGTGGTACTACAACAATAGTGCCGAAACCTATGGCGAACATGGAAATAAATATGGATTGTTGTACAACTGGTATGCAGTCAAGCATCTCATTGATAATGCCGCGACTATTATACCGGGTTGGCATGTTCCAACGACATCGGAATGGGATGCCTTGGCTACGGCTGTAGGTGGTTCTAGCACTGCTGGCACGAAGCTAAAGTCTACCACAGGGTGGTCTTCCGGCAACGGTGACGGATCCTACGGCTTTGCGGCTTTTCCCGCTGGTAGCCGGTACTCGGGCTCCTTCAGCTATTTAGGCAGCAACGCGTACTTCTGGACGGCCAATGAGTACTCGTCTGCCAGCGCCTACAACCG
>NZ_CALEFV010000106.1 GCF_937877005.1 uncultured Fibrobacter sp. | reverse complement strand
CAAGTTTCACGGCGGGAACCGCCTACGGCACTTCCAATGCCGCATTCAAGCCGAGCGGCTCGGGTAGCATGATCATCTACGGCGGTGACATCAAGTCGGTTGCCCAAGTCGATGTGGGTTCCATGAAGGAAATCGCCCTCCCCAACGGCATGACCTTCTATGAAAAGTAATTCGCATTAGAGATTCAACTCCATCCACAGGCTCTCGGGTAACACCGGAGCCTTTTATTTGTTAAAATCTTTCACATGAATTTTTGTATTTTAATAGGCATGAAGAACATTTTTGATAAATTTTTAAAGTTTTCCGTAAATTATCTAAAATCCCTCAACTGGATTATATTACTCGGCATAGCGGCCTTCTGCATCGCACTTGCCGTAATCAACAACATCCGCGTCGACGACGCCAAGTCCGTCGAATGGATTGGAAGCCAGGAAATCCTAGAAAAGCCAGGTGAGGTTCTGTAATGAAAAATACGATCATTTCTGCAGTACTGCTCGTTGTCTCCTCAGTCCTTGTGGCAATCGGTGTCGCCGAGATTTCATTTCCGGAATCTTTCTTGACGTTCACCGATCAGGATTGGCTTATCGACTTGTGGCCAAAGGCATACCGCTACAATATTCAGGTAGGACTTGTCGCGATTACAATTGCGACCGCCATTTGTGTCCCAGCTTACCGCCTGCAAAAGGACTTCGCCATCCGCGCACTCGAAACACTGTTCCGCGTGGGCATTGGCGGCATGTTCATTTTCGCAAGCGTCTACAAGATTCAGGACCCGCATCAGTTCGCCGTCCTTGTGGCGCAGTACCAGTTCTTCCCCGCTTTGCACCTAGAAAGCGCAAACAACTTCTTTGCGCTGGTGTACCCACAGTTTGAATTCTGGTTCGGACTTGCAATGATCGTAACGCCGTTTGTGCGTGAATCGGCTTTCGCGATTTTCTGGATGTTCGTAAGCTTTATCATCGCACTCGCATGGGCGCTCGGCAACGACCTCGGCATTACCTGCGGTTGCTTTGAGCTTGAAGACGGCAACGCTCACGACAAGGCAGAGGCGTGGACAAGCCTAATCCGCGACATCATTCTGATTTGGCCCACATTCTGGCTTGCGACCAGAAAGAATCACAGCCTGATTAAGGTGTGGCGTCGAAAATAGAATTCAAAAAATCAACGACACGTTTACTGAACGATTCCATGGAGCAGCGGTCCAGAAGGACCGCTGCTTTTTCGTCATCCATCACTTTTTCGCCGGCGAGCACGCGATCGACAACGCGTGCGTAAGCCTCGGCATCCGTCGGTGGATCGATCAGCGGACAAACGCCTTCGAGATTTTCCTTGACTGCTGAGGTTGCGGCACAAAGCGCTGGCGTTCCGCAGGCAATCGCTTCAATAGGCGGAAGCCCAAATCCCTCGAGGAATGACGGATATACCATCAAATCAGAATAGCGATAGAATTCACGCAACTCCTGGGCTCCGAACTGATCAAAATGATAGACATTATACAGTTTCTTTTCGTTCACGATAGCACGCAGATGTTCCGAGAACTTGCCCACGCGAACAAAGGCCACATGCGGCCTGAGGCTTGCCATTTCAAAGAATGTCTCGATATTCTTGCGCGGTTCGTCGAGACTTACATTCAGGCACATGCCATCAAAATTCTTGATGCCGTACTTGCGGAGAAAAGCCTTCTTTTCTTCAAGCGTCGGTTTCGTTTCGGGCTTGTTGAACAGGGCGCTATCGATGGGACAGCCAATAACGGCCCCTGGTTTAGAGGACATCCTCGCACCAAAATGATTTGCCGCCTGGCCACGAGTCCAATTGGAATTGTACACGAAAAAGTCCGCCTTGACAGTCGGGCGAATGTAGAATAAGTTCAATAGTTTGAACTTCGCGCTATTCGGGTACAGAGTCTCGGCAAAAGTATCGTGCACGAACATGACCGTCTTTGCACGGCCCTTCACCACCGGTACCAAGAACCCTAGTTCCGGCCGAATAAAGAAAACAATCTTAGGCTGAATTTTCTTGACTATCTTTTTTAGCGGAGAACGGAAACTCAAATACCCCGTATAGAGCGATTTCGCCCACACTTCGTGGGATACATAATTTGAATCTTGCGAAGCCGCCGCATTCGTTTTAGCGACATCGCCAAAAAACTTGGGAGTCTTGAGCCAGAGTACATGGACATCGTATTTTCCCGAAACCGCCTTGACCAGATTCAGCGTCAATCGCCCGAAACTGGTACACTCATTTTTATCACAAACAAAAAGGACTTTCGCAAGGCTCATAGTACATCCCTCAAACATTAAAATAATAGCAAAAACATGATTCAAAACCGCCCCAAACACCCTTAAAAAAAGCGTTTTTGCTATATTCAGGGTATGGCGAAAATCGGCATCGTTCTCGCGACCTACAATGGCGAAAAGTATCTTTCAAAGATGCTCGATTCACTTGTGGCGCAAACTAGACAAGCCGACCTTATCATCGCCGTAGACGATGGTTCTAGCGACCGTTCCATTGAAATCCTGAGACAGTATGAATCCAAGCTTCCATTGCAAATAACGCCCTTATCTCAAAATGGAGGACACCGGGCAGCCTTTTCGAGGGCTCTTGAGCTCATACGTCCGCAGCTTACAGACAACGACCTTATAGCCCTAGCCGATCAAGATGACATCTGGCTTCCGCAAAAGCTTGATATACTCGAGAAGGAAATCTGCGAAAAAAAAGTCAGCCTGATTTTTGGCGACGCCCAAGTCATTGATGGCGATGACAAAATTATCAGCCAATCCTGGCGCAAAATCAATTTCATTCCCAAGGAACTTTCCCTAAAGGCCCTCCTGACTGGATTTACAAATGTCACCGGCTGCATGACTCTTTTCCGAGCAAACCTTCTGAAACGAATCCTACCTATTCCCGAAGGCGTTCCCGTACATGATCAATGGATTGCCTTGTGCGCAAGCATCGAAAATGGAGTATCTGCCATAGACGTCCCCGTCATTCGCTATCGCATCCATGGTCAAAATGCCATTGGACTAGGCCATACTCATACCTGGACAGGAAACCTGAAGCTCAACTTACAATGGTCCAGAACCATTCAGGACTCCCCCATATACAAAGACCTGTCCTCAGAAGAACAGAATTTCCTCAATCACTATATAACCTATATCCAGGATCGCCTTGGCAAGGCGTTTATTCCCCAATACCTTTCCTGGGTTATCCACAACGCGCACAGCATTTATCCGCATATCAAGAGCCGCGCCAAAATGATTCCGATCATCATCTATGGAATTCTCGGAGCACCTGTGATTACCCGTTTTTTTGGAAAAAAATAATGAGTTCCGTTCATACAATCTTGGTCAATTACAGGAACCACGAGAAGACGGTTCTCTGTCTACGCGCCCTTGAGAAGGGAACGGTCAAACCCGATGCGGTTTACATCATCGACAACGCATCCACTGAGGAAAGCAAAAGCTATTTCCAGGCCAATTCATTTATTTTTCCTGTCATCTGGATTTACAACAAGCAGAATATAGGTTTTGCCGCAGCATGCAATCAGGGAATCAAGAAATCACTCAATGCTAATAAGGACGCCTTTGTCTGGCTACTGAACAACGACACGATTCCTAGCGAAAAAGCTCTAGAAAAACTAATTGAAACAGCGACTGTACAGAAATCGGGGATTACTGGTTCTGTCATCAAAAAAAATAACGGAGATTTTTCTGGAGGCGTCGGTTTCATCCATCCCAAATTTGCCTCGGTACACCGCCCCCATTCGACCGAAGATCAAAATTACGACTATATCGAAGGATCATCTTTCCTGATTTCTCCCGAATGCCTGCAAAAAGTCGGGTTGCTGAGCGAGGACTATTTTTTGTACTTCGAGGAAAGCGACTACTGTCTCGAGGCAAAACGCAAAGGACTCAAACTCGGCTGGGCAACAGAAAGCATTATCACGCATGACATCGGATCTTCGACCGGCAGCGAACAAGGAAAGGGTGAAGTACCTTATTTCATAGACTGTCTCATGATTCGCAACAGGATTCTTTTTGCACAAAAGAATCATTTTCCCTCATTCGGATACATTACTGGCTTATGTATAAGCATTTTACTCCGAATCAAGCGATTGCAATGGAACCGAGCCTTTAAGATTATGCAGATAATCCTTTCGGAACACGCTTTCAAAAAATTTATCGAGACAAATGGCGGAACCTATGAAATTAAGCATTAATGCAAAGACAATCCTAGCGAGTATCCTCGCCATCCTTACGATGCATTCTTTTGCAACAGCCACTGCCTCACATATCACCATTGCAGATTCCGCACGCCACCACGAGGTGAATATTGGCGCGCAGTTGGTCGACTCGCTTGCGATTACGAACCTGACGAATGCACCGACGCATTACGACAATTCGGCATCAGTACGCCTGTTCTTGAACGGACACTTTACTGAACGATTCTTGTTCAACGCCCGCGTCAAGGTGAGCACGGACCACACGAATAAAGAAATCTACGACAACTTTTACAACCCGAGCGAAGGAATCCCCTACAACAAGCAGAGCGACAACAAGCGCACTTGGGATATTTTCGCAGCTAACGCCAGCTACGACTTGGACGCCGTTAAGCTACTTGCCGGATTCGACTACCTGAGCATGGGCCCCGCCCGCAGAAACCATGTAATTTTGCGCGGCGAGCAGAGCAATTACCGCCCGTGGCAAGATTCTACGAGCCGCATTTTCGAACCCGCCCCCACGCCTTATTTCGGCTACCAGTTTGAATTGGGCCCAATCGTTTACTCGCAGTACGCCATGAAGCTTTTCGAGAAAAAGAACTTCGGCAAGTACATGCACGTACACCGTTTGGATTTGAATTTGCCCAAGAACATTACATTCGGCCTTTCTGAAACGGCGCTCTACGGAAGCACCACCGAGGAATTCCCGAACCCGAACGAAGATGCCGACAGCACGGGACGCGAATTTGAATGGGCCTATGTGATTCCATTCATTCCTTATGTTTTCCAGGAACACCTGCAGGGCGACCAGGACAACATTTCACTCGCGTTCGATTTGAGCGTTAAAACGATTACGCATTGGGAATTCTACGGAGAACTCTTGTGGGACGACATGAAATCGCCTACGAGCATGTTCGATGACGGCTGGTGGGGCAACAAGTGGGCCACCTCGGTCGGCATCGCCCGCGATAGCCTTAAACTCGGCAGCACGCTTTGGAACTGGTATCTGGAATACACCCGCGTAGAACCTTGGGTATACACGCACCACAAGGGCGGCGGTTACACGTACCGCAGCTATTCGCAGAGTCTCGGCACCGATCTCGGTCCGAACAGCCGCGAAATCTATAGCGAAGTCAGTGGACTTTATAAAGTCGAAAACGGACTCTTGAAAGACGCCTTGTTCAAAGGTACGCTACATGCAAGTGCCGTCGCCAAGGACACGGCTTTCGGCGGAAACATCACCGACATGCACACGCCCGAAAGCGATACTGACAAAAAATTCTTGAACGACAACACCTCTTTGCACTACGTGGAAGTCGGCGGTAAAATCGAAATCAAGCCGTGGGAATGGATGACTTTCCGCGCAGGCTATGACCGTTACTTCGGTGATTACGAAGGCTTCCGCGCTATGGTCGGCGGGAGTTTCCAGTACTAAACATACTCTTCAAATAAAGCTTTCAGGTGCTCGGGAGTTTTGGCTTCTAACATCTGGGCACGCCACTCCGGGTTCAGCAGTTTACGAGCTATGTTTGCAATAAACTGCGTATGACATGTTGCAGATTCCGCCGGAGACAAGAGCAGACAAATGAACTGCGGCACTTGCCCCGCCTTCACGGCAATGTCGGTAAATCCCTTGGGGCAAACGGCAAAAGCAAACAGAGGCTGCGGAAGCCCCGGCACCCGCGTGTGCGGCAACAAGAGGCCCTCGCCCATGTAGATTCCCTGAGATACACGTTCCGACAGGGACTTCCATGTTGCCATGGCATCGAACTTGATCGGTCCATGCACCAGAGCGTCGTAAGCAAAGCCCAATGCCCTTGGGAACGGCTCAGGTTCCAAATAATGCTTTACATAGAAGGGCTGCATTTACGCCAACGCATTTTCCATGAAATCAAACACCTTAGGCGAAGTCGCCTTGGCCATCTTCTTGAATTCATCAAAGACAAAACGCAGCTGGCGTTTGCCCGGTTCGATGTACTGTTCGAACTTCTGGATTCCCTTCACCTTGCTGAGGAAGCAATAGGCTCCCATCGCCTGCATCACGCGCTGCAAGCTAGCGTGAATAAAGGCTTCCCAAGCGTCTTCCTTGGTGTAGGTCTTGGTTTCGCGATAAGAAACGCGCCAATATTCAAAGAAGTCCTTGATTTCGGTCAGCGAAAGTTCTACATACGGGTCCCACAAGAGAGAAGCCAGGTCATAGAACATAGCACCGCGGCGTGCGCCCTGGAAATCCACGAAGGCGATTTCGGAATTCGGCTTCACCATGATATTCTGGCTCTGGAAATCGCGGTGCATCAGCACCTTGTGCTGGGCTTCCACAGAAACAGCAATCAAGGAATAGAAGTTGCGCACGTATTCAGGAATTTCCTGAATTCCCTTATGGGCCTTCAAGTAATTTTCAGTAAAGTAGTCGGTTTCCCACTTGAGGGCGGCAAAATCAAAGCGACGCAGCCAGAGGTCAGAGCGAGAACTGAAAAGCGAGCGGGAAATATTCTGCCACTTAATCAAGGAATCGATGACTTCGGGGTAAAGAATACGAACGTTGCCCGTCTTCTTTTCGGAACCCGGCGAAACAATGTTGTCGAGCAAGTTGTGGGCACCCAGGTCTTCTTGAAGCACAGAGCAAGATGCTTCGTCTACGCAATAAATCTTAGGCACCGGAAGTCCGAAAGAACCGAAAGCTTCGGCATAGTCCACAAAACGCTTAAAATCTTCATCGACCGAGGCAGAAACCTGCAACACGGCACTCTGCTTACCGGAGGCAATTCGGTAATACTTGCGGCCCGAACCGGCACCGGCGATAGAGGTGACTTCGTAGTCGGCATAGCCGCGGGACTTCAAAAACTTTTCAATAACAGGCGAAACAATTTCGTTACTCATGGTTTGTAATATAAAAAAGACGAAAGACGAGGAATGAAAGACGAGAGAAAAATAACGCCTTAAAGCTACGAGAATTTGATGCGCGGGTCTACGAGGGTGTAGAGGATATCGCTGAACAAGCGCCCCACCATAGCCATCAAGCTGCTCAGGAAGATGACTCCCATGACCACGTTGTAGTCGCGGTTGACCATGGAGTTGTAATAAAGCAGGCCCATGCCGTCGATATCGAAGACTTTCTCAATAAGGAGGGCGCCCGCAAACATCAAGGTGCAGATTTCAGAAAGACGAGTCGCAATCGGAATCAGGGCGTTACGGAGCGCGTGGCGAACGAGCGCCTGGTTAAAGCTCATGCCCTTGGCAAGCGCCGTGCGCATATAGTCCTTGCCGAGTTCTTCGAGCGCTGAATTTTTCATCAAGAACGTGAGGAACGCAAATTCGCTGATCATGTAGCAGAAAATCGGCAAAATCAAATGGTGCCCGAGGTCCACAATCTTTTCGAAGAAGGTAAAGTCTTCGAAGTCATCGCTTGTGAGGCCGCCTAGCGGGAAAATGTCAAGGTACGAGCCGCCCGCGAGGAATATAATCAGGAGGATACCGAGAGCGTAACCCGGCATCACGTAGCCAGAGAAAATCACGCCCGAAGAAAGCGAATCGAGTTTGCTCCCGTGATGCACCGCCTTCCAGAGACCCAGCGGAATACAGACAAGGTAACTCAAGAAGAACGAGGTAATTCCAAAGAACAGCGAAATCGGGAAACGGCTCGTAATCACGTCCCACACGGGGAGTCCGTAGGTGTAACTGGAGCCCAAATCCAAATGCAGAACGTTCCAGAGCCAAGTCAGGTAACGCTTCCAGGCGGGTTGGTCAAAACCGAAGTACGCCTGGATTTGTGCAATCTGGTCGGGCGAGAGTGCCTTGGAGGCATCTACCCCGCCCTTCATCGCAGCGGCCTGCTGCGCTCGTGAAATCATTTCCTCCACAGGTCCACCCGGCAATAGCTGGATAAGGATAAAGCATACCAATGAAATCCCGATGAGAGTCGGGATCATCAAAAGTAAGCGACGGAGGATATACGAGCGCATTTACCTCATCTTTCCAGAACGCAAAACATCCATCATGTTGAAGGGTTTGGCCGTTCCGTTTGCAATGTGACATGCGAGGAAGTTCACCGCGTCCACAGTGCCTTCGGCGTAAATCTTGCGGCCGCACACGTTATGCTGGAATTCAAAGTGAACCGTACCATCGGCACTGTCGAGGCTGTAGGTGTGGAATGCGTGACCGCCGAGGTATTCTTCGGGTACGTGCATGCGTTCCATCTGTTCCTTCTCGTCGCGGACCTTTTCGATATCGTCGACGGTGAAGTCAAATCCCATCTTCTGGAAGTCGCCCACCACGGCCTTCGCGGTACCGCTCGTATCGGCCTTGGTCTTCTGGTGGCTTTCTACCACGGAGAGTTTGTAGCCATTGAATGCCGTCGGGAATTCCTTAGCCAAGAATTCAATCATCATCTGGAAAGCGACAATCTGCTTTGCCATGTTCGGGGCAATCACGCTCGGGTGATTGGCATCGGCAACGAGCTTGGCGAGCGCTTCGCGGTCACCGCCGGTGGTCCCCATCACGAACGGAATCTTGTGCTTTACATAGAAAGCGGCGTTGTCGTTCACGGCCGTCGGGTGCGTGTAATCGATGCAAATGAGGTTCGGGTACTTTTCAAGAACTTCTGCGATGCGAGCTTCGCGATTGCTCGGCTTCAAAAGCTGGATGGTCTTGCCGGCGACTTCGGCTTCGTTTTCCACAATAATTTCACCCGTCAGAGAATACGGAACGAGTTCGAGACCGTGAGCCACGCAGGTTTCGGCCACAATGCGGCCCATGTTGCCCGGAATACCATTTACCATCACTTGTACAGACATATAATCT
Source organism: uncultured Fibrobacter sp. (assembly GCF_937877005.1). Classification (GTDB taxonomy): domain Bacteria; phylum Fibrobacterota; class Fibrobacteria; order Fibrobacterales; family Fibrobacteraceae; genus Fibrobacter. Next base: position 4,916 of record NZ_CALEFV010000106.1, on the reverse strand, counting down.
CCTGATTTTTTGAAGAACAAGATAGTTTTTTTAGACGAAAGACGAAAGACGAGAAACGAGAGAAAGCCGAAAAAGATGTTTGGATTTAACGGTTCGTCGTTGGTCTTTGGTATTTAAGCTTTCCAGCGTTTTTTTTCATAATCATTTAGAACCGCAAGTGCATTCTTTGCCTTCTGGATTTTTTTGAGAGGGGTTTGGTTCTCGGCAAGGTGTGAAAGCGCAATCCGGCAGCGTTCCGCAAATTTGCTGACAGTTTCGCCGGCTTCACGGCGAAGTCCCACGCGAGTCAAATCCCGCTCAGCGCGGTCAAGTTTTTTCACCCATTCCAGAGACCGTGCCGAAACAAAGGTGAGATCCTTGGCTCTTAATTTATACGCAATATAAATCTTGCGGCCAGCAAAGCCTGCGACAAGAATCACGAGCACCACATACAGAACCGGACTTTCTAACAATGCGGTTGACTGATTCTGCCAGCTATCGACGACGCGACGCCACTCGCCTTCTTTAAGGGCATGCATCACGCGAGCGAAACGCCCGCGCACGCCCTCCCATTTGACGCTCCACCAGCTGGGCGTATTCGCAAACTGCGGCAAAATGGGAGGCGTCGGGTCGAAGATTACCCAGCGATTATCCACATACGCTTCGACCCATGCATGCGAATGCTTGCGGCGAAAAATACTATAAGGCAGTCCCTCGACCACTTCAGGATTTGCAAAGCCTGTCACATACCGCGAAGGAATTCCCAAGCGACGGAGCACCAGCGCCGAAAGCGTCGCATAATATTCACAGAACCCCTGCTTTTCGCGCCAGAATACAAAAAGTGGATCATTAGAGACATCGCCTCCTTTCCAGCGCGTAACTCCCGGCACCGAAAGCGAATAGGTAAAGTTCGTTAGATAATAGGCAAGCATTTTCTGCAACACCAAAGCATCAGCAGCTCTCTCTATTGCCAAATTCCCTACAGAATCAGGTGGAAGCACATTGCGCAGACCCATTGCCGCAATCACCGAATCAATTAGCGGAAAATACCGTTCACCCACCAGCATGTCGCCTTTTGCGGAATTCAGCAAGGAATCAGGCATTTCGCACGCCCCCTCCGAAACGGGCTTGCATTTAAAATAATACCAGTCAGAGCGATTACCGTTACCATTCAGGCCCTGAACCATGCCTCCCGCAAAATATTTCAACGAGTCAACATCTTTTGCAGCAAAACCCACTGCGCCATAAGGAGCAAACACAAAGCCAAAGTTATCGAGCGTCGACTGAACCCATACCTGATCCACCTCGCGAGTCGAATCCGCCACAGTCAACGAATCTACCACCTCGAGTACCGCATAATCGACCTGATAATAGGCCGGGAAAAGTTTCTTGGCATAGCCCATCGGAAATTTCCATACTCCTGCCACATACCTTTCATAACTAGCCGCCTTAAAATACCGCGACGGATGCTTTTCCCAGACGCGCAGCACCACCTGATCATTATAGCGGGAATTGTAATTGCTTCCGAAACTCCCCAGCACCGCGACCGGATCAAAGCCCATCATGCGTTCGCGCAATTCATATTCTTCAGCCATTTTCGCTCCGTAACGGTAACGCTGCGTTTTCCAGTACTGCCAACCGCCATAAGAAATTGCACCGAGCACTGCCATTACGAGAAAAAAGAAGGTGTACTTATAGGGAGCCGTTCCGCGACGACTATAGGCGAAAAGAGCAAGTAAAAATCCAACTAGTCCGACAACCCCCCAGCCGTACGGAACCATGTACATTCCAAAGAGCAATGCGCCCACACCGTCAAAGGCGACAAAGACTTCAAAACCACCGTTCCCGCGGCTCCGTTCCTGCAACGCCGCCAAATACAGTAGGTAAATTCCCGGCAAAAATATCAGATAAGGCGACACGCCATTTTCAACGGACGGAGTCATCACCCAGAAAAGCGCTAGCGGCACAATCGCGCCGTAAGCCAAAATCTTGTTGTAGCGCGGGCGCTTCGCAAATTCGCGGCGGCACGTTGCATTCAATACGCCGACAACCACAAAGTAGATAGCAAACAAAAGGCCGAGCCACAAGAAATCAAACGTATGCCCTAGATTCACCGAGGCAAGGCAAAGGAACAGCACCTTAAAGGCGTAGCGGATGTCAACTTTCTCGCTCGCCATCATAGCGTCACCACCCCGCGTTCAAGGCCATCCAATTCTTCTGGCGATACCACCCGCAGTTTGTCATCAGTCGAAGCCGGATATTTTCCGACCACGATATGCTTGTTTACAAGCGGTTCTTCGTTTTCGTAAAGTCCAATGCGAAGCACCGGATCCATCGGGCGTGCCGCAGGAGCCCAAGGTACCGGCGGTTTTCCGTGCGCAAGCGATACAGGAGGAATTCTCGCCAAGGCATCCAGCAAATTCTTGCGGCTTTCGCTACCGCCATCCAGCGCAATTTCTTCGCTGTCAATAAAGAATCGACCTAGAATTTCGCGGTCCAGGAGCCACTCACCCACCGCAGCAGTCATGCGAATTGCCTGCTCCAAGTATTGTCGCGACTTGAAATTCGGTGTCGCCGTATCCAACAGCAGAATCACTCCCGCGCCGCGTTCCACCTCAAATTCCTTCGTGAAAGGCTTTCCGTAGCGGGCAAAAGCCTTATGGTGCAAGTCCCGCAAGGAATCGCCTTCGCGGTAAGGCCGTACTCCAATAAAATTCATGCCTCGCGTCAGGCTCGGCATCAAAAACGGCGCAAAGACCATGCCCGAAACTCCTTGCGTGAGGAACGGGAATTCCTGCACCCTGAGCGCGCGCGGGTAAACCAGCAGTTCTACGGAACCGTTGTATCCATAAGGCCAGCGCAAAAGTCCCATAATCTCGGGCACATTCGCAGAAACCTTGTTCAGCATGAAGGAGCCACGCCGTGTCGTTTTCACAAAGCATTCCATTTTGCGAGGCGGCTCACCCTTCCTAATTTTTTCGCGATCCGATTCAAGGCCTGTAAGCGAGGGCGGCAAACGGTTTGCCCCCAAGGTCACGCAATCAATCGTCGAGCGCACAGCCACATACGCGGTCACCGCAGCCGTTTCACCTTCGCGCACGCGATTCACCGCTACACTTTCTATCCAAATTTTGCTCCGCTTCGCCGTCACGAACAGGCTAAAGACAAGCCCCAGGAACAGCAGAAAATCGATACCCGCAAAAAACCAGGCCGCCCAAAATCCAGGCACCGCGCCTGCAAACATGGCAAGCAAAAAAAGCGAGGCAAACGCGCGACCTGCCGGAGTAAAGTAATCTAGCCACCAAAAGTATATCGCCATCAGGAGCCCCGATTTTTTCGGGGCCCGCGGAATAGAACGAATAAACCAATGGAAGAAAGACATTTATTTCGGCACCGCGACCTGTTTTAACATTCCCTGCAAAATCTTTTTGCTGGCGTCGGGGTCGCCACTGTCCTTGGCGAACACGCGGTGCTCCATCACCGGGAAAAACACGCGCTGAATGTCATCGGGATTCACAAAGTCGCGGTCATTCACATACGCACACGCCTGCGCCATACGCACCAGATTCAATCCGGCACGCGGGCTAGCCGCCAGACGTACGCTGCCGTCGTTACGCGTCGCCTGCACCAGTGAAATCACATAGCGCTCCAGCGATTCATCAATATGAATACCGCGTACCGTGGCACGAGCCTTCAAAATTTCTTCGGGACTCGTCACCGCCTTCAAAGTATCTATCGGGCGACTTATACGATGTGCGCGCAAAATTTCAAGTTCCGTCTCCGCACTCGGATAACCCACCGAAATGCGCACCATAAAGCGGTCCATCTGCGCTTCGGGCAGCGGGAACACCCCGTGGAATTCCACCGGGTTTTCAGTAGCCAGCACCATGAAAAGTTCCGGCAGCTTATAGCGTTCGCCTTCCAGCGACACCTGCCGTTCTTCCATGGCTTCCAGCAAGGCACTCTGCGTACGCGGCGAGGCTCGGTTGATTTCGTCGGCCAAAAGCACCTGCGTAAACACAGGACCCTTCTTGATTTCAAATTCACCCGTATTCGCCTTGAATACTGCACCGCCAGTCACATCGGCAGGCAACAAATCCGGCGTAAACTGGATTCGCGCAAAGTCCGCGCCAATCGCCGCGGCAAGCGCCTTCGAAAGCGTCGTCTTGCCGGTACCAGGAACATCTTCCACCAGCACGTGGCCGTCCGCCAACAGCGCCATCACCAAAAGCTCTACAGTCTCGGACTTTCCGAGCAGCACCCCATTCAAAGCATCTGTCAAATCTTTTATCATGTTTTAAATATATATAAAAAGGCTTTGTTTTATAAAGACGGAAATTTTTGCCAAAACATCTTTTACAAAAAATGTAAAATTAAATCGTTACTAGGAAAGAAAATGTAAAAATCTAGCCTAAAAACGGTGTTATTTCAAAAAAAAATTCCTTTTTCATCTCTCGCCAACGAAATATTCATTTTTTAAATTATGGTTCCGATGCAATTATCGGAAAACATCGAAGCCCACCAGACTCCTGTCGCTACGAGAGTATCGCAGCGCAGCCAAACGGCCCTCTTCGGGAATATCGTCGGTTTTCTGCCCCTCATAACCACTACTTTTTTTCTTCCTTCGGCAAAAGCATCCCGCTTTTGCCTTTCTTTTTGTACAGACATTTTCATTACACACGCGAGCAATATATGACAGATAAATTCAACTGGAAAGCGAAACGCGAGAAGAAAGCGTTCTTGGCACTGGCGGATGGCGCCGTGTTCCACGGGTATGCCTTTGGTAGTGCTACCGATACCGTCGGCGAAGCGGTGTTCAACACCGGCATGGCGGGCTACAAGCAGATTTTGACGGACCCCTCCTACGCGGGACAGTTCGTGGTGTTCACCACGGCCGAAGTGGGAGCCTATGCGGCGAACCTCGAAAAGTCCGAATC
>NZ_CALEFV010000105.1 GCF_937877005.1 uncultured Fibrobacter sp. | reverse complement strand
TGGCGCAGCTCCGTGACGACATGTCCCAGGGCGCAATTTCGTTCGAGATGGTGTCGGCGGCACTCAAGAAGGCCACATCCGAGGGTGGACGGTTCTACAAGGGCATGGAGAAGGGCTCCAAGACCCTTTCTGGCCTTTGGTCTACCGCAATGGACAACATAAAGCAGAGCCTAGCTGACGCCTTCGAGAAGAACCAGGACAAGCTCAAGGACTTCGCCCGAAGGATAGGCGAACTTGACCTTTCCAAGCTTGTAGACGGCCTTGCGAACGTGGCCGGAGCGGTTCTACGCATAGGGGAGGTGCTCGCACCTCTTGTCGAGAAGATGACGCAGATTCCAGGCCTTGTCGAGGCCATAATGATGGCCCTTGCAGTAGAGAAATTCTCGGCGGTTACTGGAGGCGTGAACATGCTCTCGGGAGGATTCGGAAAGCTGGTTCACAGTCTCCAGAGGACGAACCGCGAACTGCTCACGATGGGCAGGAACGGCAAGAGGGCGGCCATGGGCCTTGCCGCTGTCGCAGGTGGCGGGGTGGCAGGATTTATGGGTGGCGCGGAAACCGCTGGAGGAGTGGCTGCTGGTGGACTCTCTACAGGAGGCGCCGTACTTGCCGCTACAGGAAATCCTATGCTGGCTCTTTTGGCTACAGGAGGGTCTTTTGCAGGATCGCTGATTAACGCCGGATACCAGGCGCTCAACGCGGATGCAGAGGCGAAGCGCAACAACGCGGCAAACCAGGAACGGTGGAACTCGAACGCCGCCCTCATGAAGGCATACAAGACCTTCGACAAGGACAAGAGCGAGAAGAACTTGAGGGTTCTTGAAGACACATACAACGCTTATGCCCGCAAGTATGGCGCGGAGGCTGCCGAGGAGTACCTATCCGGAATTTCCGGACTCAAGAGCGTCTCCGAGGATGCCAAGGCGAACGTGACGAACTTCAATACCACGAACAACAACACGGTGACGCAGAACAACAGCATTTCTTCCGAATTCTCGGAACTCGGCAACCTGATCAATCAGAAACTTGTCGAACTGATGGAGCGCAATCTCAAGTTCGATACTTCTATGGCTATGGAGGTGGCAGGCGCATGATAGGATGGTTTACTCGGCACGATGTAGAAATCAACCCTAGGAAGGTTCCGGCTTCTCTTTTCTCACGAGACGAGGGTTTCGGCGTGGATTCTGCCGACAAAACGGTCTCTATCCGATTCGACCTGCTTGTCGACGAGTCGCATACGCTCGAATTCGAGGCGAGCGACCACCCGATAGAGAACGGCGCCGTAATTACCGACCACGTCACGCAGAAATTGCGCACCTGCACCGTCACGGGTATGTTCACGAATTTCCCTGACAGGAACGAGTTCGGGGAAAGTACGGACGGCTATACCGGCGTGCAGGTGAGCGACGGGACTCCCGTAAAGGACAACCGTGCTCGTGACATGTTCATCGCTCTCGAGAATCTTGCGATGCAGCGCAAGCCGGTCCGACTGGTGACGGCCCTGCACGTATATCCGGAGATGATCATCACGAGCCTCCCTGTAAAGTTCGGAGCCGAGGACGGCGAGAGCATCAAGTTCACGATGACGCTGCGGGAATTCAAGGTCGCGGAGCTCAAGAAGACGGTTGCCTTTGGCAAGTTCAGGCCGCCCGACATGAAGAGTGCCGAAAACAGGACTATCGCGCCGAAACAAACCAACGGCAAGGTATCGGCCAAGGGCAAGGAACTTGTTGACGCTGCCGTATCTGCGGGAGGGTTCAACTGATGAAATCCTATGTAGTTCCCATGAGCGTAGAAGGTTCCGCCTACTTCACGCAGACGGTAAACCTTTCCGGACAGGCCTTCTCGTTCCGATTCCTATGGAACGAGCGCGACCAGCATTTCTACATGGATGTGGAGACGACCGACGGCAAGAAGAACTCCGTCAAGCTGGTGCCCAACAACGCCCTGCTCGGCAAGTCTTCCGTGACGGACCTCGGAGACTTCTACATGCTTTCACAGGATTCAAGCGCGGATCCCGAAAAAATAGAGTATTCGCAGTACGGTTCAGTGTGGAACCTGTACTGGATTCCGTTCGACCAGGAGGAATAGCGGATGGCTTTCGGTCTTGTCAACAACCTGTTCGTCGGAGACTTCGCTGGCGGAAACGACAGCGATGGCGGCTGGGACATTTCCAACTTGCATTTCGATTTCGATATTTCCCGTTCCATAGTATGGTACGAGAACTATGCAAAGTTCAAGATTTACAACGCGTCAATCGACACCGTGAACCGAATCCTTTTCGAAGGCGCCGGCATAATGCACGAGTGCGGTTTCGAGGACGAGCCGAACGGAGTAGGGACGCTTTTTGTAGGAAACATCACCAGTGCCTACTGCGAAAAGTCCGGAAACGACGTCATCACGCACATCACCGCGACCAGCACGAGAGGCCCGGAGTACCAGCTCGTGAAGGTGCCGATAGCGCTATCATTCCCGGCAGGTTCCGACATGCTTTCCGTAGTGAAGGCCGTGTCCGAATGGACTGCGATGCCGCTGCAGGGAGCGGATTCGCTCAAGGACGTGGAACTTGACGACGATTTCAGTTTCTGCGGGTCTGTAAACGCCTGCATGAAGAAGATAAACGGAATTCTTGACAGCATGGGATGCGGCAGGATGTACTTCGACAATTCCATGCTTGCCTACATTGACGATACGGGGGACGATTCTCAGTACCAGACTCTGTCGATCGTGAGACTGGACTATTCCAGCGGTCTTATATCGGCAAGCCCTATTCGTGAACGCGAGGATGGACTTTTAAAGAAGGACGTCGAACAGAACCTGAGCTACTATTATTTTGGCGGGAAAAGCCCGGTCGCGACAAAAATGGTAAAGGTGGGCAAGGGCAAGAAGGCGAAGAAGTACGCCAAGTCCTACGACATCGAGTACAAGCCCATAGCGAAGGCTGCGGAAGGACGGCTGAAGGTGCGGTTCAAGTCTCTCATCAATCCAGGACTCGTCCCGAATACCAGGGTATCTATCGACAACACGCAGGAAGGACTTCCTCTTCCAGGAGTGAACGGGGAATTCCTGATAAGGAAGGTAAGGTTCAAGGGCAACAATTACGGAGGCCGCTGCGAGGCCGAAGGGGAGGCTGTGGAATGAGCGACATGGTAGGGCAGATTCTTGGCGCCATCGAGAAAGTTGTAGACGAGAGGTTCAATTCGTTCGAGACGGCTGTTCCTGGCGTAGTTACGGCCGTGCGGAACGACGGACGTGTCGACGTGATGCCTTCCGTAAGGAAGATGGTCACGAGCGGCGTCATAGACAGGTTCGACGCTCCTGTCCGTGGCGTGCCTTTGATGCAGATCGGATTTTCCGGGATGGCCTTCGACCTAGAAGTTTCCAAGGGCGATACCGTGATACTGTTGTTCATGAGCCGTGACGCCTCGCAATGGAAGAAGCGCAAGTGGGAAAAACAGTGCGACCCGAAATCGCCATTTGCCAACGACGCGAACAGCTGCGTGGCGATACCTTTCGTGCGCCCCGATTCCGAGGCGAAGGCCGTCGTCAAGATTGACAATGACGGAAAGATTATTTTCGATTCTTCCATGGTAAGGTTCACGGGAGATTTGGAGGTTGACGGTGATGTCAAAGGAAAGGGGAAAATAGATGCGGATGGAAATATCGAGTCTGGAGGAAACGTAAAGGGGAGTGATTTCGTAACGCCTGCGCTTTCTTTTCTTGGCCATACTCACCTTTCGGCAGCACCAGGCTCACCCACTCCGCCAAGCGTTTATACGCCACCTTCTGACGCTTGATATAAGTTGCATAAATCCGCCCCCTACAAAGCAAGTATTCCGCCCTACAATTTGCGACAAAAAATGTCATTTTAATGTGCCAAAATCTGTCTTTTCTATTGCTTTTTACGGATGGTTTTATTATTTTACGAAAAAGGGTAAAAACAAAACAACTGTATCAAGTGTACCAAAAGGAGCAAGAGTAAATGCAGACGGGAACGGAACAAACGGTATCGCCGAAAGAACTCGCTTTCATGAGAAACGTGTCGGTGTCTGCCGTGTACATGTGGATCAATGACGGACTGCCTTGCGAGAGGTCTCGCGGCACTTCCGGGGCAATCAAGATTAAACTGTCGGATTACGAGAAATGGCGAAATTCGGATGCGTAAAAAGCCACGAAATATCGAGGACGAGGAACTCGACGAGTTCGCCAAGGAAAGGGCCAAGGCAATATCCGACCTTTTCCCTGACGAACGGCTGAAATCGTTCGGGCTCACTATGCGGGAGTGCTGCTTCGTGAGGGCATACTGCGTACTGCTAAATGCAAAGAGAAGCGCCCTGATTGCCGGGTACACGAATGCTTTTGCCATCAGCGCCTACCAGCTCCTTCGAAAGGAAGATATTAAAAGCGCCGTAAGCGCAGTGATGTCGGAAGCGGTCAATCCTGTTACTGAGCGGCAGACGCTGATGAACGTCAATACGACAATTTCGAGGCTCATGCAGATTGTACGCGACACAAGCGATGCGAAGGCTTCGGTCATGGCGTCGAAGGCTCTGCTAGATTATCTCGGTAGCGGGCTTGTAAAGACCGATGTTCCTGAGGATTCCAAAAAAGACGATGTCCCGGACGAGGAAATATCGGCTTCTCTTGCTAGGATGGGAGTGCTTGCTAATGGATGACCGCGAAATTCTGAATAGGGAAGCTAGAAGCAACCTTGCCGCGTTCATCCTGGCGATGCACGACGACTACCTTATGGGATGGTTCCACAGGGAACTGTGCGTGCGACTGATGCAGTTCTACCTCGATGTGCGAGCAGGAAAGAGGCCTAGACTCATATTGAACGCGCCTCCTCGCCACGGAAAGAGCCAGATCCTCAGCAGGGATTTCCCTCCGTGGCTGTTCGGCGTGAATCCCGACATCAACATTATCGCCGCGTCCTACAACCAGGACCTCGCGAACAGCATGAGCCGCGACGTGCAGGCCATCATGAAGCAGGAGGAGTACGGAAAAGTTTTCCCGAAGGTGAACCTGCTGGAAAGGAAATCCAAGGTCACGAAAGTGACCGCGGCGCAGAGCGCAAAGTATTTCGAGATTCCCGGAAGGAAGGGAAAGTACATCGCGGCGGGCGTGGGTTCGGGCATCACCGGCAAGGGTGCCACAATCGCGATTATCGACGACCCGTTCAAGGACCGCGAGGAGGCCGATTCCCCGACGATGAGGGAAAAAGTCTTCAACTGGTATACGTCAACGTTCCGCACGCGTCTCGCTCCGGGAGGAGGCATCATCGTGATGCACACCAGATGGCACGAGGACGACCTTGTCGGTCGACTTCTGATGAAGGCCGCGAACGACAACGGAGAAAAGTTCGACCTGATAAACTACCCGGCAATCGCCGAACATGACGAGCCTCACCGAAAGAAGGGCGAGGCCCTGCATCCGGAAAGGTACGATCTGCGCGAACTTGACGCCATAAGGAAGGCAGTAGGTTCTCGTGATTGGGAAGCCCTGTACCAGGGACACCCCGTACCCGTTACCGGAGGCATATTCAAGCGGAACTGGTTCAAATTCTACAAACCAGGAAAGGAGCCGAAGCAGTTCGACACGATGATTCAGAGCTGGGACCTTTCGTTCAAGAAGACGGACTCTTCGGACGATGTCGCCGGAGGAGTTCTAGCACGACTCGGTGCTGATGTATATCTGCTCGATTGCGACGCAATGCAGCGCAGTTTTACCGAGACCTTGAAGGCTTTTGAGGTAATGTACGAGAAGTGGCCGGCTGCCCTTGCGAAGCTCGTGGAAGACAAGGCCAACGGACCTGCGCTCATCGACACCCTTTCGCGTACCGTTCCAGGGATCATTCCGAGGAATCCGAGGGGTTCGAAGGTCGAACGGGCGAATTCCGTGGCGCCTTTCGTGGAGGCGGGAAACTTTTGGATTCCCGACCCGAGATTCTGTCCTTGGTCGCAGAAGTACCTGGACCAGATGTGCAATTTTCCGAGCGTCCCGCATGACGACATGGTCGACATGACAACGCAGGGCCTCGACTACCTTATCAACCAAATGTCAAACGATTCTGCATGGAGCTAAAAATGGCAGCAAAGACAAAAGTGACTTCCAATGACGGCTACGTAGACGTAGTCAAGGCTATCGGGACTAAAAGCGGCTCAAAGACCGAATTCCTTCCGGAAAAGGTGGACTACCGTAAACTGGCCAGGGTGTACCGTTTTGACGGAATCGGCAAGAACATCTGCAACTGCGTCGCCGATGACGGCACTGCGCCAGGTTTCGAGATTGACGGCGATACTTCCGGAAGCCTGTTGAAGAAGGTGCTGAAGACTGGCCTCCGCAGGGCATACAAGAGAGCCGCTCGATGGACTCGTGCGTTCGGTGGCGCAGTGGTCGTAATGAAGATAGCCGACAGTCGGAAACTTGACGAGGAGGCTGGAAAAGGCAAGATTGTAGGTTTCAACGTGTATCCGTGCAGCATGGTCAAGGTAGAACCTGCGGATTACGACACAGACCAGAAGTCGCCGAACTTTGGCGATCCGAAGTGGTTCACCGTCACCATGCGAAACGGCGACAAGGTGCGCGTTCACAGGAGCCGCTGCGAGATTTTCTATGGCGAGGAAGTCCCGAGCGCAGAAGGGATGGGATCTTCCATTACAGGAAACGAACTCATATTCGGCGATTCTGCCCTTGTCGCTGTAATGAAACGCCTTGATAAGCTCGGGATGTCCGAGGAGGGCATTGCCGACATGATGAGCGAGCTGAATGTCGCTTACTACCAGTGGAAGGGCTTCGACGCCAAGCTGTCCATGAAGGACGGCTTGTCCCTTGTGAAGAGGCGCATGGAAGCCGTCGAAATGGGCAAGTCCACCAACAGGGCCATTATCGGCGATATCGAGGACAAGTATACGGTCGTCAAGACGGATCTTGCTGGAGTTCCGGAGACTACTTACAGGCAGATGCAGCTCGTTGCAGCCGCGGCACAGCTTCCGGTTGCGAAAATCTTCGGCGAGTCATCCAGCGGCCTGTCCACTACAGGCGAGGGCAACCGCAAGATGTACGACAAGAAGGTCGAAACGTGGATGGAAGACCATGTCACGGAACAGGTCGAGCATCTTGTCTCTGAAATCCTTGTCCGCAATCTCGGAAAGGATGGCGACGTGACTATCACTTGGAATAGCGTGACACAGCCGACGGACGAGGAATTCACGAAGATGGTCAAGGACCAGTCCGAATACTTCCACACGTTTATCGAAGACGGTGTACTTACGCCATTGGAAGTCCGCACGATCATGTTCAAGAACGGTCACACGTTCAAGCTGTCGCTGCCCGAAGAAAAACCGGAAGACGACGAGGAATAGCCGATGGCATCCGAAAGCACATACACGCCTCTGCGGATGGCGAAGGAGCTGTATATGCTCCAGAACAACGGCAAGCGCAAGCGCGGTCGCAAGCCTGTGTTCAGCGCTAGCCAGTTCTATCCGTGGAAGGTCGAACTCGAGATGAAGGAATTCATCGCGTCTATGCTGCGCGACAACGGGAAGCAGCTGAAGGAGCTTGCTCTTTTAGGGTACCAGGCAGACGGGCTGGACGATGTGAACGCAGCGGAGGTATTTACGCCTTCAAACATCGAAGAAAAGGCGGGAGACTTTTTCCGTGAAGTTTCGGATTTCTCGTCTCGCAAGATGGACGATTTTGCCGAGAAGACCGTAGGCAGGACTATCGGGTATATTCCGAACCAGTCGAAACTACGCGACGACTTCGTCAACAACTTCGTCGCGAACTGCAAGAGCGCGGCAGAAGACCAGAAGAAGGAAATCGCGGCGGCCGTGTACAAGCACAGGATGTTCCCGAACGAGGACAGCGGAAGCCTCGTGAAGGAAATCAACGCTATCAACACGAAGTACACAAAGAACAAGTCGAAGTTCATCGCGAGGAACGAGACCGGCAACCTCAACGGGGCCATTCAGCGCACGCAGATGGAAGGCGCCGGATTCCGCTATTACAAGTGGATGTCCATGCTTGACGGAGTGACCCGTGACACCCACAGGTCAATGAACGGACTTGTGTGCAAATGGGAAGACGATACCGTGTACAGCGACGATGGCGGCAAGACCTGGAAAAAAAGGACCGGCTCCATGTTCATAGGGCAGCCTGGGCAGGACTACAACTGCCGATGCACGGCCATCCCGTTCGACCCGGAGCTTGAAGACGACTACGAAGTGAAGGAGATGCCGGAAGAGAAGCCGGATGAGAAAGAGACGACTCCGTTGGAAAAGGCTAGGGAAGAAGCTGAGAAGGCTGTAGAAGAAAACAAGAAACTAAAAAATTTTTTAGAAAACCCACTTCTCCTTGAAAAAAGAAAAAATGAAATTCTAAAAGAAAGTCAAGCAAAATCTAAAAGTTTGGCTACGAAAATTCTTGAAGAACGAAAAAAAACAGATTCTTCATTGAGTACAGAACTGCTTGTTCCTATTGAATATCAATATCGAGGAAAGTATACACTAGTTGATTTGGCAACTCTGAGACTTGCAAAAAAGAATAAAAAGGAGTATGACAAATTTGTTGCCGAACTAAAAATGTCGAAACTTGTTGAAGACCAGCATTACAAAGTGTCGGTTTTTATTGGTGAGACATCAAAGGGTAAAAATCCGGATGCCGTTATAGGTGGAATTGTTGGAGAGTATAAGCACACTGAACCAGAAAGTGGTAGGAATGCAATTAGTGGAGCTTTGAGGGAAGCTTTACATCAAGGTTCTAAAATTGTGATAATTGATGTGCAATCCGATGTCAACTATCAAGATGCATGGAATGCAATAAATGGTAGAATAAAAGGAAAAGATGATATTGAAGTGTATTTTAAGCTAAAAGGAAACGAGACTATACACTTGTTCAAGAAAAAATAAAAAAACCCAGTTTGGTCGGTAAACTGGGAAACCCAGGGTGGGCGAGACCAGAACATGCCGACCTCTCCCTTTCATGGAATTCCCTTTCGGGCCCATGCGTCGCACCACTGTTTTTCAAGTGGCTCTCCACATCAATAATATACATTCTTTTCTTCTCCAAGTCAATAGGGCCATAAACAAAATATCGTCCTGTAAAAATTCGCAAAATTCGCAAAATTCACAAAATTTACAAAGTTCGCAGTTTTTCGCGGAAAAACGGACATATAGTCTATTTTTCTTCCGATGAACGAGCGCAAACTTGACCCTGCAACGGGCGACATCTATGTATCGGACAAGAATGTGGCAAGGACGGGTTCCTTCAGGGAATCCGTCATGCAGACCGTCAAGACGTTCCTCTCGACATTCCAGGGCGAATGCTTTACCGACTACGATGCCGGAGTCCCTTGGTTCGACGAGATTCTCGGCGCGGACGTGCTGTTTTCCGACTACGCAATCCAGGTGGTCAAGGAAAAGATCCTTTCCGTTCCAGGCGTCCGCAGCGTAGACAAGGCGGAACTGACCATTGACGGCCGAAAAATCTCCGGAAAGATAGCCCTGACACTAGATAACGGCGAACGGACTGAAATGGAGCTGTAAGATGCCTGCGATAATTTTTGAAGAAGACGGAATCGTACTCAAGTCGTTCCAGGAAGTCCGCGAGGAACTCCGTGCCGACTGGAGACAGGTTTTCAACGGCATAGACCTCTCGCCGACGACTCCGGACGGCCATCATGTAGACCTCGAGGCAAAGGTTATTACCGACTGCTTCCAGGCCGTCCAGACAGCGCTTACCAACCTAGACCGCAGGTATTCCGGAGGCCATTTTTTGGAACTTCTTGCCGCGTTTCTCGGGCTTGAACGCAGGCAGGCTGCATACGCAGCTCCGCTGATAAAGTTCTCCGGTGAAGAAGGGACTGTAATCCCGGCCGGAACGACCGTCACGTTCGAAGGTTCCGCATACAATTTTGCGCTCGAAGAAGAAATCACTGTCGGAAATTCCGGCAACGCGTCCGGATATTGCGTGTGCGATTCCGCAGGACAGGTCGACCTGAAGGTCGGCGCCTGGGACATGGTTAGCACTACGCCTTCCGGCGTCACTTGCGAATACGAAGGCCCGACAAGCTATGGCGGCAGTGACAGGGAGTCCGACGAATCCCTGCGAGCAAGGATGGATGCCGCGGACATTACGGGCCTCGCGACTGCGGACGGTATGCTGACATACCTTCGCAACGAAATCGGCCCGGACATAAGCCTTGTCGTCAACGACGAACCTACGACCGATGCTGACGGTATTCCTGGACACAGCTTCCGCGTTGTCGTGGCGACGACCAATGGTACGCCCGACTCGGATATCGCGCAGGCTATATGGGTATGCAAGCCTGCCGGCATCAGGCCGGATGGGAACGTGCAAGCCGAAGCTACCGACAGGAACGGCCTGAAGCACGTGATGAAGTTCTCAAGGCCTTCAGTCGTCGGCGTTGACGTGAAGATTGTATTGACTCTCTACACGGAAGAAGCCTTCCCAGTAGACGGAACCAACGCCGTCAAAAAAGCCATCGAAGGATGGGCTTTCGGTACTGACGGATGGGCGTCCCCGGAATACACTCCTGGAAAGGATGTGATTCTTGCAAGGTTCTACACGCCTATATTGACGGTTCCTGGAATCGGCAGTGCCGTGATCCAGGCCAAGAAGCATGATTCCGAAACATGGTCTTCGTCAAACATCGCGATAAGCTCGCAGGAAATAGCGACGCTTTCGTCCTTGAGCGTGGAGGTCGGTTCATAGGATGGACGGCTTCAACTACATAGAGGACCATTTCGAGACGACTGTCAAGCCGCGAATCCTTGAACAATACAAGGAAAGCGGACGATGGCAGGCGTGTCTCGAGGCTGTAGTAAGAAAATTGCAGGCCGTCGAGGACTCCGCTTTCAACATTTCGAAGGCAATCGATTTCAAGACCGAAACTCCTACCGGCGCGAAACTTGACTGGATCGCAGGGCTAATCAACGTCAAGAGATTCAGCGGTGAGTCCGACGAAGCTTTTTTCCAACGTTTTGAATCTATGTGCGGTGCCAATACGGCAGGCACCCCCGACAACGCGATCTACAACGCCGCCATACTCTCCGGCGACCCGCACCCCCAATATATGGACGAGGCCCCGGCCACGTTCTTAGTATACGACGGCCCGAGACCCGTCGGGGAAGGCGAGTGGGAGCAGGGAGGACACCAGCTTTCCCGTTCCCAGGTCCGAAAGCTCGCCCCCGCAGGCGTGCTGGGGCTTCCGGGTGCCGCGATAGAGACCGAGGACGGACTGCTTGTAGACTCCGAAGGCAAGCTGATTCTGATGGTTGCCGACGACGAGAACATCGAGCGCGAGGTGCTGCTGGCCGACAACCTGGGCAACATTGCCATAACTCCGCAGAGCGTACCCGTCCGCGTGAAGCTGACCGGGCCTACCGTGCCCACCATTCCGGTCATAGAGACGGAGTGGAACGGGGTGCCCGTGGATGCCGTCCGCATCAAGGACCTGCCGGACGGCGGTGATCTCAATAGCTACATGGTGCGCGACTCCGACACCGAGGGCACGGTCAAGAGCCGTGCCATGGATGAGGCTACGCTTGACGAACTGTGGGATTCCACGCCTGCGGAAGGGGAGGGGGAGGGCTAGGCGAATATGGCAACGGAACAGCAGCAGGCAAGGCAGCCGATAGACACCGAGGCGATGCAGAGGCTTATCGCCAAGGTCAAGAAGAGCGACCAGGACAATGCCGATGCAATTGTTACTGAGCGCACCGAAAGGACCGATGCCGACGCGGAAATCATCACCTCCCTTGAGGACGAAACCACCGCGAGGCGGATGGGAGACGAACTCCTGCAGCAGCAGATAGAGGAAGTGGCGGTGCAGACGGACTGGGAGCAGGACGACAACATGGCGCTAGACTACCTCAAGAACAAGCCCACAACCATTACGGACGCCGAGATTGAGGCGCTGTTTATTTAAAAGGAGATTGAATCATGGCAAAGTATCTAGACCTGACCGGGCTTACTACTTTCTGGACGAAAGTAAAGTCTTGGGTTGCTGCGGCAGTCACCACGAACGGCCCGTCCGCGTCCAAGACCGTGACCGGATGGAACGAGGGCAAGGTTACCTACGGCAACATTCAAATTTCCAAGTCGCAGGTCACCAACCTACAGACGGACCTCAATACCAAGGCTCCGATTGACAGCCCTGCGTTCACCGGCCCCCCGACGGCCCCGACAGCGGCCACAGGTACCGATACGACGCAGATTGCAACGACCGCATACGTGCGAGCCGAAATCCAGTCTATGGTCAAGGACCTGGATGCAGTGGTGTTCAAGGACACTATCGCTGGCGGCAGCACCGGTGCTTACGGCGCCCTTACCCCCGCCGCCGACAAGGGTGATCTCTATATCGTATCCACGGCCGGTAAGATTGACGGGGAAGCAGTTGAGCCGGGCGATTGGCTTATCTGTAAGGTTGACGGGCCCGCCGCCGCTACCGCCAATAACTATTCAACAGTGGTGGACAACTGGGGTTTCGTCCAGGTCAACAAGGACGGCATCGTGATCGGCCCGTCCTCGGCCACTTCCGGCAATGTCGCACTGTTCGACGGCACCACAGGCAAGCTCATCAAGGACAGCGGCAAGACCCTCGGAAAGAGCGTCCCTGATGACGCCGTGTTTACGGATACCAAGGTGACGAGCGTTGGCAATCACTACACTCCCGCAGAAGACACCAGCGCAGAATTGAGTGCCGCCGCAAGCGGAGCCACCTCCGCCTGGTCCATTGACGTGGTCAAGGCAGTGCAGCTCCAGCGCGACGCGAAGGGCCACGTTGTAGGCGTCTCCGTGACGAGCGGCAAGCTGCCCGCAAACCCGAACACCGATACCAAGGTGACGCAGAACAGCAACTCGGAAAACAAGGAATTTCCGCTCCTTGCCAAGTTCTCCAACAATACGACCAACGAGACAAATACCGCCAAGTATGCCGGAGGCGTGACCGTCAACCCGAGCACGAAGAAGATTACCGCCACCGGGTTCATTGGCGACCTTGAAGGCGATGCCGCAACCGCAAGCGCAGCAAAGTCTGGATCAGCTCTCGAAACGGCCATTAATTCCAAGGCCGACAAGGTGGCATCCGCCACCAGCGGAGACTTCGCTGGCCTTGACGCGAACGGCAACCTTACGGATTCCGGTAAGAAGGCGAGCGACTTCGCCACGGCATCGCAGGGCACCAAGGCCGATTCCGCAATACAGGGTGTCAAGCTCAATGGCGCCTCGTCCGCGCTTACTCCCGACAGCAACAAGGTGGTCACCATTCCCGATGCCATCGCGACCGGAACCACGGGCGCGACGAACGGCCTAATGACCGCCGCGGACAAGCAGAAGCTCAACGGCATCGCAAGCGGGGCGGAAGTCAACCAGAACGCATTTAGCAACGTTAAGGTCGGCAGCACCACGGTTGCCGCTGACGCCAAGACGGACACCCTCGAACTTGTGGCAGGAGGTGCAACGACAATCACCCCCGATGCCACCAATGACAAGATTACAATCAGTTCTACCGACCAGAGCGTAACCGCCGTAGGCTACCACTATACCCCGGCGGAAGATTCGTCTGCCGAAAAGGATGCTAGTGGCGGAGCCGCTACCGTATTGCCTTCGACGTCTACCGGAACGCTAGTACAAGTGGTTACCGGCGTGAAGATGGACGCCAAGGGTCACGTTACCGGTGTCGTTTCCAAGGGTCTGTGGTCTCCGAATACCACCTATTCCAATGCTTCTTTGGGTCAGGGCTACGGCACCTGCTCCACTGCAGAGGCCACAGCTGCCAAGGCGGTGACTCTTTCCAATTACACCCTCGTGACGGGCGGTGTCGTTGCTGTCAAGTTCACCTACGGCCTTTGCGCCTCCGCTACGATGAACATCAACTC
>NZ_CALEFV010000104.1 GCF_937877005.1 uncultured Fibrobacter sp. | reverse complement strand
GCGAAGCGCCTAATTGACCGCGTCGCCGACAGTTGGAACCGCATGCTTTCTCTTGCGCAAAGCATTGCATTACAGACAAAAGAAACCCTCGTTTCCGTCAACCGCGATTTGACCAACATGGGAAACCGCCTGCAGCAAAAAGTGAACACCCTCATTCAAAAAGAGGCGATGAAACTTTCACTGTACAAAGGCAACCTGCAGAAGGACCTACAATTTATCTTCAGAGGCGAGAACGAACGCATCGCCCGCGACAGCGAAGGTCTGCACCAGGGTTCCCGCAAAATTCTGGACCTTGAAAAATCAAAGTTCAGCCTTATTGAGCTCCGCGTGAAGAATGCAGATCCAGAAACCACTCTTTCTAAAGGCTACACGCTCACACTCGATGCCAATGGCAAGTTCGTACGCAACAAGAGCCAACTCAAGCCCGGCGATATACTCACCACGAAATTCAAGGACGGCAGCGTACAGTCGAAAATAGTGTGAGGTGTGAAATGAGTGTTTACTTACTCCACATCATTTATATTCCGGCAGCTTTTCAATCTTCTGGAAACGCTTGGTAGCCGCATCTAGCGCAAAGTAGCGCACGGCATCGCCCAGCGAAAGCATCACGTACTTAGGCGTCAGTACCTGCAAATACTTGTTCAACTGCACCTGGAGCGCTTGCCACGTGTACTCGCCCGGAGCCTTGCATTCCACCAAAAGCCACGGATGCTTCAAGTCTGCACCATCTTTAAAGTTCTGCACCAGAATGTCCACGCGGTCATCTGTAGAAGACTTCACCGTCGAAAGTGCAAACTCCACCGCAATCAGGTTCTGCGGCACCTTGACTTCATCCATCAGGAATTTAACCGTCGCCTGACGCACGAGTTCTTCGGGCGTAGCGGGCACCTCTTTTTGGCGGATGGGGTCATATAGCGTTCCGTGGGACATATGATGATTGATGATTGATGATGGATGATGAATAATGGAAGATTTATTCATAAAATAAAAAATTTCTTATGGTCTTGACAATTTCATCACTTTCAAACTATATTTGATTGCATGAACAAAATCTTTGGACAGAACACCGCAGCAGCGGCAATGGCAGCAAGCCCGGCAGCAGCCCGAGCTATTGTGGGGCTGTCCAGAGAAACCAAAATCTGTAAAGCGTAACGCTAAAATCCAGACAAAAAGTTTCAAGGGCAGCCCCGTAAAAGGCTGCTTTTTTTATTTACCCCTATTTTAACCACTAACCACAAGGAAACGGAAATTCTCACCTAGATCCTTCGCCCTTTGCAGGGCTCAGGATGACACTGAGTTGAAAATCAAGGCTCTGGATGGCGTTGAAGCAACATTACAGGATATTTATTATTCTATAATTACGCAGTAAAATTTGAGAATTTACGATACCTATACAGGAGCATAAAATGCGCAGAAGACTATTGAGCGAAGGAGCCAAGGAACTCTCTTACGAAATCCGTGAGATCGTGAAGAAGGCAAACCAGCTCAAGGCACTCGGCCTCCCCATCCACTGGGAAAACATCGGCGACCCTATCGAAAAGAAGTGCCAGATTCCCGACTGGATCAAAGATATCGTCGTGGACCTCGTCAAGACGAACCGCAGCTATGGCTACTGCCCCTCCAAGGGCATGCTGGAAACCCGCGAATTCCTGGTAAAAGAGAACAACAAGCTGGGCGGCGCCCAGATTAACGTCGACGACATTCTGTTTTTCAACGGGCTCGGTGACGCCATTGCCACCATCTACGGACTGCTCTCCATGAACACCCGCATCATCGGACCAGCTCCGGCCTACTCCACCCACAGTTCCGCCGAAGCGGCACATGCCCACACATCCCCGATTACCTACCGCCTGCAACCGGAAAATCACTGGTACCCGGACCTGGACGAACTTGAAAACAAGGTGAAGTACAACCCGAGTATTGCGGGCATCCTCATCTTGAACCCGGACAATCCGACAGGCATGGTTTACCCGCTCGAAATCCTCCAGAAGATTGTGGATATCGCGAAACGCTACAACCTGTTCATCATCTGCGACGAAATCTACAACAAGATTACCTACAATGGAGCCCACGCCTACGCGCTCGCCGAATACATCGGTGACGTTCCGGGCATTGCGCTCAAGGGCATTTCCAAGGAATACCCGTGGCCGGGTGCTCGTTGCGGCTGGGCCGAATACTACAACCGCGACAAGGACGAACAGTTCGACGCCTTCTGCCGTGCCATCGACAACGCGAAGATGGTGGAAGTTTGCTCGACCACGCTCCCGCAGATGACGATTCCGCGCGTTCTCGGTGACCCGCGCTTTGCCGAACACCGCAAGGCCCTGAACGAGAAGATTGGCCGCCGCAGCGCCATCATCAACGAAATCCTTTCCGACATTCCGGAACTGTATTTCAATCCGACCTACGGCGCATTCTACAACACCATCATCTTCCGCGAAGGAACGCTCAACAGCCACCAGACCTTGAAGATTGACAATCCGATCATCAAGAAGAAGGTGGAAGAATGGTGCAGCAAGACCAACAACCTGGACTACCGCTTCGTGTACTACCTGCTGGGCGCAAAGGGAATCTGCGTAGTGCCGAGTACAAGTTTCTGTACTGACCTCAAGGGCTTCCGCGTGACGCTCCTGGAAGAAGACGAAGAGGAACTGCGCGAAGTGTTCACCACGATTCACGACGCGATTGTAGAATACCTGCACTCGTAATCGCTGCAAACAAGTTAAATAAAAAGCCGCTCGAAAGGGCGACTTTTTTATTTTAGATTTCAGCTTCTACAGAAGCGGGCTTAATTGCGAGTGGCGCGAACGGCGGTTCGAGTTCAATGCTGATTGGGCAGTGGTCAGAACCCATTACATCATGATGGATATCCGCACTCAGAATGTTAGGAACGAGGCCCTCGTCCACAAAGGCGTAGTCGATGCGCCAACCAACATTGCGTTTGCGGGCTCCAAACCGATTCGACCACCAGGAGTAGCGGTCGCGATCTTCGGGATGCAGCTTGCGGAACGAATCCACAAAACCATTTTCCACATACTTGTCCATCCAGGCACGTTCGATAGGCAGAAAACCACTAACATTCTCATTTTCTTTGGGACGGGCAATATCGATTTCCTTATGGCAGGTATTATAGTCACCCACCGTCACCACGTGCTTGCCGTCGGCAAGCCATCGCTTACTGTTTTCAAGAAAGGCGTCATAGAATCGCAGCTTGTAATCCAGACGGTCTTCTCCCGAACCACCATTCGGGAAATAGATGCTGTTGAGCACCCAGTCCGGGAAAACCAACTGAAGGACTCGGCCCTCCTCATCGAATTCCTCGATATCGAAGCCATAGTTTACACGATCGGGTTCAATCTGGGTATAAACACCGACTCCGCTATACCCTTTCTTACGCCTGCAGGGATTCCAAAAGGAAAAATAACCTTCCGGATGAGCCACCTCTTCAGGGATCTGGTCTTCCTCGGCACGAACTTCCTGCAAACAAAGTATATCCGGTTTTGTCGCAGCGAACCAGTCCACAAAGCCCTTCTTGAGGGCAGACCGAAGGCCGTTCACATTCCAGCTATATATATTCATTTTTCACCCAATACTTAATCCGTGCCAAAGATACATTATTTTACTGCACAAATGCGTAAACATCCGTTTATTTCGGCAAAGACCCTCAAGAATCACAGAAACCGGCTCAAAGATAACAAAATTTTACAATTTTGAAGCGATTGTGACTCCCCCCACATGCATTCCCACCGATTCAGGAAAAAAAACAAGTTTCTTAAGAAAAAAAATGCAAATCTGAATAATAAAATTATATTTAGCGTATGAAATCTTCAATTTTGCTTCTATCTAGCATCGCTTTTGCCACGATCCTTTCTGCCTGTGCCGGTTCAAGCAATGGCGAGAACCTCGAAGTCCCTACGAACCTTCCTCCAATCTGTCGCGACATCGACTTCGTCGAACAGCCCGACATGCGCGAAATGTGCGGTGTTCGTACAGTCCGCACCTTGGCATATAAGAACATTCCGCAGCAACGCTATCTGATCAAGCCTCAAGAGACCTCCATCGTAAAAAAGGGAGATCAGCTTGAGCTGCGTTTCCAGAATTCCCTCCCCCTTTACCTAGATGGACCGATCACCAGAGAACTGGAATTCAACCAGCAGAAGCGTCTCGAAAAGATCAGGAACACTTACGACTATCACGAAATCTACAACAAGGGCGCCGAAAGAATCCGTATCTTCAAGATGGGCATTCCGACCGACATGGGCAACAAATACGACTTTTGCTTCCGCATTCCCGAAAAGAAGGGTAATGCAAGAACGCGTAGCGTTGCCATGGGTAACCACATCGAGGCTCTCAGTTGCGCCGACTTTGACCGCCTGATTGCCGAAAACGCAAAGACGAAATAGCATTGAGCACGGGGCATAAAAAGCCCCTCTGAGGTTTGAGCTATGAGCAAGGTTCCTAAAAGGAACCTTTATTTTTTTCTACATTTGTTCCCACGTCATGGCTGAAAGCAAGTACATTCATAACGCATTAAAACAGGTTCACGTGAATACGTCGTGTACCTCCGTTGTCGGTTTCTCGATTTCGGGACTCGCGACCTATATCCAGTTGCCCGAACTGGACTTCTGCATCGACATGGGCGAATGTCCACTTTCCGCCACACCGCTAAACCATGTCTTTTTAACACACGCACACGGGGACCATGGCCGCTGCCTAATGCGACACCACAGCCTGCGCAAGATGATGGGGGTTGAACGAGAAAGCGCCTATTACTTACCGCACAGCATACACGAAGGCGCCAAGAAGTGGATTTACTCCGAAGCGCTATTCGAAGGCGTTCCCGAAAGCAAATTCCGCTACCCTAATTTGTACCCGGTCTACGCAGGAGAAGTTCAGTTTCTGGAATATCGCAAGGATCTCGCCTTTGAAGCATTCGAAGTCAAGCATTCCATTCCGACCATGGGAGGAACGATTTACCACTACAAGAAAAAGCTCAAGGACGAATATCTAGGACTCCCGGCAGACGAAATCATCAAGTTGCGTGCGAGCGGAAAGGATATCACTCGCGAAGTATACGACCCATTGGTCAGTTTTATGGGAGACTGCATTGGCGAGAGCCTGCTCGAGAACCGCCGCGTATTCGATTCCAAGGTCCTGATTACCGAATGTACGTTCCTTGCCCCCGAAGACTACGAGATGAGCCACAAGAAGGGACACACGCACATTAGCCAAATTGCAGATACACTAAACCGCATGGGCGACGATGTGAAATGCGAAAAGATTATTCTATCTCATTTTTCAATGAAGTATTCCGAAAAATACATCCGCGAAATGGTCGCCAAGAACATTCCGGATAAATTTCTAGATAGAGTGGTCGCATTTATTTAGTAGACAGTAGGAAGTTTATGAGCGATATCGAAAACATTAAAGAAGATGAAAAAGAAGTCGTAATTCCTGAATTTTACCGCGA
The DNA here is from genome assembly GCF_937877005.1 of uncultured Fibrobacter sp. Lineage (GTDB taxonomy): Bacteria > Fibrobacterota > Fibrobacteria > Fibrobacterales > Fibrobacteraceae > Fibrobacter. The sequence continues at coordinate 3,854 of NZ_CALEFV010000104.1, read as the reverse complement.
CCTGAAGGAAGATCCGGATTCAAAGGGCCTGTGGCATTACGTGTTCCGCACCCACGGCGACCGCAAGCCAATTGCAACGCCCGACGGACTCCCCCACAAGCTTGACTTTAACTGGAAAGACATGTTCCCGAACATGGGCGACCGCGTGGAAGTCGAAATCGGAAGCGGCAAGGGCGGGTTCCTTTCGGAATATGCCCCCAAGCACCCGGACACCGTCATCATGGGCAGCGAATGGGATTACACTTGGGCCAAGTTTGCGCAGCGCAAGATGGACAAGGCTGGCGCTCTGGCCAACGCCACCATGCTCCGCGGCGACGTATTCTTCTTTTTGCGCGACTGCGTGAAGGACAACACGGTGGACGCATTCCACATGTATTTTCCGGACCCGTGGCCGAAAGAACGCCACCACAAGAACCGCCTTTTGCGCCCGGACTTTCTGGTTGAAGTCGCCCGCGTGTTAAAGCCCGGCAAGAGAATTTTCTACTGGGGTACCGATCACCAGGAATACAACGAAGTGGCTCTTGAAGTTTTCGACAACTTCAAGGGTTGCAAAATCCTGGAACGAAATACCGCAGAACCTACCGAAGGCATTATGACTGGCTTCGAAAAGAAATACCGCAAGGAAGGTCGCCCAATCTACCGCAGTGTCGTCGAATTTGAAAAATGACACTTAGTGTCAAGCCAAATTGCTAATTTATTTGTCGTATGTTAAAGCACCTGTCGATTAGTGGATTTACTTTGATTGCGAATGCGGAAGTTCCGTTCCGCGATGGTTTTACTGCAATAACCGGCGAAACCGGCGCAGGAAAATCAGTACTCTTGAAGGCGCTTCGCATTGTATGCGGCGACAAGGCGCAATCGGCCATGGTGCGCACCGGCGAAGAGAAGGCCGTGGTCGAAGCCACATTCGATATCACCAACGAACCGCAAGTGAAGAAGGTTCTTGAAGAACTGGAGCTCGACGGCGACGACGAACTGATTATCCGCCGTGAAATCCAGGAGAACGGCAAGAGCCGCGCCCGCGTGAACGGAGCCGTCGTGGCACTCCCCGATTTGCAGCGCCTGGGCGAAGAACTGATCCAGATGCACGGCCAGAGCGAACAGCTCCTGCTACGCGACATCCGCACGCATACGCAGATGCTCGACGATTTTGCAGGAAACGGTGAACTGCTTGCCGAATATTCTAGCGAATGGGCTTCCTGGAACAAGATTCAGGACGAAATCAAGGCTACCGAAGAACGCGCGAAGAACTTGGCCGCCCAAAAGGACTTTTTGAAGTTCCAATTCGATGAACTTTCGAAGGCCTCGCTCAAAGAAGGTGAAGAAGAAGCCCTCGAAGAAAAGGTGAACAGCGCCAGCAAGCAAGAAGCCGAAACTCGTTACTTGAACGACATCCAGGGAATGCTGGGTGGCGAAAACGGCCTCTTGGACCAGGTACAGATTTTACAGTCCAAGTTGCGTTCGCTAGCAGCAAAGCTCCCCGACTACGAAGATTACCTGAAGTCGCTTGACGAAGTAACGGACCCATACGAAAGCGTCTGCAAGGACTTGCTGCGCCTGCGTCCGTCTGCAGCCATGAGTGCCGCCGACATTGACCGCGCGAACGCCCGCATTGCGGCGATTCAGAAACTCAAGCGCAAATACCGCACCGATGTCGCGGGCCTGATTGCCTTGACGGAACAGCGCAAGGATGAACTTGCTAGCCTCGAGAACTTGGATGCGGACTTGGAAGAACTTTCCAGGCAGTCCAAGAAGGCGTTGGAAGCACTGCAGGCGACCGCCCTCAAGCTCACGAAATCTCGCCAGGAAGCTGCCATCCGCTACGACAAGGCCGTGAGCGAAATTCTGAATACGCTCGGCATGCCGAAGGCGATTTTTGCGACATCCATTGAACCGCAAGCATTATCGGTCAACGGCAAAGACAAAATTGAATTCACTTTGGCACCAAACCCGGGCGAAGGATTCAAGAGCTTGCAAAAAGCGGTCTCTGGGGGTGAACTTTCTCGCGTTTTACTATCCATCAAGACCGTCATGGCAGATCTTGATCGCGTTCCCTTACTTATATTTGACGAAGTAGATTCAGGCATTAGCGGCGAAGTCGGCAATAGTATCGGCGAGGCGCTCAAGAAATTGGGCAAGCACCACCAGATACTCACCATCACCCATCTGCACCAGGTGGCAAGTCGTGCAGTCAACCAGCTTTCCGTCAGCAAGCGAGAAGTCGACGGACGCACACTAACAAGCGTGAAGGAACTGGACCGCGAAGGAAGAATCGAAGAAATTTCTCGCATGCTCGGCGGGGCAAACGAAACCGTTCGCGAACATGCCAAGCAACTTTTAGAGGCAAACCAATGACAGAAGAACAGACATCCGATATTAGGCTCCGCTCCCGCATATGGAGCGTGCTGCGCGCTATGGTTTTTGTAGCCGTAATCGTCTTTATCTGGATGGGTATGGCCAAGACCGCCTGCGCCCTGGTCGCCGTAGCACTTATCATGGGCTGGGTTAACTTATACCAGCTCCGTTTCCAGGAAATCGAGAAGCCTTATTATAGACTTTGGCTGAACGTGATTGACGGTTTTCTTTCGTTCGCAGTGATGACCAGCATCTTTGTGCGCGACTTACTGCAAAACGACCAAGCCGAAAAGTTGCTCGCTGTCGGTTGCGTATTCCTGTTGGCCCGTCTTGTCGCCCACACGCTCTTTAGCCTCGGCGTGCTTCGCGAAGGAAAGTCGCTTCCCCGCAAGCGTCGCTGGAGCAAGATGTCAAACATCGCGATTACAGTGACCATGGGCGTGTACTTGTTGAATCTCGAAGATTACCAGCAGATTTGCATGGTGACGTCGATTCTCTTGATCATTGCCTCGACCGTTGCCTACGCTTACTGGTATTACCGCGATTCCGCGCACCGTAAGCCCTTATCGATTGCAAGCCAGCTCACCATGAGCCGAATCGTGCTCACTCCATTTTTCCTTTGGGTATTCTTCTACGACAACGACCTCGACTACAGCAACAACAGCCTCGTTTTCAAAAGTCTCTCGCTTGTCATGGTCCTCGGCTTTATGCTGACAGATTTCTTGGATGGTTACCTCGCCCGCAAGCTCGGCGAAGTCAGTACGCTCGGGAAATACCTCGATCCGTTTAGCGACAAGATTTCGAACATGACGATTTTCATGTGTTTCATCGCGACCGGTTACGCCCCCGTCTGGATGGTTGCGCTAATCTACTTCCGCGAATCAAGCGTCGAGACATTACGAACTCTTGCCGCAAGCGAAGGATTAATCATGCCGGCTCGCCGTAGCGGCAAATGGAAAACCGCGCTGCAAGGGATCGGCATCGTCGCAATCTTGCTCGGAGCACTTGATCCCATGGAAGCGTTAATACCCAATTACCAGGCCTTCTGGAACATTTTCCCGCAGACTGTGATGGGCGTCATTACAGCCATTACGATTATTAGTGGCATAGACTATTTCTATGCCAGCAAGCACATTCTGAAAAAATTCGTTTAGTCCACCCTTGACAGGGCTATATATTTTTACTATATATGGGCTATCCTCGACGCGGGGTGGAGCAGTTGGTAGCTCGTCGGGCTCATAACCCGAAGGTCGCAGCGTTCAAGTCCTGCCCCCGCTACTAAAGAAACCGGTCCTGTAAAGGATCGGTTCTTTTTTTAAATTTGAACTGTATGTCTCGCCTTACCGAATCCGAAGCATTAGATTTATTTTTAAACGCTCCCCTCAACGAGCTCTGTGCCCGCGCAAATGCCGAAAAGGAACGCAGGCATGGGCATTCCGTGTACTGGGTGAACAACCGCCAGATCAACTACACCAACGTGTGCGTGTTGCACTGCAAGT
>NZ_CALEFV010000103.1 GCF_937877005.1 uncultured Fibrobacter sp. | reverse complement strand
ACCGGCGTTATGTGCGGACGCGTGTCGGTCGCGGAATGGAAAGGAGGCGAAGAGCCGATGCTCTAGGTCGAAAAGCGCGGCCGCTTCATTACCAACATGGCGGTTGCCAACTTCGTCACCGCTGCCGTTGATTCGGCCGATCCTAAAATCAAGACCTCCTGCATGGTGATTCTTGAAGAGACCGATCCCGGGGTCTTCGATCGCGGCGCACCAACCCTCAAGCAGGTGCATCAGCTTTCCAATACGCACGACCCCATCTTCTCGTTGACGGTGCCGGCAAGCCGGATTATCGGCGGATACACCACTCAGGACGGCGTAATCGTTGAAGACAAGGGTATCGAAACCCTCGCTGAAATCATGGTTCGCGCTGAAGAAGCTTACGGCGAAGACTCCATCGAAACCGCTGAATACTGGTTCGCTAAGGCTACCATCACCAATGCTAACTACGCTGACCTCTTCACCGGCGACAAGGACCTCGACGAAAAGTTCGTATTCGCTAACACCGAATTCAAGACCTTCATCAACAACGAAAACTTCCGCAAGGCCATGAAGTCCATCGGCTCCACCTACGGCGGCAAGGGCAAACCGATTATCATGACCGAGTTCTGCAACATGCTCGACAAGACCCGCGAAGAAGACATGGTGGGCCTCGCCCACATTATGCAGGTCGGCTTTACCGACGGTCAACTCGGTGGTTACATCGCCTGGGAACTCTTCTGGGGTGAAGGCCGCGGACAGCTGATTGGCGTGTGCGCCAAGAATTGGGGCAGCTGCAAGAATGATTCCATCGTCATTGGCCCCGAATACCACGCCATGCGTCACTACTCCAAGTTCGTGAATCCGGGCTGGAAAGCCATTGCGGCCTCCACCACCGAAAACGACCTCAAGACGGTCGCCTTCGCTAGCGCCTCCGGCGACTCCGTTTCCGTGGTTGTCATCAACACCGGCAAGACAGCCATTCAGCTTGGCGCTCCGGCGATTAGCGGCATGAACGTCGCCACTGCCGTGCAGTCCAAGGAAAACGGCTTCAAGAGCAAGAACATCACCATCGCCAGCTGCTACATGCTCCCCGCACGCTCGGTAACGACGCTCGTTCTCACTAGGACCGCAGCCGCCCCGACCGTCACCGTCTGCCAAGACGAAACCACCGACCCGAACTACTCTGAACCGGTCATTACCCCGTCTGCAGATGTCGTGATTATTGACTACTCCAAGACCACCGACGTTTCTACCTGGCAGGCCATAAGTGACGACCTCGGTGCGGTCACCTACAACTCAGGCGCCCTCGATGGAGTTACAGGTTATGTCAGCGTACCGCTCGCCGGTTGCGAGCAGGCCGATTGCGGTTACAAGAGCCAGCTTCTGAATATCAGCGAAGAAGGCGCCGCCGCACTGGCAAATTGCACTGAACTGGTGATTACCATGCGCAGCCAGGACAATTCCAACGCCTACGTGAACGTAGGCGCCGCCAATGGGGGCAGTTGGGTGGACTATCAGTATGGCCGTCCCGCAGCAGCAGGCAAGTGGAGTGAAACTACAGTTGATCTCGAAAAGGAAGGCGACAACGGCTCGACCGCCCTCACCTTCAACAGTGACGCAACTGGAATCTACATCGCAAAGATCGTGGCCACGGGATGCTCTTCTAGCGGCATCATCAAGGCCCCCAAGTTCGTGTTCAACGACCGCAACATGCCTGCACAAGTCTTCGACCTGAACGGCAACCTCGTGTGGAGCGGCATCAAGGGCCAGGCCCTCAACGCCGACGGCACGCTGCGTCTCGAGCTGCGCCAGGGCATGTACCTCGTGAAGACGAAGACCACGACCGTGAAGGCGGTAAAAAAGTAGGAAGTTTGAAGTAGGAAGTAGACAGTATTTTTCTTTCTACCGTCTACTTCCTACTCAACAAAAAAAAGCGGGCTAATGCCCGCTTTTTTTCGTTGCGAAAGCGACGTCATTACCCTTCTTCGAGAGCTTCCTTGTATTCGTCGACCGTCGCGATGTATTCGTCGATCATATCGTCCTTGGAATCCAGGTAAGAAAGAATCTGTTCCAGATGTTCCTTCTTGAACACAGCCTTCAGCTGGCGAGAAGCATGGCCGCGGTAGCCCCATTCCTTGAGGATTTCGTCGGTCACCACGAAGGCGTCGTTCATGGACACAAAGCGCATCGGGCCATAGACAGCCCAGTTGTGTTCCATCTGCATGCATTCCGGTTCTTCAAGTTCCGGATTCGCCATGTAGCGCTGGATGTGGCGGGTACGCACATCCTTGATCTTGTCGATGCGCATATAACCCATAATCAAGTACTTGTTGCGGAGTTCGGAATCGCTCAGGCCTTCGTAACGGGTGCCGAACAGAATGTAACGGCTCTTAGCCTTGAGGATTGCATTGATCGCCTTCACGTTATAGCAGCTCATCAGGCCATAGGTGCTGGTTTCGTAGTTGGGTTCGTAAAGAAAACCCTTGCCGTTTTCGTTGAGCTGGTCGCGGACCGGCATTTCGGACTGGTGGCTGGTTTCGACGTAGAGCAGGCTACCGGCAGCGTTGCCGCGATAATCCTGCCAACCTTCGAGATTGATCTGTGTTTTAGGCATTTGTCATCCACTCTAGTTAGGTTAAACTTTGGGAACCCCGAATTTTTGGTCCGGGGTCCCCTTTTTATATAAATCTTACAAGCGGACTACTTATGGTAGTCCGTTGCTTATTCCAATACGCAAGATACAAAAAAATAAGCTAGAAGGTAATCGATTCCGCCGAAAAACCCGTCATTCCAAAGAGCGAGGCCCCTTTTTCGAAGAATTTCGCGGTATCGGTCGTCAAAAACCGGGTTTTTCCATTTTTTGTAAGACGATTTTCCATTTCAGGATGCCGTCTCAGGTAGTCCACCGTCTTTTCAGCCACGATATCCCCCTGGAAAACCAGACGTACCTTCTCGGGCAAAGCAGCACGGATTGCCCCTTCCAGGAGCGGGTAGTGCGTACATGCCAACAGGAGCGTATCGATTTCGGGATCCTCGGCAAGCAGGGCGTCGATATCCTTCTTCACAAAGAACTTCGCCCCCTCGGATTCCCTTTCGCCGTATTCAACCAGCGGCACCCACATGGGGCAGGCATGCTGCGTCACCTTGAGGCCAGGGTAAAAATGCTTGATTTCAATCAGGTAGCTGCCCGAAGAAACCGTTCCCGCCGTTCCGAAAATGCCGATGTGTCCCGACCGGCTGAACCTGCCAATTTCTTCAGCGGTGGGTCGCACAATGCCAAGCACACGCTTGTCGGGAAACTCATATGGGAGAATGTCCTGCTGAATGCTACGGAGTGCCTTGGCAGACGCCGTGTTGCAAGCAAGAATCACCAGCGGACAGCCTCGGCTGAAAAGTTCTCGCACGGCCTGCAGCGTGTAGCGGAAAATCGTCTCGAAGCTGCGGGAACCGTAAGGGGCGCGAGCATTGTCGCCCAGGTAAAGGTAATCGTACTGTGGAAGCGCCTTCTGCAGATTCCGGAGAATCGTGAGGCCCCCAAAACCCGAATCGAACACGCCAATCACAGTTCCTCCTCCATACGTGCGCGTACCATAGGAAGCAAAACCGTTCTAGGTTCAAGCCGAGGCAAATCCTTACGCAAAGCGACTATATCGAAGGGTTCCAGAATCTTGACATGAACCTGGCAAGGCTTAGAATCTTTGCGACGCTCCCAGACAGAGCCAGATCCCTGTATGACGAGTGGCAAGATGATTCCGTCGTTTTCACAGGCAAAGCGGAACACGCCGCTCTTGAAGGGGCCGAGCGCCCCCGTCTTGCTACGGGTGCCTTCCGGGAATATGAAAATCCGCGGAGATCCATGTCCTGCAGCAATCATCTTGCGAATGGCACCGGCAGCGCCATCCTTTTCGCGATTCACAAAGACACAACCGATCCGGGACATCCAGAAATTAAGAAACGGAATACGACCCAAAGACTGCTTCGCGACAAAGCCTATCGTTTTCTGAATCGCAAGAAAAACGATCGGAATATCTGCCAGGGAATTATGGTTGCCCACTACAAAAACGGGTTTCGTCCAATCGACCTTGCCTAGCATCGCCTGATTTTCGATCGTCAAGTCGACACGCAGAACCTTCATGCAAAAGCGAGCAAAATCCTGAATTTTCCGATCGATCCAAATTCGGGCATCCTTGCCGTAGCGAATTCTGACATACGGGACCTTTATAAACTGCCATGCCATATACACCAGCACGACAGACAGAATATATAGTTTATATAAAATAAACGGCATACGGACTTTTGACCTGTTTTCGGAGCAAGGCAAGAAACGAGACCTTTTGAATCGTCGCATGCGCCCTTTCCAGAATCTACGCTTGCAATATAACAAAAACAGACATGCCTCGGCCCGCGTGACCCCTACATAATAGAGCCTACGCTCTTCTTCCATCTGTTTTCGTCTTTGCCGAAAAGATCCCTCGCATCGTCCCGGAGTAAGCGTTTCTGCAAGACCAGCATAAAAGACAACCGCATATTGCAGTCCCTTTGACGCATGAACCGTTTCAACATGCACTCCCTCGACCTCAGAAGTCTCTTTCGCATTATCACCGGAAGATTCCTCCAACACGGATTCTCCCGCAACAGGCACGGAATAATCCTTCAGAGCCTGCACATAATAAAGGCGTTGACGATTATAACGGACGAGAATGGCAAAATTTTCCCATTTTAAATCATAGGACTCCCGAAGTTGCTTTATCGAAAGTACTATTTTCCGCATTTCTTCTACCGGATCCTCCGAAATCCACACTTCTGGTTTACGGTTTTCCCTATATAGCGGATTTCCTCCCGATCCATTTAGATTCCCCGCCCGTAGAAACTTTTGCAAATGCAAGGGTTTGTTCACGAAGATTTCATTCGCAATTCTCAATATGTTCGGAACCGAACGGTAATTCCATTCCAAACGAATAAGCGAACTTTCTTTAAAGTCATCGCGAAAACGATTGATGTTGCCGATATCGGCACCGCGAAATCCGTAGATGGCCTGGTCATCATCCCCCACCACAAACAGCTGCCTGCGATTTCCCAGCAGGTTCTTGACCAAGCGGTACTGCGACGGATTGATGTCTTGGTATTCATCCACTAGAATTTCTTTCCATTGCTCCTGAAAAAAATATCGCGCTTCCTCGTTACTTTCCAACAAGCTAATTGAAAGATAAATCAGGTCTTCAAAAACGACCTGACCCGATTCTAGGACCGACCTGCGAAGCGGCTCCAGTTTTTTTGCAATCGACCCATACTCATCCGAAAAAAGCATTTCGCGCGAAACACGGCCGGATTTCAACTTCAGCTTAGACAATGCGCGTAAAAATTCGCGACTTGAAGATTCCATCGGCACGGGAACTTTCTTAAAGCCCATCACCTGATACGCAAACTTTCCCGGGGAACCAGGCGGCCCCGGAATCTTGCTCTTGAGCATATGGAGAGCAAGCGAATGGAATGTACAAAGTCGAACACCCGCATCGGGAAACAACTGCTGCACGCGTTCCCGCATTTCTGCGGCAGCTTTCGCCGTAAAGGTCAACGCCAAAATAGACTCCGGCTTTACTCCGCACATGATTCGATACTGGATTCGCTTCGTCAGAACCGAGGTCTTGCCGGAACCCGCACCGGCCAAAATAAGCAACTGTCCATTCCGGTCATGATCGTGCAACACCGCCGCACGCTGATCGGAATTCAGACCTTTCAGTAAACTTTCGGCGTCCATAACGCCCCTGAAGGAATGGGGCCCCGCAACGCGTACAGAGCCTCCGCTATCTAAAAACCGCTACTCGCCCACACTGGCCGTAACGTCATTACTATTGGTACGAGCTTTGTTGGAAACAGGCTTCCCAAGCAGGAAAACGAACGCACCGAACAAGCTCAGCACGAGACTCACAAAATAAGCGAGCAACTGAATCACTACCGATTCGAGCCCAGGAACTCCAGCTCGCGCAAACAGGGACTGCGCCAAAAGTTCACGCGGACCAAAACCGCCAATTGATATCGGGAGGGCACTTACAATGGCAACCAGCGGAATGTAGTAGAAATACCAGGAAATCGAGAGATCCACACCAACGGCAACGCCACAGAAGAAATGCACAAGAATTCGAAGCGCCTGCGTTACGGCAGAAAGCCCACAAATAGAAAGCCAAAGATGCACAGAACGGAACTGTTGGAAACGGCCAAACATATGAATCAGCCGCGTGTTTATTTTCTGCGGGAACACCTTGGCCAAAATTCTGCACAGAAGACTCCCTAGGCGACGGCTGAACAGCGACGCAAACAGAGCACAAAAGCCCATGAAAATCCATAAAGACGGCCACATGAAGGCACGCTGTGCAGCATCATGCATAAAGAAGAGAAGACCAACCGCAAGCGCAAACAGGGTAATAAAGAATAGCCCAAACAAGCGATCAAAGAAAGTCGCCGTCAAGCCCGCACCAACCGTATCCTGCCCACCCTGCATGCGGATGTCATAAATTTTCTTGGCATCACCGCCCACGTTGCCGGGCATAAAGTTATTGAAGAAAAGACCCACATAATAAAGCTTGAGCAGATGACCGTAACCCAGCCGAATGTTCTGGCGTTCCAACAGAAGTTTCCACTGGAAGCATGCAGTAAAGTTCGACAATCCCAAACACAAAAACGCTGCGATCAGCGGCCACAAGCTGTGGGTATCAAACAATCGGTAAAGATCATCGACGCTCCAGTCCGGATCCATGACGATATTCCGGCATACAAAATATGCAGGAACAACTGTCACGACCAACTTCAGGCAAAAAATCAGGAACGACTTGAAATTTTTATTCATCGCCTCCCCCCGTCGCCACCTGATGCTGAATCACTACTTCCTGGAGCAAGTCGAGCGTCTTTTCCGCCGCGATATCCCAACGGAACTCATCTGCATAAGCTTGGGCTTCCTCAGAAAGCCGAGTACGCAAATCATCGTCGCTGTAAAGCCGGTCCATTTCAATTGCGCAGGTATGCGCATCGCCCACCGGAAAGAGCAATCCGGTTTCGCCGTTCTTGACACTGTCCCTAAGCCCAGGAACATCGCTTGCTATCGTCGTCGTACCAAGTTTAGCCGCTTCCACCACCGTAAGGCCCCAGCCTTCCTTGAAACTTGTCTGCAGCAAGGCAACTGCCCCACTCAGCAATTCGCGTTTCTTTTCCGAAGAAACAAAGCCAAGTAGAGACACCCGCTCTTCAAGTCCGCGTTGCTTTATCCAGGACGGCAGCTTTTTCAGCAGTGGGCCATCTCCCGCCACCAGCAACTTGACATCCGGATGATTCTCCGCAAACTCTTCGAACGCCTCAAGAGCCGTCCAGATACCTTTATATCGATGTACGCGAGAAAGCCACAAAAAGTAGGGCATCCCATCCGCTTCCACAGGTGGCCGTCCTAACGAAGTACGATCCGCTTGCGGTTCCGGATCTTCGGAGCCGTTGTAAACGACGCTGATACGATCTTCGTCCACGCCAATTTCCGAAAGCTCCCACTTGGTACTCGGGCTTACGACCACGAACGGCTGCTTACGATAGCACCAGGGGATCATGCGTTCAAAGAGCCATACGACAAACGCCACCGGAAATGCCGCTTCATGAAAAATCGAGGAACGCCACAAATGATGCATTTGCACCACAACCGGCTTCTTAATCAGGAACGGAGTAAAGAGAGGTAACTTATTCAGGTCCTCCACCACGACATCGAAATGAAATTCACGATCAAGTTTTCGGACATTCAACGCAACCGTGAGCTGGAACAGCAAATCGCCGCCCTTGCGAACAACCTCGATTCCATCGACCGATTCCCGATTTTTGCAACCAGGAAACGCCGTGGTCAGAAGAACGACCTTATGCCCCGCCTCGACGACTTCGGAAAAAATACGATGCAAGTGTTTTTCCGCCCCACCGGCAGCAGGGTGCAATCGGTCACGGTAATTGACAACAAGTATATTCATGGGCTAGGGCTTCTTGCCCAAAACCCCTATGCACAACTGAGTATAGTGCATCACCGGATTCGTTTCCAGCGCATCAAGAACTGCATCCTTGACCTTCTGGTAAGCTGTCCCGTGCAGCGGATATTTGGGGAGTTCCACCCCCACCTTGAATCCGATTTCACGAAGGATTCTATAATACAGATTCGGACGCATCCAGTCGCCATACTGATAGACACATTCAAAACCGGCATCGGTCATCAGTTTTTTAAGCTGCGGCATAGTGAATTGTTTTTCCCAGCCGGCAAACCACTTGTCCATCGCAATCAGGATGTGCTTGATAACCGTATAGAGATGGACCGTCTGCGGCACATCGCACAGACAATGGCCTCCATGTTTCAGAATTCGGAAATTTTCCTTGATCAACGGAAGCGAATCCTTGAAATGTTCCGCCAAGCCCTGGTGAAAAACTAAGTCGAAAGTACAGTCAGGGAACGGAGCCTTGAAAGCATCACCACGAATCAATTTCAAATTATCGTAAAGATTATCCTTGGCACGAATACCATCGACAATTTTCAAGCTGTTTTCCGCAAAATCAAGCACGTAGACTTCCGCACCGAGGCGAGCAAGCTCCGCACTATCGCGACCCGTGCCGGCACCAACCTCAAGAACCTTCAGCCCATCGAGCTTAAAATTCTTCTTGATTGCACGCATAATCGACGGGGACGAAGGATAAACCTTGTCCATGTCATTTTTTTCTTTCCAAAAGCGGTTCCAGACAGACTGATCGGGTTCTTTAATAGACATAACGGACAAAATATACGAAATCTAGGCGAAAATAGCAGTTTTCCTTTTTCATTTGCAACATTCTTTGACCATGGGAATACAACAGAATGAAAAACTATCCGCTCCCGCAATGTCATAAATATTAGACAAACCAACTTGTTTTTATGACAAAAATTTCTATTTTAGGCAACACCATGATAAAAACGGGTGAAAATCACCCCAAAATTTGCACCTTGACGATTTTTTTACACTATTGGCATGCAACTTGCTTAAAAAAAAACGATATTAAAGATGTAAGGTTGAAAAATGCATATTGATTCTACAGATACAACTCTTAAAAGATACCTAGAAGATATTCGACGCACCGCCCCCCTTTCTCGTGAAGAAGAACAAATTCTTTTCCAAAAAGCAAAGGAAGGCGACAAAATCGCCCGCAAAAAACTTATTTCCGCCAACATGCGCTTTGTTTTGAAGGTCGCTATCCAGTATCGCGGCTGTCCGATACCGCTGCCGGACCTCGTCAGCGAAGGTGCCATGGGGCTCGTCCGCGCAATTGAATCTTTTGAACACACCCGTGGACTGAAGTTTATCAGCTATGGCGTCTGGTGGATCAAGGCTTACATTACCCGCGCTATCAACGAACAGGGCAACCTAATTCGTCTACCGGCCAACCAGCACCTCCGCGTGCGCAAGGCCTTGCACGAACAGTCCCGCGGTAAAGAAATCAACGAGGAAATTCGCGAACTCATCCAGATCGGTCAGCGCGGAGTCTCCTTCGATAGCCCGCTCAAGGCGGACTCCAAGGCGACCTACGCCGAAGTGCTCCCCGATGGCGGCGCCACCAACCCAGAGGCCGAATCCGAAATTCAGAGCGTCGAAGTTCTCGCTCGCGACCTCATGGAACAGCTGCCCGAACGCGAAGCAAAAGTGATTACAGGCATCTTCGGCATCAACCAGGAAGCGCCGCAGACTCTCCGCGAAGTCGGCGAATCTATGAACATTTCACACGAACGAGTCCGCCAGCTGCGCGACCAAGCACTCCGTCGTATTCGCAAGTATAACAGCAAGGAATTTCTCCAAGACAAGAAAGAAGCGTTCCTCGCAGCTATAAATAAATAGGGTTCACTTCGTTTCACCCTGCAATCCACCCCGGTTTAAGACCGGGGCGTTTTGCTTTTTAGCCAGCCTACAGCCCGCATGTACACCCCACACAAAAAGTGATCGCCCTTGGCGATCACTCTCAATTATCAATATACAGAGCGTCCTGGACGACGCTAGAGTATCATTTCTTGTGTTTCTTGCGACGAACGCCCCACTTGTCCTTAATTTCTTCTTCGATTTTCTTATTCTCGTAGCGGACAATCATCTTGAACTGAACACTATATACGCCCGTTCCAACAAAGCGACCCTTGTGATCCTTGAAGTTCCAATTCACAAAGACCTTCTTATCTGTTTCGAGGCAATTACCGCCGAACTTCCAGCTATTACACGGCACCGTGATCGTCGTGTCGTTCACGTACTGACCCAGATGATCGAAGTAGTTCACAATGAAGGAGATGTACACATCTTCGGGTTTCAGCGAATCCAGAACAGACGGGTCGTAGGTACCATCGGCAGAGACTTGAGCCCTGTCAAGGAGCTGCGGAACAAAGCGTTCGCCCAGTTGCACCAATTGCCCAAGCGCACCTTCCTTCTCCATATCTTCCTTCGTCGTGGTGCCCGGCACATAGCGCAGGTTCACGGAGCTCACGGTCTGCAACGTGTAGGTCTTTCCATCATCTTCGCCGACAACACGGTCATCATTAATGTCGAAGGTTCCCATGTTCGTCGATTCAACCAGGTGATTTAGCAGACCTCCGATAATGACCGCCTGAGGTTTTTCTCCAGCGATATTGTCATAATTATCCTTGATGGCATCGCGAGCCCCCTTATGGATCACAAGCGAGTCGCCCGGCATAATCGTTCCCTGGCTACCGTTGAATACCAACTTCGCAGTGAGACCATCCGAAGACCAGTCGATACGGGAAGGATTCAGTTCTATCGTCTCCTCGCCATGAATATAGGAGAAATAGTCATTTCCCTTCAGATTCTTAGACGAAATCGGTTCCGAGAATACCACCAGTAGGGTATCCGCCTTCTTGCCGTAGCTCAAGGTCGCACTAGCAACCACCGGCGACATCTTGTCGACCAACGGGGCGACCTCTTCGCTCACAAAGGTTTCGCCAAAGATGGAGTAGTAAGTGAACACATTTGCCTGTGGCAACTTGTCACTTATGCTCGTCACACCCGAAGCAAGACGCGTCGGAGACGTTACTTCCCAAATGACACGGGTGGAATCCTTTGGATCAATCTTGAGATCCGCCGGCTGCGCCTGCAGCTGAATAATCATTCCTCGATAGCTATACCAGGGGAAAGTCATATACAGAGTCCCTTCAATATCTTCCTTAGTCAGTTTCTTGTCAAATACGGTCACAATCTGATCAAGGACGCCATCGCCATCGGTATCCCAGTACTCGACATTTTGAGAAGACGGGAACCTGTCAATTACCGTCACGGGAATCTCCCGTTCATATTCGTCCGAGGTAATCGTGGCAAGATTTTCAAAAGTCACACCAGGATAAAGCGAGACGCTGTCCTTGAGGTTACCCTTCAGCTTGAAGTTCTTGCCCGACAGAATGACGATATCCCTTGTCGGCATGAACACTTTCTGGATTTGGTCCGCATCGAAGCCGTAACGCTTCAGGTCCTGCTTTATCATCACCAGCATTTCCGGCGTACCGATATCGGCCGGAATCAAATCAATATTGAACTGCAGGAACAGGGAATCAAGGACAGCGAGCTGCTGTTCCTGATATAAATGGATG
>NZ_CALEFV010000102.1 GCF_937877005.1 uncultured Fibrobacter sp. | reverse complement strand
ATCCAGAAGACGAACGGCATGGTCGTAAGTGTCACCGAAGAAGAACTGGCGAACGCCGCCCACCGCGGCGACCGCATCGGTCTCTACTGCTGCCCGCACACGGGTGTCGCCCTCGGCGCGCTTGAAAAGCTCGTGGCCGCAGGCAAGATCGACAAGGAAGAAAACGTGGTCGTCATCAGCACGGCACACGGCCTCAAGTTCACCGAATTCAAGGTCGGCTACCACGAAAAGAAGCTCGAGAACATAGCCTCCAAGTTCGCGAACCCCGTGTTCAAGGCTCCGGCAGACCTGGGCGCCGTCATGGACATCTTGAAGAAAGAGATGTCTGAAAGACGCCGCTAATTCAAATCCAAACTTTCAATTCTAATGAAGCTCCGCTCGCTGCGGAGCTTTTTTACATGACCGAGGTCCAGAACTGGCGGAGAGAAAAGTCCGCAAGGCGAACGCCGCGATAGACAGCCAGCAAACTGGCATGGCTGAGTCGAAGGACATTCTTGTTTTGTGACTTCGAGTCACAAAACAAGAAAGGGCTCTCGCAAGAGAACCCTTTCCTAAGAAGGAGAAAATATGAATCGGTATGTGGAACCTTGAACCTACCAGGAGGGGAGCAATGATAGTGTTATATCAGGATTTACCCTTCTACCGTTTCACAATTTTAAATATACCCTTTAATTTTTTCTGAAGAACTACCAAATTGCTTATTTTCTTAGCGCCTTTAAATTACATAGGCAAGTAAAATCAATTTTACTCTTCGCGGAAAATAATCTTGCACTTCGGTACAAAACGGAATCCGCCGCGACGGTGACGTTCAATTTCAAAGAACTTCTTCACACCTTCAGACGGATGTTCCGGATCATCGGAACCATTGATATGAGCAATGACACGATTCAAGCGGCTTTCAAAATTTGGACGTAACGGATCCATGCATATAGAAGGATCCCGCTTGAATTCACGGTTTTCAAACTCTTCACGGCCAGTAGCACTGTATTCACGCAGAAGGTTGCGAAGAATACGCGCAGGAACGTTACGCATCAAGTGCTTATTGTTAACCGAGATTGAATCATCGCTCTTATAATAAACTATTGTAACGGAATCGTTCATCGCTTCAAGAAGCTGTTCCTGGGCTTTCTGGATCGGCTCCCAAGAATCAAATTCCTGCTTGACGACTGCACTCATGAGTTTGTTGAATGGTTCCGGAGCAACCACATTGGCCTTGTAATCAAAATAGACCACACTAGCCGGTGCGCCGTAATAACAACCCTTATGAATCAGGACAGCACCCACCTTTTCGTCGATAACATCTTCGGTAGCGCGAATGCATGCCATTTTCTTTTCTGCTTCAAATTCCCAGTCAAGTCCAAATTCAGCAAGACAATCCCCGAAGGTCATGTACTTGCCCACCAGACGGCCATTGACATAAACGCAGCCATCATCGCGAACTTCCGCAGACACCCGATTTTCCAAAGCCTCCACAAACGAGGTCTGAGAAGCTTTAAACTCAATCTTTTCATAGGCAGGAGTATTCAGCAAAATAGTGCCAATCTGCACTAGGCCGTTGAACCAGCGCATCGGGTTCGTAATCAGCATGCCCGGAGAATCAAAACGGAAAGTGAAATATTCCTTGCGATAGCCGTCAACCAAATCGCGACGGAGGAATTCGGCATTAGTCAGAAGCGGGTAACGTTTCGGAATAATATCGAGACAAAGCTGGCGAACATCTTCGGTCGCATAGAATTGAGATACATAAGGGAGGTAAGAGCGAAGCACGCTTCGTGCCGGTACAGCTTCGAATGCCGCGCAACGATCTATAATACGCTGCACGAACGCGTCCGGATTTTCACCTCTTTCGTAAAGCCAGTTCACCACGCTATTCATGATCAGGCGGTGAACGCCTTCATCAACGAACGAATCTTCAAAGTAGATATCGTTGAGCATCTTTACATTAATACGAGGATCCCGTTTTACAAGCGTCAAAATTTCTTTTACGGGATACGAAATTAACAGCTCAATATGCGTTAATTGTAAAAACAGGTTTGAAAGCAATTTACTACCTCTCTCAAGCTTATTTCTGTTAAAAATATAACAGAATTAACACTCTACCCTTTAATTTAGCAAAAAACACCCCCTAGAACCTCTCAAATGGCTATATTTTTACCATGAAATCGGCTGAAATACATGTTTTGTCTGATGAAATAATCAATAAAATCGCTGCAGGCGAGGTTATCGAGCGTCCCGCATCAGCCGTAAAGGAACTTATCGAGAACTCCATTGATGCAGGGGCGAGCCGTATACAGGTTTCAATTGAGCAGGGTGGGAAGAAGAAAATCCAGGTAACGGACAATGGCAAAGGCATGAACGCCGCCGATTTGGACCTATGCTATCTGCGCCATACCACATCAAAACTTTTTAACGCCGACGATTTGTTTCACTTGCAGACCAACGGTTTTAGAGGCGAAGCCGTCGCCTCCATTGCCGCGGTGTCCAAATTGACCATTACCAGTGCCACCGACGAGGGCGATAGCGGCCGAATTATCCTCGAAGGCGGAAACGTTGTTCAAAAACAGGACGTACAGGCCAGCCGAGGCACCACCTTCCTGGTCGAAGAACTTTTTTTCAACACTCCTGTGCGACGGAACTTCCTCAGCAGCGAAACAGCCGAAGGAACTCGAATTTTTGACATCATCCTAAAAATTGCCATCGCACACCCCGAAATTCGATTCGATTACAAAGTTGGCGACAAAACGGTCTTTACAGGAGTCCCGGGAGAGTTAAGAAACCGCATCGCCGAAGCAATCGGATCGAAAGTAGCGAAGGCTCTTTTGCCCGTTGACTATACGGAAGCAGGAGTCCATGTATGGGGCTATGTCTCTCCGACAACTGAAACAAATGGCAAACGGAACCATCAGTTTTTATTCATCCGCAATCGTCCAATCGAAAGCAAGATGGTAAGCAAGGCAGTACAGCAGGCGTATGAACCTTATGGAGCCCAGTGCAAGCCGGTCTCGGTTCTTTTTCTAGACATGCCTGACATGGAATTCGATGTCAATGTTCATCCTGCCAAACGAGAAGTTCGTTTCGCAAATCAAAACCTCGTATTCCTTGTCGTTTCACACGCCATTCGCGACGCCTTTACCAAGGACATGGAGACCCATTCGCCGCTGATTGACCTCGGCGACGAAATCACGAAGAATGAAATTCAGGCCGGTCCCGATTTCGTAAGCGATACCAAGCCAATATCCCGATACATCGCCCCAGAAATTGAAAAGCCCCGCAAAGCCACTCCCGTCAATGACCTTGCTCAAGATATATTTAGCCAGCCTGAAGCGGGTAAAATCATTTCGCTCGAGGGAGAGGAATCGCTAAAACCTTCTACCCCCGAATCATCATGGATTCCGCCGACCTTCTTCCAGATTGCAAACACCTACATCGCCGGCGAAGATTCCAATGGTTTACTCATCATCGATCAGCATGCCGCACATTCGCGCATTCTTTACGAACAGGCTCTCGAAACTCTGAAGAACGGTTCCGCGCTCGACAGCCAGGAACTCCTTTTTCCTGAACTTCTAGACCTTACCAAGATCGAAGTTCAGGCTCTCAACTCAGTAGAGAACCAGTTCAAGCACCTTGGTTTCTTCATTGAGCATTTTGGCGGAGAAACTTACCAGATTCGAGCCATCCCTAGTGCACTTCCACTTTCTCGCGCCATCAAGGCCGTCAAGGATTTCCTGGATAGTGTTGGAGACGAAGGCAATGGCGAAGGCGACATGGTCAAGGTACAGGACAATATTGCCAAAGCCTGGGCGAATACGAATGCATACCAGGCAGGAGACAAGCTTAAGCCCGAGGAAATGGCGGCACTCGTAAGCCAATTGATGCTTACCGAAGAACCACTCAAGTCGCCCTATGGGCACCCGACATTGCTGCGATACACGCTAGACGAGTTGGCGAAAAAATTCAAGCGCTAGCGATTCAAGGGGTTTTCCCACCGCAAGTTTCGAATACAGATTATCTGTATCCGAATTACGCATAGAAGCACACTGTGTGGCGATTTCTTGAGCGATACTTGCCACTGCCCATCGCTCCTTACCTGGAGCGGCAATAATTTCAGGATAAATCAACTTGTCCAAAATGATGTTCGGCAACGCAAAATACTTCGTCCTAACAAAAAGGCGTGCCAAGCCATAGGTTAAAACATCTGGTTTGGTGCAAACAACCATCGGGCACCCCGATAAGGCAAGTTCCAACGTAGCCGTTCCCGGTGCAGACAATGCTAATGTCGCACTATGGTAAAACGCTTTGCGCTCATCCATATTTTGAGGCGTTACCACCACACGGATTTTTTGTAAAAGTACATCGTCTCCAAATTGACGCAGAGCTTTTTCAAAATCCTCGACTAGTTCCTGTCGAGCCGCC
>NZ_CALEFV010000101.1 GCF_937877005.1 uncultured Fibrobacter sp. | reverse complement strand
AAATACCGTATTTCATGATTCCCAGGCCGGAAATTACATACAAATTCTTTCAAAGGCGCAGGCCGGCAACGGTGACTTGACCGAATGGATCCTATGGTTCCTGCAGGCCCTGAAGAGCGCAATCGAAAACCGCGAAAAAGAAATTGCAGCCACTTTGAAAAAAGTGCAATTCCTGCAAAAGAACCAGCAGGCCGACTTGAGTGGTCGCGAAAGGAAGATTATCGAAGCCATCTGGAACGGAGAACTGCCGGCCGTATTCTCGGTGAAAGAGGTGGCCGCCTTTACCGGCACCAGCCACGATTCCGCACTCCGCGACATCCAGGACTTGATTCAAAAAGAAATCGTCCGCCCCGAAAACAAGGGCGGACGAAGCCAGAAATACAGTTTGATTTAACCGTTTGAAATTAGCAGTGCACCAGCGTGCCGAGGTCGCCCTGAACGGCGGCGCGAGTCAGGTTACCCTTTTCCATCTTGAAGACGAAGATAGGCATGTTGTTTTCCATGCAGAGGGCGACCGCTGCGGTGTCCATCACCTTGAGGCCGCGAGAGATAACTTCCTTGTAGCTGATGTCGTCGAAGCGGGTCGCGGTCGGGTCCTTGACCGGGTCGGCCGTGTAGATGCCGTCGACCTTGGTGGCCTTCATGATCACGTCGCATTCGCTTTCGATAGCGCGAAGAGCGGCGCAGCTGTCCGTCGTGAAGAACGGGTTGCCGGTGCCTGCGGAGAAAATCACCACGGAGCCTGCGGACAAAAGCTTGAGGGCCTTGCGGCGGTCGAAGAATTCGCAAACCGGTTCCATGCGGATGGCAGACATCACCACGGAGTCGATTCCCTGCTTGTCAAGAGCGTCCTGCATAGCAAGACCGTTCATGACTGTGCCGAGCATGCCCATGGCATCGCCCTGGGCTCGGTTCATGCCACCAGCCGAAGCGGAAATGCCGCGAACGAGGTTTCCACCCCCGATCACGAGCGCGACCTGCACACCCTGCTTGACGATAGATGCAATTTCAGAGGCCATGTCGGAGAGAATGACATTGTCGATACCGTGGCCCTTTTCGCCCGCGAGGGCTTCGCCACTAAGCTTGAGAAGAATTCTTTTGAACTTTGACATAACAAATTAGTTTGGGTTTATCTAACTTCAAAATGTAGTAAAACAAAAGTGCAAAAAACACTACAAAGCAGTACTTCGCCCTCGCACCGAAGACTTGCAAATCATTCGCAAATTTACTATATTTGCAAATCGTTCGCAAATTTAGGACAATTCGAGAAAAAAGTGGAATACAAGACGCAAACAAGGCAGATGATCCTGAACTACATGGTCGAAAATCCCGACCGCATTTTCAAGGCGTCCGAAATTGCCAAAAGTTTGCCCGAAGTTTCGCTCAGCACTATATATAGGAACCTGTCCCGCATGGAAAAGGCGGGAGTCGTGCAGATTGTCGGCGCCGACGACAACAACGAGTTGCGCTACCGCTACACGGGCCCAGGCCAATGCGAAGAAAAGATGCACCTCGTATGCAAGGATTGCGGCAAGTTCTTTCACCTGGAAGGCCCCGCCCTCAAGGTGTTGCAGCTTTCGGTACAACGCAGCGGATTTGAACTGGACCAGCAACAGTCCGTGTTGCTTGGCCGCTGCTCCGGTTGTTCGCGGAGGCGCCATGGTTAACGCCCTGTTCAACAAGTTGCTTGTAATCTTGGCATCGCTCTACGTCGCCAGGCACTTGGAACACCATTGCCACGGCGATCACTGCCACGTGTGCCACCACATCCACCGTTGTCTGGAACTGATTTCAGTTTGCATGGAACTGGTAGTGGCACCTTTCGAACTTGCTTTACGGTTTTTCTATTTCAAATTAGTCTGCTTTAAGGCGGCAGTTTCGCCGTCGACAACTCTCGTATCACAAAAAGTCCTGCTACTGAATTGATTGGCACTCTGGGCACGGCAAGTGCCACGAACAATAAAGAATCAATTCAAATTTTGGCCCAATTGGGCAAAGGACTTATTATGAAGAAATTTGCAGCATTTGCAATGTTTGTTTTGGCGGCAGCCCTGACGTTTGTCGCTTGCAGTGCAGAATCAAACGAAAAAGCACCCGCACAAAAGAAAGTTTCTATTGTCACGACTATCTATCCGCAGTACGATTGGCTGAAGAACGTCCTCGGAGACCGTCTGGACGCCGTGAACCTGAAATTGCTTATCAAGAACGGCACCGACTTGCACAGCTACAAGCCATCGGCACAGGACATCGCAGCAATCGCGAGCGCCGACATGGTGGTGTATATAGGCGGTGAATCCGACGAATGGATCGAGAAAGCGCTGAAAGCAACGCCGAAGGAAGGCCGCGTGCAAGTGAACCTGATGGAAGCTTTGGGCGACCGCGTCAAGGAAGAAGAAGTCGTGGAAGGCATGCAGGCCGAAGAGGAACACCATCATGAACATGCCGAAGAAGCCGAAGAGCACGAACATGAGCACCACGAACATGCCGAAGAACATGAGCACGAGCATCACGAGCATGCCGAGGCGCCTGAAAACGACGAACACATTTGGCTCTCGCTGAAGAACGCGGAACTGCTGGTGATGAACCTTGCCGATGCCCTCTCGAAAGTAGACACGGCGCACGCTACGGAATACCACATGAATGCGGGCCTTTACATCGCAAAGATCAGCGCCCTGGACGCCCAATACCGTGCAGCAACAGACAGCGCTTCGTTAAAGACAATTCTCTTTGGCGACCGTTTTCCGTTTCGCTATCTGGTGGATGATTACGGCATTAAGTATTTTGCCGCGTTTGTTGGCTGTTCCGCCGAAAGCGAAGCGAGTTTCGAGACGGTAGCCTTCTTGGCCGGCAAGATGGATTCGCTCGCGCTCCCCGCGATTTTCACGATTGACGGAAGCAACGGGAAGATTGCGCGCGCGATTCTTGACGCCAGCAAGAAGTCGAAGGAAACGCCGGTTCTTACGCTGAATTCGATGCAGTCGGTGACGGATGCGCAGATGCAATCTGGCGTGGACTACCTGAGCGTGATGCAATCAAATTTGGAAGTTTTGAAGAAAGCTATTAAATAATGTGGAATGTGTGATGAGTAATGCGAAGACCCTTATCAAGTGTCGCCA
The DNA here is from genome assembly GCF_937877005.1 of uncultured Fibrobacter sp. Taxonomy (GTDB): domain Bacteria; phylum Fibrobacterota; class Fibrobacteria; order Fibrobacterales; family Fibrobacteraceae; genus Fibrobacter. Next base: position 6,387 of record NZ_CALEFV010000101.1, on the reverse strand, counting down.
GCTGACTCTCGGATACGGGAGCAAGGACCTGGTACGCGATCTGGACTACGACATAAACGCAGGTGACTACCTGTGCATCGTGGGACGCAACGGTTCCGGAAAGACGACTTTCTTGAGGGGTATCGCGGGGCTGTTGAAGCCGAAATCGGGGGTCATCGAACTTTGCGACGGTTTAAGCAGAAATCAAATCGGCTACCTGCCGCAAATGACAATCGTGCAGAAAGATTTTCCGGCCTCCGTCGAAGAAATCGTGCTGTCGGCATTCCAAGGAAAGCACCGCTTGTTGCCCTTCTACAGAAAGGCGCACCGGGATCGCGCCATGGAATGCATGGCGCTAACCCGTACCGAAAGCCTTGCAAAATCTTGCTTCCGCGAGCTTTCGGGGGGCCAAAAGCAGCGCGTACTTTTAGCGAGGGCCCTGTGCGCCGCCGAGCGCCTGCTGCTTCTCGACGAACCGGTGACCGGCCTCGATCCAGAATCTACCGAAACCATGTACCGCATCATCGAAGAGCTGCATCAGAAGGGAATGACCGTCGTCATGGTCACCCACGATGTGGATACCGCTCTCGACGATGCCACCCGCGTGCTGGATTTCAACAAAATATCTGCAAAAGAAAAATAATCCTATGCCCGAACTCATCGAAAAACTTTCGTTCTACCTAGATTTCCCTTTCGTCCGCTATGCGATTATCGTGGGCGTTCTCGTATCGCTCTGTTCGTCGCTCCTGGGCGTGACCTTGGTGCTCAAGCGTTACTCCTACATCGGTGACGGCCTTTCGCACGTGGCCTTCGGAGCGCTTTCCATTGCGGCCGTACTCAAGATTACAAACAACATGCTGCTCATCTTGCCGGTGACGGTCGCGGTGGCAGTACTCTTGTTGTGTACAGGGAAAAACGCCCGCATCAAGGGCGATGCCGCCATCGCCATGGTTTCGGTCGGAGCCCTTGCCATCGGTTATCTATTGATGAACATTTTCTCGACCTCGGCGAATATTTCAGGTGACGTTTGCACGACTCTTTTCGGTTCCACTTCTATTCTGACGCTCCGGGTAGAAGAAGTCTACCTGTGCGTTGCACTCTCAATTGCTGTCCTCGTCGTATTCATTCTTTTCTACCACAAGATTTTTGCCATCACTTTCGATGAAAATTTCGCACAGGCAACCGGCGTCAACACGACAATTTTCAACTTGCTGATTGCTGTCATCGTGGCCGTCATCATCGTTCTCGCCATGAACCTGGTAGGCGCCCTCCTGGTGTCGGCCTTGGTGGTTTTCCCGTCGCTTTCGGCCATGCGAGTATTCAAGAGTTTCTTCGCGGTAACGGTTGCATCGGCCATCATCTCGGTCGTGTGCTCGCTCATCGGAATCGTCGTCGCGATTCTTGCAGGGACTCCCGTGGGTTCTACCATTGTGGCGGCAGATATTGTGGCTTTTGGTCTCTTCTATTCGATCAGCCTGATTCAAGGCAGAGGTGTTTAAGTTGTTCAAAGTAGTTCTTGCCGTTCTGCTTGCCTTTGCAACCTTGTTTGCAAAGGAGCCTGATGGTAATAAAAAATACGACATCGACATTTCCCGCATGAGCGGGACCATGGTCTACGGGCAAGTTTACCAAATGGTCATGTACCCAAGCAAGTATCTCGGAAAGCATATCAAGATGAAGGGCATCTTTTCGAGCTATTACGACGAAGAACTGAAACGGCGTTTTTACGGTTGCGTCATTGCCGACGCTCTCGCCTGTTGTTCGCAAGGGCTTGCCTTCGAGCTTGCAAAACCGCGCAAGTATCCCGAACAATACCCGGCCGAAGGCGATGCTATCGTTGTCGAAGGAGACTTTGATTACGAAAAAGACGAAGGTGGCAGCGGATTCCCCATCATCCGCAACGCCGAAATGCAGACCGAAAAGTAATTCCGTTATTTTAATTATTGGATTTTTTAGTGAAGTTCTTGAAGACCATAATCGTTGCATTGGTGGTGGCGGGGTTACTCTCTATTGCCCAGCACCATCACGATGACTTTGACGAGCATGACGATTGCCCGGTCTGTGCGCTAGTACAGAATGGTCTCGACACGGCAAGCGACACCGCCGATGTCGCTGTAATTTTGGTGGTTATCGGCGAACTGGTTAGTGAAACTCGCATTTTCAGGACAAACCCGCGTTTTCACTTTTCAAGACCGCGCGCCCCTCCCGCTCTCTCAACATAATCCGCTAAAACTTTAACCGCAACATCCTGCTTTTTGCCTTGCGAAAAATCGCCAGGTGTTTTGGAGTATTGTCCGCATTTTTTACGTGCGTTCCGCATGTCTTTCGCGGACAGGCATGTTGCATCCTAAAACAGTCCGCTATGATGGACAAATTAAAACAGAGAGAAAAATGAAATTTTCCAAGACCATTTCCTTCGCCTTTTTCGGCGTTATCCTTAGTGTATTCTTTGCCGCCTGCGGCGACAGCAACAGCGCCTCTACCGACCAGCACGAACATTTTGAAGTTGAAGGTTGGAACCTTTACTGGCCCGACTACACCCTTGCTTACAGCGTATTCCGCGGCAAGGTCGATTCCGAGCACAAGGAACTTCGCGTCAATGCGAATTGCCTGAGCGAACACATCAACATCAAGTTCCTGAATGACGAAGAAAAAGAAGTCTCGGGCCCCAAGGACGACGAGCATTCCCTCGGCTGGACCGTGGGTGACGAAAAGATCCTCGACATTGAATGGGAAGGCGGCTGGGGATTCCACCTGAAGGGTGTCAAGGAAGGCGAAACGACCTTGATTCTCAAGGTAAATCATCACGACCATGCAGACGCCCGCACGCCCGAAATCAAGGTCATCGTTGACGAGGCTCTGGATGAACACGATTGCCCGTTCCAGGAAGAGGGCGAGGAACACGAGCACGAACATGAAGATTAGCCTCATTAGGGCTGCCATGGGGAGCCTCCTTCTGGGAGGCTTCCTTCACTCTTCTTTTGCTCAAAATACAGAACAGAATTCAGCCCAAGATTTTGTACAGGATTTAGGAAGTTCGGTAGTGCAGGCGGAAAGCCCCGCGCATGCGATTTTAGAAGGCCTCCGCGAAGATGACGATTTAAAAGGCGACAAACTCGAACGCGCTATCTCTACAACTATTGCCGAAACCATCAAAAACGAGCCCGACGTAGCAATCCGTTCCATGGGTCCTGCCGCCGCACGCCCCGTTATTAAGGGCCTTTCGGGGAGCCATGTCGAATTGACCGAAGACGGTTCATTTTGTGGAGACATGAGCGCCACCTCGCCCGATCATGCCGTCGCATCGGAAGTTTTAACCGCACACCGATTGCGAGTATTGCGCGGGCCGCATATTTTGGCGCATTCATTTTCAGCTGCAGGCGGAGTGATTCAAGTCGAACGCAAGGACATTCCCTTTGACGATTCATCTTCTGACGGAGCGCCTTTTCACGGCTATGTCGCGGGGTATTCCGAAAGCGCACAGCCGGGGTACGCAACGGCCGTGGGAGCAAACGCATCGGTTGCGGGCGTCTCGTTGAAAGGAGAACTTTCGGGGCGCCGCATGGGCGACATGGAAACGCCCGACGGCACACTCGAAAACACGAACATTCAAAATGGAAGCGGGGCCGTAGGCGCCGCGTACGCCTTGGGGCGTTTCCGCATCGGAGCCTCTTACCGCTGGTTCGACAGCGACTACGGAATCCCCGGCGGATTCATTGGCGGGCACCCGAACGGCGTCGACATCGAATTATGGAAACGCGACTTGACACTGCGCGGCTTTTACTTGCCGGCCAATGATGCCCGCGACACGCTCGATGTCACGCTTCGAATCAACCATTATCATCACAGAGAATTTGAAGGAGAGAAGGGGGCGGTGGGAGCCGAGTTTGCCGTCAATCAGGAGAACTTGCGCTTAGAAAAACTCCTGGCAAGTCTCGGTCCCCTTTTCGGAATTCGCCTGGGCGCAGAACTGGAACGCCGATGGATTGAAATGGGTGGCTACGTGTTCACGCCACCGACTCGGTCGTATGCGGGTTCCGCATTTGCAGTCGCCAGCATGAGTGGGTGGCGTGGGCTTGAAATTACGGTAGCTGCGCGACTCGGCGGAGCGATCTTTCGCCCGCACGAAAGCGTCGTCGCCGACAAAGACGCCATCGAAGACCGCAACTTTGCATTATGGGCGTTTGACGCCGAATTCTCGCAGCGCGTCGGTGTGGGCAAATTCTTGACGCTGGATTTATTCAGGACCACACGGGCGCCCACCATCGAAGAGTTATACAATCAGGGGCCGCATCTCGCCGCTTACACCTACGAGCGTGGCAACCACAAGCTGGACGCCGAAAGCGGCTACGGCAGCGAACTGGAATACCGCTCTTACGGCGATTTATTCACCTGGCGCGCGACCGCTCACGCCACCTATTTCTTGAACTATCTCGCGCCCCGCGCTACAGGAGACACCAACTGGTCGCAGCTACTCCCTATCTATCAAGTCAGCGGAGACGAGGCATTCCTTTTTGGCGGGAGCGCCACCGTTGAAACCATCGCCGAACGCGGGATTCACGCAACCGCATCGGCAAGCTATGTGCGCGGCATGTACCGCAGCACCCATTGGAGCGACATGCCGCAAATTCCGCCGCTTAAATTCCACGGCGAACTCGCCTACCTCTGGGAACATGTTCGACCTTCCATCTACACGGAAATCGCCCTCGCCCAACACAAGGTCGACCGCTACGAAGAACGCACCCCCGGCTACATCACCTTCGGCCTGTCAACTGAAATCCGCTGGGAACTCGCAATCGCCCGCTACAGCCTCGTTTTCCGCGCCGACAACCTATTCGATGCCGACATTCGTAATCACCTTTCTCGCCTAAAATCAGTCATGCCCGAGAAGGGCCGCAATTTTAGCGCACTCGCAAAAATCGAATGGTAGAATTTCAAACAAATTTACCCAAACCTCAAAGGAGAACTATGAAAAAGAATAAGAAACCCGTCATTCTCATTACTGGATACCTGGGCTCCGGCAAAACAACCCTCTTGAACAATATTCTTAAGCAGGAGAAGCGGAAAGTCGCCCTTATCGTCAACGACATGGGCAGCATCAACGTCGATGCCGAAATCCTGAAAAAGAACGGTTCGAACGTGGCCGAATGCCCGATGTTTGAATTGCAAAACGGCTGCATTTGCTGCACCCTCCGCGACGAATTCATCGAACAAGTTGAAAAGATTTCAAACCTAGACTCCATTGAAGTCGTATTCGTCGAAGCCTCCGGCATCAGCGACCCCGGCGCCGTCAGTGCAAGTTTCTTGGCCTACGAAGAAGACAATCCCGACACCAACGTTTACCTGACCTCCATCGTGACCGTCGTCGATGCCGACCGCATCTACCGAGAATTCCTCAGCGACTTGAAACAAAAAAAAGAACAGCGGGACGCCCTCGCCGACCAATACGATCTTTCGCAAGAAGAAATTTCCACATTGATTGTTGACCAAATTGAATTCTGCAACTTTATCGTTCTGAACAAGTGCGACTTGCTCAGCGAAGACCAACTCAAGGAAGTCGAATCCATCGTGCGCGATTTCCAACCCCGCGCACCGATTATCCATTCGATAAACGGCGACATCGACATCGAAAAAATCCTTACAACAAAACCTTTCAACTACAGTCAAATCGAATCGTCCTCGGCCATTCAAAAAGCCACCGCAAGCCTGTTGCAGTCAGGACGCCGACGCGACAGCTGCGTAGACGAATACGGAATTTCATCCTTCGTTTTCGAGACCAGGCAACCGTTCAACAGGACTCGCTTCATGGATTTCGTCAACAACCGCTACCCTGCCGAACTCATCCGCTCCAAGGGCTACATCTGGTTCTCAGACGCCAGCAGGGACGTTCAACTGTTCGAACAGGCCGGCCGGAATTCTTCGGTCATGCCCGTTTCGTATTGGATAGACGCCCTGCGCGAAGACCAAAAGCAAGCCTACCTCGCCGACAATCCCGAAGTCCGGGAAAACTGGGATTCCCGCTACGGCGACCGCGAAAACCAAGTCGTCTTTATCGGCAAGGGCTACAACAAAGAATTCATCCGAACGGAACTCGAAAAATGCCTTGACTAGCCGCAAAATTAGTCGGAAATCGCAGATAATGTTCCAAATTGGAATATCATTCTTCCTTTATAGAAGGGTAAAAAGGCAATTTTTCCTCAAAAAACAATTTTCTGCAAAATTTCTATGCAGTTTAATGTTTTTGAAGTTATTTTAAATGCAAAATAGAGTTTAGCTCTTGTTCTCGCTCTGAAATCTGCAAATTTCACGTACAAGAGGACAAGGCGAACGCTCACGCAAGCATGCCGTTTTGCGACGTGTTTCAGTTTGTCGTACCGATTTAATAGTCGGTCTTTGGTCGTATGACCA
>NZ_CALEFV010000100.1 GCF_937877005.1 uncultured Fibrobacter sp. | reverse complement strand
TTGGTCTCACCTCGGTCGATTAGCTCAGTTGGTTAGAGCGCTACCTTGACATGGTAGAGGTCACAGATTCGAGTTCTGTATCGACCACTGAAAGAACCTCGCTTTTAAGCGAGGTTTCTTTTTTTCTTTTGGGTCAAAGGGAGAAGGCTCTCCCTACTTTCAGCCACAACTCAGCCTGCTCCACACGCTCACATGGCCTCGACCTTCGGCCGACGAATGTTCGCTTTGCGGACAGGCTTCGCCGTGGCTTACAGTACCCACTCGCCTAAGGCGGACAGCACTTGGCAACTTGTTGCCTTAGTGCGCATGGCCACCAGGGTGGGGCTCTGCCCTTAAAATCTCGTACAAAAGAAGCCGCCCTTTTCAGGGGCGGCTTTTAAAAAGTCATTCCGGCTTCGCCGGAATCCTAATTACTTAGCGGCAGCGGAGTCAGCCGGAGCAGCAGGGGCTGCGACTTCAACCTTAGCTGCGGCTGCGCTATCAACGGCGACCGCAACGGTAGAATCCGCAGCTACAGCGGCAGCGCTATCGGTGACAACCGGGGCGGCAGAGTCAGCCACGGCCGGTGCCTCAACCTTTTCGACTGCGGCGGGTGCTGCAGGAGCGACTTCGGCGGCCTTAGGAACCGGCGTACCGAAGAAGTTCACCTTGGCAAGGAAAATCATCATCACCCAGGAGAGGGCAAGGCCGGAAATACCCATCACGATACCGGTCTTAGCCATACCGTTGGTGTCGGTGTAACCCGTAGCATGGGCAAGCGCGTTAGGCGGAGTAGAAATCGGGAGGCTCATACCGAGAGAGCTTGCAAAGGCGACAGAAACGAGCAGAGCGGTCACGCCGCCGAGGCCAACGAGGTTGTCCTGGCAAGCAATGCCCACGGCGCAAAGAATCGGCACGAGCAAGGTCGCGGTAGAAGTATGGCTCATGAAGTTAGCCATGAACAAGCAGATGACACCGCAACCGATCATGAGGGCAAGCGGAGACCAGCTTGCAAACGGAATCGTCTTGATCAAGTGAGCGGCAAGGCCCGTTGCATTCAGGCCAACACCCAGGGCAAAACCACCAGCCACGAGCCAGAGCACGTCCCAGCTCATTGCGTTCAGGTCTTTCTTGGTAATCACGCCGGTCAAGGCAAACACGGCCATCGGGATCATGGCAATGGCGTTATCGTTGATGCCGTGGACACCCTTACCGGTCACCCACAGGAGCACGCACACGACGAAGGTAATGTAAACGATAATGGCCTTGGGACTCGTGTCGAACTTGCCGGCACCTTCAATGTTCAAAACCATTTCCTTCATCTTGATCGGGTAGATTTTGAGGAGCAAGAGCCAAGCAATCACCATCAAAACAATCACGTACGGAATACCGAAGGCCATCCACTGACCGAAGCTCACCGGATTGGCAACAAGGTCGCCGCGGGCGATAGCGTCGTTCAAGGCGCCAAGGGCAATAGCGTTAGGAGGCGTACCGATTGGGGTGCCCATACCACCGATGTTGGCTCCCAGCGGAATAGCGAGGGCAAAGGCTGCTTTACCGCGGTCATCTTCGTCGAAGAGCTTGAGCACCGGAGCGAGAATGGCAAGCATCATGGCAGCGGTAGCAGTGTTGCTCATGAACATGGAGAACACGGCGGTGATGAGCATGAGACCGAGAAGCACGAACCTCGGATTCTTTCCGAAGGGCTTCAGGAGCACGCGGGCAAGGTTCAAGTCCATCTTGTACTTGGTGGCTGCAGCAGCGAGGAAGAAGCCGCCCAAGAAGAGCATGATGATGGGGTTTGCAAACGTCGCCATAATGGACTTATGGCTGATCATGGTCACGCCGTCTACGCGGAAAGGCGTCAGGGCGGAGTCGGACATCGTCACGATCATGAGCACGATGACAAGCATCGAGGTCGACCAGATCGGGAACGGTTGCAGGATCCAGAAGAGGGCCGCCATCACGAAAACGCCAATAACGCGGATTTCGAGCGGATTCAGGATTCCCATGGGGCTTGCGGCATCGAATCCGAGGGATTCGTAGGGCAAGAAGAGAGCGGCGATGGCGAGCACCGACGCAATGATGAACTTGATGAATTTTGCCTTTGTCATAGTGCGGCCAAATTTAGAAAAATGCCGCCCCTATGGCAAGATTACAGGAATACTACTAGTGAGCCACAAGCGATTTGTATTAACAAATCGTGGAGGCGAGAGCGAGGCGATGTCATAGGGTTCCATAAAACAAGAGCCGAGCGGTCTGTAAGGGGGAAGATTCTCCCTATTTTCGGCCTCGACACAGCCTGCTCCGCACGCGAACTAATTACGGCCTTCGGCCTTTACAGTCCGCTTTGCGGCCAGGCTATCGCCGAGTCCTACTCCACCCCCTCGCCTAAGGGCGGACAGCACTTAGCACTTTTAGTGCTTAGTGCGCATGGCCACCAGGGTGGGGTTCCACCCTTAAGATCCCAAATTACCGGGAAATTGCCACCTTGCGGGCGGCTTGGTTACCCGCCACGGACACGCGGAGCAGGTAAAGGCCCGGTTTCGGGGCTTTAAGTGCGAGCGTGTTGTGGCCTGCAGCCGATTTTCCACGGGCAGAGGCCAAAACCTTGCCGTTTACGCCCACGAGCTGCACCTGGTAGCCTGCGCCGGCCAGGGATTCACCGACATCGAAACCTACCTGGAGGGCGCCCGGAACGCGCGCAAACCGCAGGTTTTCGACCTTGGATGCAACGGTACGAATGTCGGCGGCGGTCACGCGGACGGTCGCCGTTGTGCCCGCGGCCTTGAGCATCACCTTCAGGGAGTCGCCGGCGGGGACTTCGCGGGTTTCCCCATCAACGGTCACATACACCTTCAGCCCCATTTCGTTCAGCGCCTTGACGCCATCGAACTTGAGGTAACCCACGCGGTCGCTCGACGCACTCAGGGCGAGCATCCATTCGTAGCGGGAATCTGCGCCCTGGGCTGCGCTTACGCTCTTGATCGACTTCGCAAGGGCGCGCTTGCCACTCATAATGGACAGGTTCACCAGGTCACCCATGCCCATGGGTGCCTCCAAGCGTTCCCCGGCCATCCCGACACCAAGCTCGTTCCAGGAATCCCTGTGTCCGCGGGTATCCGAAAGCGACACCTGCAGGCTCCAGCTTTCGCGGGAATCCGCCTTCGCCAAAGCCTTCTTCTTGGCATTCTTCTTGCTTTCCTTGCCGCTCTTCCACGGTGCATACAGGGAATCATTGGCATCCCTGAACAAAAGTTCCGTCTTTACGCGGACAGAGCCCTTTTCTTCAGCATAGATCCACATCGCCTCGTACGGGTCCAGGGAGGTCGGCTCCCTGTAGTCGGAGGCGTCTACATCCCAGGCCCAAGTCGTCCAGGACTTTTCGCCGGCATACAATGCGCCAATGTCCACAATCCATCCGTAGGGGTTGGCCACCATGTTCCAGCCGCTATCGAGTTCCCACACGAGTTCGTTACCATTGACTGCAGAATCCTTACGCAGCAAAAGCGAACGGCCCTCTAGCGTATTGTACCAATAGCCTTGCAAAGCTTCTGCCTTGCCGCCCTTGTACTTCTGGTACTTCCAGAAGTCACCAAAGAACGCCGTTTCGTCCCACCAGTAGAACAGGGGGTCGTCATCGAACTCGACCGAATCGACTTCCACGTCGGAAAGCGAAAGCATCTGCCAGGTATTGGCGGCAACCTTTATACGGTCACGCACCTTGAACGACGTGTCTACCGTTACGGAATCCCGTCCATCGAAAAGAACCGCATGGACCGTGTATGTTCCCGGCACCAGGGCGTACTGCGTCCAGTATACCTGGGCAGTATCCTTCAGCGGGTCGGCCACCAGCGGGCTTTCCAGGACATTTCCAAGCGCATCCGTCAAGGACACCCTGAGCTTGGACTTCTGTTCCACCGCGTAGCGGTTTCCCTTCAGCACCATGCAGGCGGCATTTCCCGACTGGAGCAGTTCGTGGCGTACAAGCTGCAAGGCCGAGGAATCTTCCACATCCTCGGGTATTTCCGAGAAATACGCCCGCATCGTTGCATTTTGCATGTGGCCCAGCAGGGTGTCACCGTCCTGCAACACAAACCGGGATTCCTCCCACTCTTCCTGCTGTTTCTCGTTATAGATAAGGTTGCGAGTCGTAAGCACCAGGGAATCCAGCTTATAGCCTTCTTCCGGGAGGGTGCGCACCGTCCAGACGGCAGTGAACATTTCATGCGGCAGAAGCATCGTGTTGTCTTTTGCAAAAGAATGGACATACGAAGTATCGGCATTGTCCTGAGTCTCTACAAACTGCACCGCACCATGTTCAGCAGTCAGTGCGACACGGCCATAGCGAGCGTTATCCACGCATTCATCGCCATTCATCCATACCGCATAGAACGCCTTCGACTTTTTCGCCAAGTCATACAGGTTTTGGTCACTATTCATCACATGGTACACCCCTTCGGCATCGTCCCACTTGGTCTTAGAATCAAAAGCCCAGCCCCATACGCATGCTTCTGCCGTATAGACCGTCGACGGGAACAGCACCTGGCCGCCTTCGACCACCATAATAGAATCCATCCTGGAATCTACGTCATAAAAAACTTCGCCGTGGTCGCCGTTCAAGTTCGTAGCGACATTGACATAGCGCCCAAAGTAGGCCTTCAGTTCAGCATCCACACCTCCTTGTGGGTATAGCGAGAACGAGGTGTCGGCAAAGCCAAAATAGGCGGAGTTTACCTGCGAATATCCATCCGCGGTCGTCGTGAGCAGCTCCAGCTTGGAAAGCTTGTAGCCCTTGGCAGGTTTTGACGCCACGTGGAAGTTCATCTGCTCGTCTGCCTGCGGAACCTGCATCACACCCGATTCAAATTCATGGGTGTACTTGACCGTATCCTTGCCGAGCTTTGCGTAGGACTGCCAAAGCGACACCGTGCCGTAAGAGCCCTCCTCGCCTTCGCTGTTGACTGTCGTGAGTTTCAGGTCGTTCGTATAAATTTCCGTGCATTCTTCCTTGACTTCGCCAACCTTAATCCACCTGCCATACAAGCTAAAAGCGCTGTCGGCAATATCCATGGTCTCGAACAGATGTCCGTCCAGGGCTGTATACTGATATTTGGGATCCTTCAGCTTTTCGCCCCAGCCCTTAAAGCAGGCTTTAGTCGAATAGACTCCCGGAAGCGTCGAAGAATATTCATTGTCGCGGGAATAGGTGTCCATATACGTCAGCTTCTCACCCAGGAACACATTGTCATCGCCCGCATTCACATCAAAGGTAACCTTGTAGGGAACCGCAATAAGCTCTGGAGTCACCTGCATAAATAGTGTATAATCCGGAGCGTTATAGCCGCCATAGTAAGACAGCGCCTGAACAAGACTATCCATATCCAGGAGTTCCTCGGCCCCCAAGGTCACCGTAACATGGTGCAAAGGCGGTATGTCGGCGCCTTCACTTGCGCTTTCAAACATTTTACCCAGATTCGACGTCGACTCCAAGTAATTTGTTTTCGAACTGGCAGAGATTACATTGTCACACAAGCCATTGAACATGCAGTCTTCTATGCGGCCGCGGCTATTCTGACCGCCCAGCCATAAATCAACGGTCCAGTTTTTCAGGACAAAGCCCGTCTCCGTAAAGGCGGCGAATTTCGACATCGCCACTTTCGAGTTGTTATACATGCCCACATTGTACGCCCCCCCCGCATAAATGGAATCCTTAAAGGCAAGCTTTCCGTTCTTGTAGCCGTACGACACGACATAAGTCCTGCTGCGGCTTTCCTCCGAACCTACATAAACCAAGGGAGCATCTACCGACTGCACCGAGCCGTAAACCAGGTGTAATGTATCCGTATACATCTCCTCGGGGCCCACCATGCTATACCTAACTTCATCTAGGAGCTGAGCAAAGTTCCAGAAAGTACTGCGATTTTGAATCGGATAAGAAGCCTTGTTGCATTCAACTTCATTTCCCGGCTTGCAGTTCATATAGGCCTGGACCACAGCCTGCGTTTCGTTATTTTCGCCAAAGACCAAGGGAACCGCTTCACGAGCAGAATAGAGGTAGACGCTCTCGGGTCGCTTCCACGAATAAAGAAAATCCACGGAATAGTCGTCCATCAAGATCAAGCTTTCGCTGGTCACCACGGCAGGGTCTGGTATTTCGTACACAACGACAAGCTTTTTATCCAACACGGCACCAGTGTATTCATCACTGTCAAGTTTCATTCTTTCTAGGTCAAGTACACTGGATTCCATCTTGAACGCAAGTTTCACGCTCAAAGCATTTATCGTTTTCACAAAGTTGCTGTCCAGGCTGTAGTCCTTTTTCGAAAAGGCGTTAAGTCTGTAAAACTGTTGCGAACTCGGATCATTCGCTCCCTGATAGGTTTCCATGGTAAGGTAACTGTCAATGGATTTCTTGTCGGCAGCCGAGAGTTTCGAATAAATTTCGCTACTTACATCAATCTCTAATTTATAGGCGGTCCTTGTGCCGGAAAGGTAGGGGTAGCTTCCATCGTCTTCCCAGTAGGTGGAGCCGCTCATTCCTTCATTTAAAATGTAGGTGAACAAGCGGGTTTTCATCAGCGAATCGGACAGGACGCCGTTCTTCCAGGTTTCCTCTCCCACCGCAATTTCACCGGAGCCATCCTTACTCAGGCTGCCGTCTGCCTTCAAGCTCTTAGAGCCGTTCTTGGCCGTGTTACGGTAATTGTAGCGGATATCGTAATCGTTCAAGCTTCCGGCAGGCCAATCTGTGACATCGACACCCTGGGAATTTTTCAAATTACCCAAGGCCGACTTGACGCCTACATCGCCTTTTCCCAAATGATAGTTCGACCTGATTTGCACCGACGATGCATACGCCAATCCACCCGCAACATACCCCACGTACCCATCGGGCGCGATCAGGTTTCCCTTAGAGATATTGCCTTCGATTTCAAGCGTTCCTCCGCCGCTTCCATCCACATAGCCGACCAATTTTCCTGCAAAAAGAGCATTAGGCTCCCCTTCTACAACAATTTCGACATCAGCCACTGAATATGTCACTTCAGTTTCATTCATCCCCACAGCATATCCGACCAGACCGCCCGCACTCACCAAATTCGTTCCGCTCGGAGCCGAGATATTCAGGCTAGATTTTTCAACTTGAACTTGAGTCAGGGTGATATTGTCAGCACTAGCAACCACAATCGAGGCGAGCAGAGGCTTATCGGCACTCCCCTTTCCAGAGAGCTTTACATACGCTCCATCGAACCTGAGATTTTCAATTAGCGTAATCTCGTGTCCATCAAAGAACGACGCTTGCCCGTCTTTCCCTTCTTCCGATATGTAGCAAAAGCCCTTGACACTATAGTTATTTCCATGAAACTCTACACTTCCACCCGAAAATGAAAGGGGGGTAAAATCATTCATGGCACAAGCGGTATCGCCATTCAAAACGGAGTAGCCCCCCAGGTTTATATCGGACTCCAAGTAAATGTTAACATGAGCGGCATTTCCCACGCCACCCTGCAAATTATTGTTAAGATTTTCGACAAACTGACTCCAGGTTTCAGAAGGAGTCCAACCATCACGAACAAACACGGGAACAGAATCGGGAATCGTCTGCCGTATGAAACATTCGTAATAATAAGGCGTATTTCCGTCATTGGTTTCGCTGCAGAAAAACACCACCGGTTTGAAAGCCGAGACGCCCACTTCGTTATCCACCGAACCGGCAAAAGAGACCCCCACCGTAATCAGCAGGACCATCAAGAATTTCGCCAATATTTTCATCACAGCCTCCAAAGTCGCCTGAATGGGAATCACTCTAAATAAATAATAATTTTTTAAGAAGCGAACATCGTTCCCCCACACAAAAAAAGGCGGAAACTGGGTCCGCCTTTTGACATCCGTCACAATCAAATGTTTATTACATGACTACTTCTTCAGGATTTTCCCGGACACTTCCTGACTACCCACCTTGACTTTCACAAAGTACAGGCCCGCGCGGGGAGCAACCACATGAATCGCATTGTCCCCCTGACTTGCCTTAAAGTGACCCGAAGCGATCTTCTTGCCATCAACACCGACAACCGTATAGTGAGCCTTAGCACCAGCCAAGCCTTCCGGAACATCAATTTGGACATTCAGCTGATCTCCCGACACGGTAGAGCGCAGCGAGCCGAGTTTCGAAGCGGCCTGCACAGCATTCGATGACGCAACACGAACTTCTACTTGCGTTGTAGTCTTGGCAAGGGCCACATTCATCGACTTTCCGTCTCGCAGTTCCGTCGTTTTACCATCGGCAATTACAAAGAGCTTGAGTCCCAGCCTGTTCAATTCGGAAAGACCCTCGAACGAAAGTTTGCCATCGCGGGCGGAGCTAGCAGACATTTCAAAGGTCCAACGGTATTCATCGGCCAGAGCCTTGACGCTCTGTGCCAACTTAGCGCCCTTTTCCCCGTTCCTGCCCATTTCACGAATGGCAAGTGACACGCGGTCACCCATGCCCGCAGGCGGTTCGTCCAGGGATTCTTCGATGCCAGCACCAATGATGTTCCAGGAGTCCTTCTTGCCATTATCATCGGCAAGGGTGGCAAGCAGTTTCCATGCACCCGGAATCGATGCGCGGTCCTTGTGCAGGGCCGACTTGGCACTCGATTTTTCAACCACATTGAATACCGGAGCGGCAGAAACACGCCAAGTCACCGCCTTATCCACCTTGGCCCAAATCGCTTCGTATGGTTCAAGCACGGTAGGAATCCCATAGTTCGAGGAATCCGTATTCCAGCGCCAGAAAGTCACCTTGCTTCCATCATCGGAGGCGCCCTTAGTCAAATCGACGCGCCACCCATAGGGATTTGCAACCAGGTTCCAGCCACTATAGGCGTTATCCAGTTCCCATACGATTTCGGAAGACTTATTTCCACTTGATTCACGCAGAACCAAAGGAGCTCCATCGGATGAACCATACCAGAAACCACGAGTCGCTTCCACCTTTTCGCCATTATAGGAACGATATTGCCAGTAATCGCCAATGGGATTCTGCTCATCCCACCAGAATAGGCTCGACTTTTCCACATTCTTGAGGAAACTGGCATCCATCGCAGAAAGCGAAATCATCCGCCAGCTCTTCGGCTGCATTACGATTTCCGAGGGAACTTCAAAGGACCCCTTAAAGGTGGCCTTGAGACTGTCATCTCCCACGAGAAGTTCCACATCGAAGGTACCGATAGGTGCGGGATACATTTCCCACATGCCTCCCTCGACGACCGATTTGGAAATAACCGTATCGAGAAGGACTCCGCTTTCGCCCTTTACCACAACTCGCGCAACCGTAGACGCATTCGTATTTTCAGCAGAGAATGTCAAACGGACCGCGTTACCATAATACTCTATCAAAGGATCCACAATCTTGATTTTTCCCTTTTCGCCAGGATTCTCTTCATACGAGCTGGAGCTGGAGCCTTCGTCAACAGAGCTGGAACCTTCGTTAACAGAACTGGAGCTGGAACCTTCTTCAACCGAACTGGAGCTCGACATTTCACTAGAGGATTCGGGATTTCTTTCGTACAAAGCCTTCACTTCGATACTGGCAACCACCTTATCGAAAGAATGGTCCCATCCCTGGAATTCAAACCCATCGCGCACGGGAGCCTTCGGGGCCACGGCAGAAGAGCCGTATTCAACCCACGCCGTGTCTCCAATCTGCTGGTTATCCGCATCCAGGAAAATCACCGCGTACTTGACCTTCACCGAATCATACACAGCCTTATAGGTAGCCGCTTCCGATACCGGAACGACTTCCGGAGTCCACGACTTGAACGTGTACACGTACTCGGCCGTCGACGGACGGGTCACTCCCAACGGAACTGCAACCGCAGATCCGTATTCCGCCTTATAAGAAGCCAAAAGCGTATCATCGAAATCAATAAAGGATATCAGATATTCCTTGGCCTTGTATAGCGCATGAATCGACAGATTCTGCGTCACATGGACAAAGCTAGAATCATCCCAACCGACAAAATTATAGCCGTCACGGGGAGGAACGGGTGGCGGATTGGCCGATCCAAGATACGTCACCTGCCTTTCGGGCCCAATCCTGTGATTATTGAAATCAAAGAATTCAACAACAAATTCCTTGATCGTGCAAACTTCCTTCACCGTAAGATCTTCGCGAATGTTTGTCAAGGGAGTATCCCACTTGGTACATTCATATCCATCGATTTCAGGCAAATCCGGAGGATTCGCTACGCTTTCACCCTCGGTGACATATTCCTGCCATACAATCTGATTGTTAAAGTCATAAAAAATGACGTTAAACTTGTCTTCCTGGCGTTGAATCGGAGCATGCTTGTCATCGACAAAAATCGGAAGGTTATTGTTTTCGCCAGCAGCAAATGACCAGGCACAATCATCGACATTGTCATAAGCCTTATTGAGCATACCCGCAAAAGACGATTTTTTCATGGAATCTGCCAGCACAGTACCATTATCAAGCGTTTCGGATAAATCCAGAGACGCCGCATTACGGATTACATATTTGAATTTTTCATTCGTTTTCCAGCCGGGCGCAACATCAACACCCGTATAGAAATATCCTACCGGCATCGAAACAGCCGCATCACTTTCACCATAGTGATAAATCGACTTGATTTCATAATCCCTGTAGGTCATCACAAAACCCATTACATAGCCGACCTTGACAAAGAGGGTGCTACCCACGCCCTGCACTTCAGGGAAATCATCCACCTGAATATTGCCCTGGACATAGACGCCATTCACATCCAATTCGCCTTCCATTATACTTGTCGAACCGACGAGACCTCCAACCAAAAGCGTATCGCCCCAATATGTCCCGCTTGCAAGAAGATTTCCATTAAAGCCCACATGGTGCATGGTCTTGATTTCCTTGCACAACCCGCAAATTCCACCAATTTTGGCAGTCTGGAGATTTGAACCTGCATGCTTAGACCCTTCAAACACGACAGAAACTTTATCCGTATTCACCTTCACGTTTTCAAAACGCAAGGACTTGCTACCTTGCACCATGGTAAACGCCCCCAGAATACCACCCACATGAAGATGGCTCATGCTATCCCGTACTGTGATAGATCCCTGATAGAGCAGATTGGAAATATTATTTTCTGCAGTTGACGCAGCCGTATTGAAATCGCCGACCATTCCTCCAACAAAGACACTGTCATAGGAGGGAAAACCGTTAGCCAGCCGATTCTCGTCAAAGGCCGTCTTGATGCGCGACACGATTTCTACAGACGATGTATCGTTCAACAGGCCCATGCCCTCTGCCTGGGCAAAGCATGCCGATCCGGCAAGTCCACCCAAATAGAAATCTCCATGTATTCCAGGAATGCTTTTGGCCGAAGCGCCAATGCTAATCGAGCCTGTCGTGTTCAACCCGGACATGGTCACAAATGCGGACGACGCATCGGCAGCGTTCTGACAGGAACTTCCGTAGCCCAAGATACCGCCAGCATAGTAGGAACGCATCTCCGGTTCCTGCAGCACATCCTCGATTTTGATATTGGCAGAGCTATTCTGGATTTTGAAAGGCACCTGACTTGCCGCAGATATGGAATCCATGCCAATAAGGCCACCAATCATAATCTTATCGACCGATGAGGCATTGGTCAGCTGTCCATCGAAGCGGCTATTCGTGAGACTAAATTCACCCGATACGTAAACAGCCCCGAACAGGCCGCCCATCGAGCTTCCCCCCGAAATGAGCGAAGCGACTTTTTCATTGTTCTCCTTATACTTGGTAAACACGTCAAGATTATCCACCGTCTCGCCAGTCGTACTGAAAAAGCCGGCTACGCCACCCAGCGACGACTTGTGCCCCGTCATGAAATCAATCACGCTCACCTTGACCGAATCGTTCTGGAATGTCGGATCCTGATTCTCGGTACGGTTCGCCACACCAACGATTCCGCCCAGGAACACCTTGTAATCCTGAACAACCGGAGGAACCACGGCGGAACCGGCATAACCCGTACTAATTTGGGACTGGTTGGTGATATAGATATCATCGTGCCCCTGAACATTCTGAACCGTTGCCGTCTCCAGGTACCCAATAAGACCACCGGCAACAGGAGCCTGAATGGAATCATTTGCTATTTCGAT
The DNA here is from genome assembly GCF_937877005.1 of uncultured Fibrobacter sp. Taxonomy (GTDB): domain Bacteria; phylum Fibrobacterota; class Fibrobacteria; order Fibrobacterales; family Fibrobacteraceae; genus Fibrobacter. Next base: position 8,526 of record NZ_CALEFV010000100.1, on the reverse strand, counting down.
GGAATCCACAAGAGCCAACTTGACCACACCGGCCAGGGCCCCTACCGGGTAAAAATCGGCACCGTCATTGGACGCCGTATTAACAAAGATGCGAACTCCATTGATTTTTAAATTGCTCAGCGACACATTTTCGATTTGCTCGAACAGACCCACCGGCCGTGTCATCGGGTTTTCTGTCTTATAGCACAAGTGACTTACCGTATAGCCATTTCCGTTAATCTGGGTTTCATTCAGAGTCTTGAGTGGAATATGGTTCACTTCGCAATCGCCCGTAGGCGTTTCTCTATTGTATTCACCGAGATCTATGTCAGAACCGAGTTCAAGGTATATACCCTCCCCGACCTTGCTAGCCCAGGCCGTATCCAGGATATCGTAGAGATGGGTAGGTGTGTCGGAACCGCTTGCAATACACGAACCTACCGCCTGGAAACCCTGTGAAAACGGGAAAAAGCCCAACGTAGTCGTATACCCGATGGATCCGTTCTTGACATAATAAGTCGTCCCGCCATGTTCCAGAGACCACTCGTCGTCCGTACAGGGCAAGTTCCCCTGGCTCAGGACATATCTCGTCGTGGAGCCATAGCCAGATGATTTCGATACGGAAATCAGGTTGTAATAGCCGGTTCCGTTCACGGCAAAAGCCATACCCGCACACGCGAGCATGGAAAAAGTCAACACGCCAATTTTTGCCTTCATAAAAGCCTCTAATTCTTCTAATACTAAAATAATCAAAAAAAGGCAAAAAAGGCTTTTTCCATTAGCAAAAACCGCGCCATTGTGATTCCGGACAACCCACAGCTATTCCATATTGGAATATTGGGTGCCAAAACGCGAAAATGGGCCATTTAGCGCAGCCAGGATTTCTAAATTTGGCAAAACAATTCAACAAGGAGTTTGGAATGTTCAAGAAAATAGCCATGGCCGCCGCGCTCGCCGCAACGGCAAGCTTTGCCACCTGGGACTACTACCCCGTTCTCGAGGCTGGTAAGGGTTCTGCCGAAGGCGGACTCTACTACGACTGGGATGACCCCTGGTCACAAGCCGGTCTCAAAATCGGAGCTCGCTACAGTTTGATTCAGAATTTGGAACTGTCCCTGCAAAGTTGGGGCTACCAGTTCTGGGGCGAATCCGACTGCAAAGGCTGCGCAAATGGTGGCGATGGTCTCCGTGACTTGGTTATCGGCGGCCGCTACCAGGTCGTTCCGATGGTTGCAGCCTTCTTGGACATCAATCTTCCTATCGGCAACGACGATAACGATCACTACCAAACGACGCCCCCTTCCAGCAACGAAATCGCCCTCTACTTTGGTGCCCAGTTCAGCATGCCCATCAACGAAGTTCCCGGCCTGAAGTTCGGGACGGAAGCAGGCTTTGACTGGGGTTTCGAGCACAATCACTATGAACGCGGTCTCGATATGCACCTGGCAGGTGAAATCGGCTACACCGTTCCCAATGTAGGCGTCACCCCGTTTGTCGGCCTCCAGATCAAGTACCGCATCACCGAAAGTGAAGATAAAGGCGACGACGCCGATTTTGGCAGAAACGACGATGGCGACAAGCAGATTAACCTCTGGATCGGCGCAGACTACTTCGTCATCCCGAACCAGCTGGATTTGAAGGCCAAGCTGATCGTCCGCAGCGGAAAGATTGGCGGAGACGCTTCCGGCCTCTATCTCGGTGCTGAATACTTCTTCTAAGAATAATTTTATCGGTTGGACTTAGACAAAAGGCGAGCTTTTCAGCCCGCCTTTTTTAAATCCTTCAGCTCCGCAACACCCCACCAAAGGTGTCGTGTCACTTCACGTCGTATTCAGGCACGGGCAGGCTCTCCCCCGCCTTCATGGCCTTGTCAAGAGCCGCGGACTTCGTAGGGTCCAGCCACCAGTAAACGGGAATGGCGTCTTCGCGGTTGAAGCGGTCAAAGACTTTTTCCGGAGTGCCGTAGCGGTTCCAGTAGAGAATGCGGTGGTGGTCACATTGCCACATGAGCACGTAAGGCACGATTTCAGCCAGGCGGTTATCCAGCGCCTTCAGGATTTCGTTGCGCTTCGCGAGGTCGAATTCTGTCTTCTGCAAGTTGATTAAGCTGTCGACGACTTTATCCTGCACGCCGGCAAGGTTATTTGTACCCTTCTGAAGTGCGGTTGTAGAATACCAGCTGGCCTCCGGATCACGCAGGCGGCCTGCACCCCAGTTCACCCAGTAAAGGTCAAAGTCGGCATCGTCCAAGCGCTTGCGCAAGGTACTCTGGCTCATCTGTTCGATAGTCGCGACAACGCCCACCTTCTTCAGGTCTTCCTGGAACAACGTGAGGTGACGCAAGTCTTCTTGACTCGTGATAAAGTTGATGGCAAACGGCTTGCCGTCTTTTTCCAGCACGCCCTGAGTATTCACCTTGTAGCCCGCTTCGGCAAAGAGGGCGCGGGCACTGTCCGGATTGAACTTGTAGAGCGGTGCCGTCGGATTCTGGTTACCTTCCCACAAGTCGGGGTAGTAGCTGTTGAGCAAGAAGTACTGGTTGTACATGTACTTTTCGTTCATGGCTTCGCGGTTCAAAAGCATGTTGAGGGCGCGACGCACACGAACATCTTGGAACTGGGGCTTGCGCAAGTTGATGGCCATCCCCTGGAAACCGATGGGCTCCTTGTTGAAGATACGCTGCTTCACGGCCCAGCCTTTTTGAATGGCGTCAAAGTCCGTCTGTTTCATCCAAATGCTGCTAGTGTAAATGGCGTAGGCGTTGATGTCCTGCTTCTTGAAGGCCTCAAGTGCCTTCGTCTGGTCGTTCATGAAGCGGTAGCGGATTTTTTCGAAGTTGTACTTGCCGCGGTTCCAGTTCTTCTTGAAGCCCCACCAGTCGGCGCGGCGAGCAAGTTCCACATAGCGATCTTCGCGGAAGGTCTTGATCTTGTACGGGCCAGACACCACCGGGAACTCGTAGCGGATCTGGTTGAAGTCCTTCCCTGCCCAAGCGTGCTTCGGGAAAGCGAGCATGCCCGCCGCTTCCCAGAAGTTACCCCAGTGGGATTCCTTCGCGGTCATCTTGATCGTAAGGCTATCCACGACCTCGGGGCGGTCGAAGCGGCTAAGCCCCACCTTGAAAATCGGCGTCAGGTTCTTTTCATCCATGATAACGTCGTAGTAGAACTGCACATCTTCGGCGGTCACCGGTTTGCCGTCGCTCCACTTGGCCCGCGGGTCCACGTGGAAGGTAAATGTCTTGCCGTCTTCGGACACATTCCAGGTGTCGGCGAGGATTCCCACTTCCCGGTCTTCGGTGCTGTGCAGGCTCACGAGAGGCTCGAACATCATGCCCATAAGTTCGGCGGAGAAGCTGTTGTAGTCCTCCCACATGTTGAAGGACTTCGGCATGGCAGAGCCCCAAAGTGTAATCGTTCCGCAAGGGCGGGCATCCTTCGAGGCTATGGGGTCAAACTCGCCCGTCGCTTCGGGGTCTTGCGGAAGTTCAGGGCAATTCAGCTCGGCATTTTTAGTGGCAGCACCTTTGGATGCGCCGGACTCATTACAGGCTGTAAACAGAAATGCGGATGCAACAAGAACCGCACAAGAAACTTTAATAGAAAAATCTTTCATACGGAACAATATAGATAAATTGTCTAGAAAGATTATCTTCCCGGGTTTATCCCGGGAACAACAGCTACGGCAAGCCGACATGGCGTTGTTTCTGCTTTTTGGGCTTAGGTTCTTCAGGAGCCTTTTCCGCTTCGGCCTTCGCGGCTTCGGCTAAAAGCATTTCGAGCGATACGCGAGAGGCCTCCTGTTCGGCCTTCTTCTTGTTGCCACCCCGACCGCGCCCATATACGCGACCGTCCACATGGACTTCCACAGTAAATAGTTTCTGGTGTTCCGGGCCCGACTCGTCAACCACTACATATTCCGGTACCGTGCGGAGCTTGCCTTGCAAGTATTCCAGGAGTTCGCTCTTGTGGTTAATGAAATCCTCGGCAGAAATAATTTCCTGCACCCGCGGAAAATGAAACTTATTTAGAATCGCGCGGACCTCTTCGAGACCGCCATCCAGATAGACCGCACCAAGAACCGCCTCGTAGGCATCGGCCAGGATACTCTCCTTGCCGCGGCCGCCGAGTTTTTCTTCGGCCTTGCCCACTTTCACGTATTCACTCAGACTCCATTCCTTGGACGACTGGGCGCAGGCATGCCCCGAAACAATGGCACTCTTGCGCTTGGAAAGTTCACCTTCCGGATCGTCGGGATAAGTCCTGTAAAGGTATTCGGTAGTGAGCATGTTCAGCACGGAATCGCCCAAAAACTCCAGGCGTTCGTTATTGCTCACGTAGGGCAGGTCCGTACCCGTCAAAAAGGAGCGATGCACTAGGGCATGCGCCAAAAGTTCCGGGTCCTTGAACCGATACCCGAGCTTTGCCTCAAGCCCGCCATCGGACTTCTGGCGAAACCAGAGTTTTAGCACTTTGTGAAGAAGGTTTGTTTGTTCCATAGACTAGTAGATAGTTGGAAGTAGGAAGTAAACAGAAAGGGCAACCCGTTCCGGGCCACCCAATCTAGTTTCCTATCGAGAAGGCGCTAATAATTAAGCCTTCTTAGCTTCGATGAAGGCAACCACGTCAGCAACCTTCTGGAACTTTTCGGCGTCGGAATCGAGAATTTCGACTTCGAATTCGTCTTCGAGAGCCATCACGAGTTCCACGCGGTCAAGGGAGTCAGCACCGAGGTCGGAACCGAATTCAGATTCGGGCTTAACGTCTTCAGCCTTAACGCCGAGCTTTTCGACGATAACGGCGGTGACCTTCTTGAAAATTTCTTCGTTCATTTTAATCTCCATTTGGATTGATTGTTTGAGTTCAAATTTAGTAAAAAAAGCCTAGGCGTTCAACCCCCCATCAACGCCCAAAATCTGGCCGGTGATGTAGCAGGCGTCGTCAGATGCCAAAAATGCGGCAGCGTTAGCAATATCTTCGGGTTTTCCGATGCGGCCGAGCGGAATCTGGGCGGCATACTTTTCCTTGGTGGCCTCATCCATGGCGGCGGTCATGTCGGTACCGATAAAACCGGGAGCAATGGCGTTCACGGTAATGCCGCGAGAGGCAAATTCCATGGCGTTAGAGCGGGTCATACCGATAATGCCGGCCTTGGCGGCGGCGTAGTTGGCCTGGCCAGCCTGGCCGTGCAGGGCGTTAATGCTCGAAATGTTGATAATGCGGCCGGTACGCTTGCCCATCATGGTGCGAGCGACAGCGCGGGTGCAAAGGAACACAGAACGCAGGTTCGTGGCGATCACGGCATCGAAGTCTTCGTCCTTCATACGCATCAACAGGCCATCGCGGGTAATACCGGCGTTGTTCACCAGGATGTCGACCGTGCCCATATCGGCAATGATCTGCTTGAACACGTTCTGCACCGTTTCGGAGTCGGCCACGTTGCAAGCATAGCTCTTGACCTGCACCCCAAGTTCGGCGGAAAGTTTGGCGGCCAATTCTTCCTTGACCGAGGTGGAAAGGATGGCGACGTCAGCACCTTCGCTGGCGAGCTTGGTTGCAATAGCGAGACCGATACCGCGAGAAGCGCCAGTCACAATTGCCTTTTTACCAGTAAGTTTACCCATAATAGAACCTCTTTCTGTTAACTGTGTCATTCTGAGCGGAGCCGCCAGGCGTAGTCGAAGAATCTAAAATTGACTCAAAAGAGATCCTTCGATGCGCTTCGCTTGCTCAGGATGACACTCTGAATGTTATCCCTTAAGTGCCTGGAAAGCCTCGATGGTTTCTACCGGCGTGACCTTCACGTCGCGGCTGATTTTGCGCATGAGGCCCATGAGCACCTTGCCGGAACCCACTTCGACACCCTGCGTCACGCCCAGGGACATAGCCTTGTTCATGCAGTCGTTCCAGCGGACCGGAGACACCAGTTGGCGCACCAGGAGGTCGGCAATTTCAGAACCCTTCGTGACCGGTTCGGCAATCACGTTGGCGATGACCGGCTTTTCGACATCGTTGAACTTGGTCTTTGCAATCGCTTCGGCAAGGCCTGCCTGAGCAAACTGCATGAGCGGGCTGTGGAAGGCGCCAGACACGGCGAGCGGAATGGCCTTGATACCGGCGGCAGCGCAGTTTTCGACCAGCTTGTTCACGCCGGCGACCGCACCGGACACCACGATCTGGCCCGGGCAGTTGATATTTGCCGGAACCACGGTTCCCACATCCTTCACGGCTTCGCAAAGTTCAAGAATCTTGGCTTCGTCCTGGCCCATGATAGCGGCCATGGCACCCGGGTTCTTGGAACCGGCAGAGGCCATGAGTTCACCACGGGTACGCACCAGGCGGAGGCCGTCTTCGAAGCTGAAACCGCCGGCAGCGTAAATGGCGGAGTATTCGCCGAGGGAGTGGCCCGCCACGTAGTCAAAGGCAAAACCTTCGGACTTGAGGAGTTCCATCACCATGGCAGACACGGTAAACAGAGCCGGCTGGGTGTTGTCGGTGCTCTTCAGAACGTCTTCCGGACCTTCAGCCATGAGCTTGGAGAGCGAAAAACCGAGGATTTCGTCGGCCTGCATCATGAGCTTCTTGGCCGGTTCAAAAGTAGAAGCGAGCGTCTGGCCCATGCCCACATACTGGGCACCCTGGCCGGGGAAAAGCAAAATCGTCTTAGACATTATATATATACCTCTGCGGCTAGACCGCATTTTTATTGTTTCGCGCTACAATTTAGAAAATACAGAACATGTAAAAACGCTCTGCAGCGGAACCGGACCAGAAAATTGAAAAGTAATGTTTTAAGAACAATTTCATAACATGCGAGATCCTCCGCACAAAATAAGAACGGAACCCGCTCGGGGTTCCGTTCTCAAAACCTGATTGCAAACAAGCTAACGTTTACTTTGTTTCGGAGGGTTCATCCTTGATCGCGAGCAGGCGTTCGTTGATGTTCTTCGAGACACCCTTTTCTGCATACTTGGCAGCCACTTCCACAGCCTTTTCGATAGCGAGAGCATCGGAACGACCGTGAGCAATGATGCCGGTACCGTTCAGGCCGAGCAGCAAGGCGCCACCCGTCATGCGGTAGTCCCACATCTCGTCGAAACGACGACCATTCGGGGTATCGATGACACCGAACATCTTCTTGTGCAGTTCGTAGAAACCTTCGAGCATCTTCAGAACCACGTTACCTGTAAAGCCAGAAGTCACGACCACGTCGGCGACACCTTCAATGAGGGTTTCGCCTTCGATGTTTCCGATAAAGTTTACCGGAGCAGACTTCAGCAACTGGTGAGCTTCCTGCAGTACGGCCGGGCCCTTGTGTTCTTCTTCGCCCATGTTCAAAAGGCCAACCTTCGGCTTTTCGTAACCGAAGTAGGTCTCGGCGAAAGCGGAACCTGCAATGGCGAAATCCACCAGGGTAGCAGCGCGTTCGTCGACGTTAGCACCGGCATCGACCAAGATGATCGGACGGTCAGCAGTCGGAATCACGCAACCGATAGGCGGACGGCTGAATTTGTCTGTAGTACGGCCAAGAAGCATGAGGCAGCTGGCCATCATGGCACCGGAGTTACCGGCACTCACGGAGGCATCCACCATGCCCTTCTTCTGCAAGGCAACGCAAGTCACCAGACCAGAGTGGGGCTTCTTCTTGAGGACTTCGACAGGATGTTCGTCCATGGCCACAGGATCCGGCGCATCGACCACGGAAATGCCGTTGCCAGCATAGCCAAGCTTTTCAAGCTTAGCCTTGACCTCGGCTTCCGGTCCGCACAAGACCACATGCAAATTGGCATTCTTGTTGACGGCGTTAACCGCACCTTCAATTACTACGTCTGGGGCGAAATCGCCACCAAGAGCATCAAGAGCAACTTTAACCATGCACATCTCCTTGCAAATTCAATTGCAACGCCAAATTAGGCTTCGGCATCCTTCATGTTGATCACTTCGACACCATTGTAGTAGCCGCAAACCGGGCACACGCGGTGCGGGCGCTTCACGGAACCGCAATGATCGCAGGTAGCCATAGCGGGCACTTCCATCTTCCAGTGGGTGCGGCGCTTGTCACGACGGGCGGTCGAGGTTTTTCTTTTAGGTACTGCCATTTTTAACTCCTATTTTCCATTTTGCTCTTAAGAGCCTTGAGTTTGTCCCAACGGGGATCCATGGGTTTTTCGCCCGAGTCACCACCGTCGGCTTGATTGTTTGTTACAAAGATAAAATCTTCGTCGGGATTTTTCACGGGCGCAACTGGTTCTTGCAATATAACCAGCTGTCGGATGCACTCGGAAACATCGACGAAGGCCTGTCCCTGAGGAATCTGGTAGGCAAAGACGTCAACATCGTCTTCGTCCAGTTCCTGCGTTGCAACCTGAGTCCGGGTCACCTCGATTACGACTTCGGTCGTAAAGGGGCGATCAAAAGGCTCCAGGGTACGGGAGCAGGTCAGAGCTTGCACTCCGGAGACCGTACCTGTCACAAGACACTTGCTTTCGCCTTCGGGGCTTACCAGCACCTCGGCTACCAGATCGCCCTTGAGGTGCAGTTCGTCGAA
>NZ_CALEFV010000099.1 GCF_937877005.1 uncultured Fibrobacter sp. | reverse complement strand
ATGGATCACCGTAAAAGGAAGCAAGGGTCAAATCGGACAGCGAACGCTTCTCGACGGTGGGGTCGTTGAACAGCAGTCCGATGGTGTTGTCTTTGCTGTTCAGCTGGTCGTTAATGACCACAAAGTCCATTTTCTGATTCTTGACCTGCTTGTAGACATCCATCAAAATGATGTACGCTTCAATATTGTTGGGGCATTTACCCGTCAGGTTCACGTCTTCGTGCGCCTTCAAGAGCGTCTGCTGCATGTCAATATCAATAGCATCGGGAATTTCACTTTCCTTGATTTTATCGAGCACCTTCTTGGGCGGAACAAAGACAACCTTGTCGCCCTTCTTGATGGCATAACCCAACTGATCGCGCACGTAGTCCAGGCACTGTTGCACGTGAATGTGCACCGTATTGGAACCGCCAGACACGAAGTCTACGCCAATCCGCACATTCCATTCGCCCGCGGTGCTGCCCGTGTTTTTGTCGATTTCGCAGAAGGGATCTTCGCGAATACCGTCAATAAATATCACTTTCGCATTGAGCTTGGTCACCACCGATTCTTCTTTGTCCAAGGCTCCACCCAAGCTCCAGAAATTCGGATTCAAGCGCAACACTTCGGCAAAGGCCTTGTCGCCATCGAGGGCCGGCAACAAAGAATCGTTGCGGGCATTCTTTTCTTTCAAAAGTTCAGAATACTCCGTCGTAACGTTCATATTGGTAAAACCGTTACGCTTTGCCGGTTCAGGCATAGCCAGCGCAAAGGATACCGCCAAAAGGCAAATCAAGGCAAACAGAGAAACATTTTTCATACGGGAAATAAAATACAAAAATGAGTTCGTAGATAATAGTGTGGAATGAGAAATGTGAGATGAGAAATGTGGGATTTATCATTTCACATTACACATTTCACATTTTTATTAAAGTGGGAACAATATCGCGTAGATTCATTAGATGCGGAATATGGTAATCCACATAGGGGGCGCTCTCGGTAGTCGGATTCACAAAAACCGTAGTCCAGCCGCGGCGGTGCGCAGGTTCCAGGTTGCGAAGACCATCATCCAGCAACACAATGTCGCGTTTGTTCTCGGGCATTTCTAACCCCATGGTAGGGAGCTTTTGCGCAAGCCACTTTTCCATTTTGTCGTAAGCACTTTCGTGGGGTTTTCCTTCCCAACCGAGTAACTTCAAGTCAAACACGCCGT
>NZ_CALEFV010000098.1 GCF_937877005.1 uncultured Fibrobacter sp. | reverse complement strand
ACTATTATGTGGAAGTCTCTCCCTACGATTATCGTGTTGAAGAAGAACCGCTAAAAGAAGCTTACGTGCGTTGCGTGAAGAACTAGGACAGACAAAGTGAAACACATTTGATTCCCTCAAAATTTGGACCCGGGAGTGTTCGGGCTGAGGGAAGGTTAGGAAAGAATCCTGCGGAATGATCTGCAGGATTTTTTTGTGTTCTAGGGCATGTTCCTAGAATATGAAATTATGTTCTGAAATTACTTTATTTTGATAAATTTAGCCAAAAGTTGTAAAATTTCGCTAAAATCGCAATGTTTATATCCTAAATTGGCTAAAAAAGGTATATTTGTACCTATGAAGGAAATCGTTGAATATACGGATTACCGTAAGTATATCCGGGACTACTACGAAGAACGCAAGCGCAGTTCTGTGTTTTCGTGGCAGAAGTTTGCCCTGGATGCCGGATTTTCGTCGGCGGTGTTCCTGCAGTATGTCTGCGAAGGGAAAAAGAATTTGAGCGTCGGCTCGGCAGGCTCGGTGGCAAATGCCATGGGGCTTGTCGGTTTTGAATACGAATATTTTGTCTTGATGGTTTCGTACGCGCATGCAAAGAGCAACGAAGCTAAAAAGGCCGCTTTTGAGGAACGCTGTGCGCTGGCGAATGCTCACAAGGTTCGCGTGCTGGGTGACGAAGAATTCAAGTATTTCAAGTCTTGGAAAAATTCCGTAATCCGTGAGTTGGCACCGCACATGCCGGGGGCGAAACCGCTCGAGATTGCGCATGCCTGTAAGCCGAAAATTTCGGCGGCGGAAGTTTCCGAGACGCTCGATTTTTTGGTGAAGGCGAAGCTCCTGAAGAAGGACAGGAGTGGAAACTACCAGCAAACGGACAAGACGATTAAAATGGCGCCTGTGGAGGCCGTGCCGCTGGCCGCTCGCGATTTGCAGCGCCAGATGGGGGAGTTTGCCGTCAAGGCAATCGACTTGCCGATTTCGGAGCGCATGATGTCAGGTTATACGCTTGGGCTTACGCGTCGTGCGTACGAACGCATCAAGAAAGAGACTGAAGATTATTACCGTCGCGTGGTGGCGATTGCGACGGAGGAAGACGAAACGGAACAGGTCTACCGCCTGAACGTGCAGTTGTTCCCGTTGAGTGAACATTTGAAAACCGAAAAGGAAACCGTTTTAAAAAAGGGGCAGAGAAGATGAGGAAAATGATGATGAAAATGAATTCAATAGATTATGTGATGTGATTGATCATTTAACTGAAGAATAATTACTTGAAGGATTTGTAAAAGAAATTCTACTTATCCCATTCCATACCCAATCTATATTAGCCTTAATTGGAAAGAATTCGAATAAGCGCAAAAGTAATTTAGTTTCACCTACAAGTACTTCTATATTTTGTCCATTAACTTCTAAAGTAATACTATACTCTCCCTGAGTAATTTCAACTACCCTCCTCATCATATTATTGTCCAGATATTCATTTTTAACAATACAATTTCTAATTATTTCACCATCTTTATTTTCATCTAAATCATATTCATGAGCGCGTTTTGCTAAAGCGAGATAATTTTCCCAAGAACCAATAGCGTTTTCCATTTCTTCAACACTATTGATGCCTAATTTAGTGGCAATACTCTTCTTATAGAAGAAACCACCAGGTGTAGCTTGCCATGACAAACCGAGTAATTTACCATCGGTGCTTGTCGCGACACCTTTTGTATATTGATACATGTCATCTGTACCTTCAATATCATCGAGCGAAACTAATTTAGAATCTGCTGCTGTTTTTGAAGTAAAGTCTGCGATAACAGCGGCTTCAAGTGCAACGATATCTGGAATATTTTTTCCACTTCTTAAAGCGTTGTCTAAATCACTTTGAACTTGAGTGACTGTACTTTTGATGACAACTTTAACTTTTTTGCCTGTAGCTTCACGATAATAATCTTCAGCGATTTCTTTTAATTCACTAGAGAATGTCCAAGCGACAAGTGTTTCTCCTCCACCGCTTCCACAACCCACAAGCGCTGGGATTGTTAGAATTGGGAGAGCTAAAGCGAGTAATAATTTAGATTTTTTCATTTTTTCACCTCAACCTATATTTTTTACAGAAGTTCCTTCACAAATAAGAGCGGGAACAACTATTTTCCTTTTTTGAACTGGTTCTTTATTAATTAACTTAATAAGCGCCATTGCAGCTTCATAACCTATACTTTTGGCGTCTTGTTTGACTGTGACGATACTTGGATGCATAACTGATGCGATGTCGATACCGTCAAAACCAGTCACGGATATATTTGAAGGGACTTTCATCCCTAATTTACGAAGATATGGAATTGCATTAACAGCGGAATAATCGTCTGGATACATAATTACTGTTGGTTCAATACCAGATTTAAGTGCTAAATCCGTTTCTTTTTCTACAGAATCAATTGTGAAATAAGATCCTGGAATAACCATTCTTTCATCAAACTCAATCCCATTTCTTTTTAGACCTTCGATAAAACCTTCAAAGCGAATTTTAGCAATTCCTTTGTTTTGAGGAAGAATATAACAGATTTTTCTATGGCCTTTAGAAACTAAATAATCCACTAATTCACTAACAATTTCTTTGTTGTTTGATGTCAAGGTACAACCAGAACCTGGATTATCAAACGCAACTAATGGATAATCACTTTCAAATAAATGTTTGACTTTTGTTTCTGTCTTATTAGCGGAAATAACGAAGACACCATCAAATCCACGAGATTTAACTTTATCGAGATATGTATAAGGTGAATCTTCTTCTATTTTTGATAAGAAGGCTACATCATAACCATATTGTTCAACGACAATACGAAATGAGTTCAAGATGCTAGAGAACAAATAGTGACCGATTGATTTGTCATCATTAATATGAAGGAGGACACCAATCATCTTTGTTGTTTTATCAGCTTTAGCAAGACCACGAGCAGATTCAGAAGGGATATAACCTAATTCATGAGATACACGTAATATTTCTTCTCTTTTCTTTTTTGAAATCGTGCCTGTGTTGTTGAAAACCTTGCTGACAGTAGCAATTGAACAATTACATCTTTTAGCGATATCGTAAATTGTAGCACTCATAATTTTTACCTCTTATTTTGTTAATTAATTCTTAAAAAGAATTATCTTCCTTTTTAAAATTTGTATT
>NZ_CALEFV010000097.1 GCF_937877005.1 uncultured Fibrobacter sp. | reverse complement strand
TATGCACCATTTCCAGGTAATCTTCTAAGCTTTGAGTCAGTTTTGTATGGTCCATATCAACTTGCCTTATTTAGACGAGGCTAATATAGTTTAATAAAACTAATTAGGCAAGGCTAAAAATATTACAACAGCCATACTTTTTTAGACAAATCTAACTTTGAAACGGAAAATTTACATTATTTTGGCTTTTTTGCCCTTGTTTTTGCAGTTAGATTTATCTAACTTTTAGTTAGACAAGTCTAATTCTAATTGTTGCCATAGCTTTTAGACCCGGACTTGTCTGGTTGAAGCAAAAATCCAATTCCCTCCTTGTGTCTCTTTGGGAACGATTGCGCCCCCGCTCAAGTAGCTCTGAGCAGGGGCATTTTTCGTTAATTTAAGCCAATTATTTAGGCGGGGAGGGCCCTACGCCTGCTTCAACGGCGTCATGCTCTTGGCACAGATCGCCATGGTCGAGAGGTTGTGCAGCAGGGCCGAGGTCGAGGGGGCAAGAATCCCGAAGAAACCTGCGGCCAGGAGCGACGTGTTGAAGGCGACGATAAAGCGGTAGTTCGCCTGGATGCGGTCCATGAGTTGCGTACTCAATGTGCGGAGTTCGGCGAGGTCGCGCAGGTCTTCGCTGCGGAGCGTCACATCGGCGGTTTCGCGGGCAATGTCGCTGGCATCGCTCATGGCAACCGACACATTGGCCGCGGCAAGGGCAGGAGCATCGTTGATTCCATCGCCCACCATAATCACGCGGCGGCCTTCGGCCTTCATTTTTTCCACATAACGATGCTTGTCTTCGGGCAATACCTGCGCAAAGAAGGTGTCGATGCCCAAAAGTTGAGCGGTGCGTTCGGCCGCTTTCTGGCTATCGCCAGTAATCATCGCCACATGTTTGATTCCGCGTTCACGGAGCATGCGAATAGCTTCGGCGGCCTCGTCTCGCGGAGGATCGCTAATGCAAAGCACGCCCGCAAGGTTCCCGCCAATGGCAAGGTAAATCACGGATGCGGCTCCGGCGAGTTCGTCGATCTTTTTCTGTTCCGCCTCGCCCACTGCAATCTTTTCGTCTTCGACGACGAAATGCTTGCTGCCGATAACGGCGCGTTCACCGTCGAGAGTCGTCGCGATTCCATGCGCCACAATGTACTTCACGTCAGCATGTTCTTCTTCGTGGTCGATTCCCCGTTCGGCGGCCCCGCGCACAATGGCACGCGCCATGCTATGCGGGAAATGCTCCTCGATGCAGGCCGCAATGCGCAGAATTTCTTCTTCGCTGCGGTTTCCGAACGGAATCACGCGTTCGAGTTTCGGTTCCGCCTTGGTGAGCGTTCCCGTCTTGTCGAAAACGATGGTGTCTGCAAGCGCAAATTCTTCCAGGTACTTGCCGCCCTTCACGGTCATGTTGCGGTCAGCCGCTTCGCGGAGAGCCGAAATCACCGAAATCGGGGTGGAAAGCTTGATGGCACAGGAATAATCCACCATCAAAATCGAGACCGCCTTGGTAATGTTGCGCGTAAACAGAAGCGTGAGCCCGAATCCGATAAAGCTGAACGGCACGATACCATCGGCAAGGCGTTCGGCGCGGCTCTGGATAGAGGCCTTCAGGTCTTCGGAGCGGTCGATGAGTTCAATGATTTTCTGAATCTTGGTGTTGCCGCTCACGGCTCGGACAGATACTACGATGGAGCCTTCGTCCACGACGGTGCCCGCAAAAACAGACTTTCCGACCGTCTTATGCACCGCCTGCGATTCACCCGTCATGGTCGCTTCGTTCACGAATGCATCGCCTTCGGCAACGGTTCCGTCCACCGGAATCATGCTGCCGGAACGCACACGCACGAGGTCGCCCACCTGAACATCCTGCATGCGCACCTGAACATCGACGCCGTCCTTGACGACCCACACGCGGTCCACCTTCACGGCAAGGCTTGCGGTAAGGGCCGTGCGGGTGCGCGCCTTGGTGTAATCTTCCAGAAGGCTGCTCACGTTCAGCAGGAACATGATGGTTCCTGCCGATTCGTAATTGCGCTGCAAGATGCTCGCCCCGATGGCAGCACCATCCAGCACTTCGACGGAGAGTTTTCCTTCGCCAAGGCAATTCAAGCCCTTCGCCACAAACTTGAGGCCCCTGTAAATCAGGTGTGCCGTACGAATGGGGGCAGGGATCAGCAACTTGGCCAGGTAACGCCGCACAATCATGAACGTGAGTCGGTTCTTGAATTGCGTATCGAGTTCCTGCAGTTGATATTCAGTATCGGGCTCGCTCTCAGGGAGATTTGCGATGTCCAAATTCCGGACGAAATCAATCACCTGTTCACGATAGCCGTCTTCGTATTCCAGCAGAATGCCGCCGTTTTCCGAATGGACTACCGCTTTCTGGACATAAGGTTCACTCACGCATGCCTTGTGGATGCGCGGTTCATGCATTTTTTCAAACGCGTAGGCCCCCGCCCGAAAGCGGATTCGCCCCGGCTGATCGTAAACAATTCGGAAGCTCATGTTTTTTTGATGGTTTAATTTGTCATCCTGAGCGTAACGAAGTGGAGTCGAAGGATCTAAAAGTTTGAGATCTTTCGATTCCATGCCTACGGCATTTCACTCAAGATGACACTGGTTCATTTCTGTTATTATACACCCGCTTCTTTCTTCGCGTCGTTGCAGATGTCGGCGGCTTCGTCCTTCATATCCTGGAAGGCGGCCTTGGCGTCGGCAGTAATCTTCATGCCTTCGGCAAGTCCCTTGACGGCATATTCGCGGGTCTTCGGAGCCTTGAGAATCTTCTTGATGATAGCCGGGCCAACGACACCAGCCACCACACACCAGAATTTTTCATTTTTCCATACGGACATAGCTTACTCCTTTTGTTTCGCCCTAATGTCATCCCCGACTTGGTCGGGGATCTCCATTAAAGCTTTGTTGTTCTTTGCTTAATAATCTATCTAAATTTTTATCAAAAAGCAACTTACATACAAATTAACAACAGACTTCAAACCCAGGTCCCATAAGCTTTCCGAGCGACTAACATTGTTGCAAATTTGAAATTTAGTTGACAACTTGAAACTTAGTTAGCAGTAACACAACTTAGTTAGAATCAACTATCTGAAACTGTATCTAATCTTGGTTGCAAAAGTGCGTCCCAGTTTAGATTCTCCATACTTGTCGTAAACGGTTTCGTCCAAGAAGTTGTCAACCTCGAAACTCCAGGCGAACTTATTATCCCACACGGAATATTCAACACCCAAATCCTGCGTAAACGAGGCGTCTATTTTCCGGCTCTGGCGGGAACTGATTTTCCAGGCGTAGTAGTATTCGTCGGTATAGTTGGCAGCCCACCACAACTTGACAAAATCATTCTTGTTGAGTATATCGCCCATGTGGAATTCCGCCGTGTAATTCATAAAGAACCGTGGAATGTTCGGGATAATCGCATCTTCAGGGATTCCCTGCTTCGCATTGTAATCTATGTTGCGCAAATCCTGGAAAGTCCAGTTCGTTCCGAGTAGCACCCATTCATTCACATCGAGCTTCACATCGCCTTCGTAGCCCCAGCCACGAATCGGATTCATATTAAAATACGGCACCGACATCTGAGAAGCGCTCATATAGTGAATGCGGTTCTTGTAATAGGAATAAAAAACGTCGCCATCAAATCGGAACCGCGCAAACAGCGGAATTTCTTGCAAATCTAAAGAAAGTCCAATGTTAAAATTGTCCGCTTCTTCGGGCTTGAGGTTTGTCGCAGCACTCACGCGGATTCCATCGCCAAAGAGTTCATCGGGCGTGGGCAGGCGCACTGCATGCTGGTAAGAGCCCTTGAGCGCAAGCGGTTTCACAATCCGGAACATCAAGCTTTCATCGTAGCTAAAATCCGTATAATCATTCTTTTCCAATACCGCCTGCTGTATCATACTTGTGGAAGTATTAGAAATTTCAGCCTTCATGTAATGGAATTTGAAACCCAACAGGTTCTGGAGTCTCGAATCAAAGAAATTGTCTTCAAGCGAAAGGCCCGTCGTCACCGAAATTGTCTTGCCAGGATAGCCTGCCGTATTGAAACCGACCATTTCGGAGCCCACGTCATCTTCAGGGTCTTCCTTGTGATACCGGAAAAGCGTATTCCAGTAAATAAACTGATTCTTAAAGAACTGATAATCCAGATTCAGCAAATCGTTGAAATCATACGCCTGCACAGTGCGGAATTTCGGAAGTCCCATCGAAGAAATTTCGCCCACATTCTTTTTGGCGGTATCGCAACTATACCAGTTGCGGCAATGGACACGACTCGTGTCAATAATTTTATTTTCATTGTAACCAAACGAAAAATGGTCACCGAAATTCAAGTCTTTTACAAACAAATTTTTCTTATCTAATCCGAAAGTCGCTCCTAAATTATACCCTTCGGCAGTCGCTTCAACAATGCGGTTCGCTTCGCCCTGAATTTCCTTATCAAAAGCGCCATAGCTGGCACCCAGCGAAATCTGGTCAAACCAAGCATTCATCAAGTTCGCAAAGGCCTGTACATTGTAAGAGGTGTAATGGTCATGATCGCGAACGACACTCGTATCCTTACCAGTCGAACTTTTCATGTAAGGCGAAGTAAACTTGTAATCATTATCGGAATGATTAAAGTAGCCCGAAACACCCACTTCTAGGCCAACACCACCCGCAATGCTATCGATTAAATGGCTCGCACTTACCGACGCCTTGTGCGTATTGAAACTTGAAAGGCTGTAGGATGCATCCACCGAATTGGCGGGACGCTTCTTGGTAATGATATTGATGGCACCGCCCGCACCGTCCGTAGCAAAACGTGCCGGAACATAGCCCTTGTAAACTTCAATGTCTGCAATCTGGTCAATAGGGATATCGTCAAGACCCAAGTTGCCTTGCGTCTCTACGGGGACGCCGTTCACCAGCACCTTGATGTTCTTGCCTTCCATGCCGCGAATGTTGATTTTACCTTCGCTGCCCATGCCACCGGACTTGCGCACCTTAACGCCCGAAGCGGAGTTGACGGCCTTCGAAATGGTCTTGCTTGTATTCTGCATCTCGGCTGCGTCAATCGTCGCAACCGATTCCGCCTTTTTGGCCTGCTTCGCCTGTTCCGCTTCTATTTCAGATTCCACCGAGAGTTCGTCCAGCTGCGTGACACCTGATGCATTTGCAGCAGAAGCCTCTGACCGCGCCATATCATTTGCGTCATCAGTTGTCGCATTGTTTTCTGGAGCAGATTCTTCAAGAAAATCGTCTATCGAGGTAATTTCATCATCTTGAGCACGGGCCGAAACAGTCCCCACCGTAGCAAATATAATGGCAAGCGCTGCCGCCTTGTAAATAAACATCTTTTTCATCGCAGCGCAATTGAGCAAATTTTCACTCAAAATTCTACTCCAAATAGGCTGCTAAAAACCCGAATAGCTTTTTCCTTTTCATAAAACAAAATCCGCTCTCGCCTGAGCAAGAACGGAAGTTTGTGTTTATGAGGATATTAGGGGTTTATGGAGAAATTTTACTTGAGCGGCACAAGCCACATCGGAATCTGCTTTACATCGGCGATCTTTTCCGCCTTTTCGGACTTAGGATCATAGCGGAAGTAGGCGTTGCCGTCTTTTTCGGTAGAGACCGCAAAAATCACGGTGCCGTCGTCATCGATGTACTTGCCGTAGCTAGCCCAGCTAGAAGTATAATCAATCGGGAGCGCCTTCATGGTTTTCTTGGCAAGATCGATTTCTACCGGCTTGCAGGTATTGTTGTGGTAGCTATCCATATCGGTCCAAACCTGCTGCAGGTCCACCATCACGTTCAAGAAGGAATACACCTTGGTTCCATTGGCGTCGGTAGTGGGGCTCAGGTATTTGAAGTTGCCTTTCTTGGTGACGCCATCAATAGCGACATCCTTGGTCACGAACCACTGATAATCCTTGTCGAACTTGGTTTCGCCCACCTTGATGCGCAGGAACCCGTCGACCTGGCCCGGAGCGTAGCCCCAGGAAGCATTGCTGTAACAGTAAATGTAACCGTCAGCAACGATGAACGACTGGTTCTGGGAATCATCCAGGGAGCCCACTGCCGCGACGCGGTCATCTTCAGCCACGGCAACAACCTCGTCTTTCTTGATATCGATGATAGCGACCTGAGCCGTATTGCCGGTAGCATAGTCGCTCACGTTCTGTAACAGGCCAACATAGAGCCGACCGTCCACGATTACGCCTGTACCCGGGCTCACCACGAGAGCGTCCTTGTTCTTGTATTTGGACAGGTCAATCGCGCCCGTGCGCTTCATGGTTTTCGGGTTGATGATGAGCAGCGAGTCAAGCATGCCGCCTAAGTAGGCTTTTTCTTCATTCACGAAGTAAAGGTGATTTGCCCATGCGCCAGCAAGCGAAAGTTCAGCCGTCTTGCTACCAATCTTGTTGTTTGCATCGAGGCTGTAGCGTGCAATGGTTCCCACATCAAGGTCGGCAATGAATAGGGAATTGTCGTAATAGACAACGCCTGCGCGGGTTCCGACTTCGATATAATCCGTACCGATTTCATCCGTATGGTCCAGCGACATCGTGCCGATGAACATCGTTTCGCCGGTAGAGATCGATGTCGCAAAGTCGCGCTTGTAATCGCCATTTTCGCCATTGGCAGAAGAAGAGGAATCGTCGCCGCAAGCAGCGAGCATGCCAAGCGAAATAGCAAGTGCCGCCATGAATCTTTTTTTCATAAATACTCCTTGAAATTGATGCGGAAAAACCGCGTTTGTTAATTTTGCGGAGCATTTTAGAAATGATTTGAGGGGCGTTCTACTCCAAACGGAGGTGGAAAAATCCGATTGGATTTTTAAGGGGGAAATCGTCTTTTTCGTTTTGTTTTAACTCCGTTCAGTCATTTTTCACTCCGTTCAGACATTCTTGCAATAAAATTTTTCTATTGCCGTCATAAAATTAGCCTTGACGAAGTTTTGTTTACTAATTAGATTTGGCTTACTTTTTAAGACTAGACTAACAAAGCCGGTTTAAAGAGATTTTTGAGGGAAATATGTTGAACATTAACGGAATTGAATGGTTGCACAAAGTCGGGTGCTACCATACAACGCTTGAAAGGGATCCGCTCCTGGTTCTTGAATTTTGCCGAAAGGGGCAAATCAGCTGGGCCGGCGGAGCACTCCCCTGCAATCAGCTGAAGGCAGGAGAAATGCTGGTTTACGATGCGTGGACTTCGGGAGCGCTGACGCGTTCTGCCGATTACTGCGGCGACCGCATTTTATTCTTTGAAGAATCAATAAGGTACATCCGCGAACATTTTGCAGGATTTTTGATTGACATCAAGATGCTCGCACAGAAAATGTGCCGACCGGGCCGACCGTTTATCGTCCACACCAAGGAAGAAGTCGCTAGCGCCTTCGAAAAAGTCGACAACAAGTCAAAGAACTTGCAGGCGGAATATGGCAGACTCGCCATTTTGGAGCTTTTGCTCACCCTGAAAAACCTAGACACGCAACGAGAATCCATTTGTCGCGAATGCAATTTATCTTCGATGCAAATTGAAAAAATCTACTGCATCCGTTCGTTTATCTGCGAAAACATGGACAGTCATTTCACCATCGAGGAACTTTCCAACAAGTTTGACATGCCGCCTACTGCAATGAAACTCTGCTTCAAGAACGTGTTCGGTTTGCCGGTATTCACTTACGCTCGCCGCGAGCGCATGAAACTGGCTGCCAAGCAACTTCGCGAGTGCGACCGCGGGATTCTCGAGATTGCAGGCGAAGTCGGTTACAATAACGGGAGCAAGTTCGCCCACGCCTTCCAGGATGTGATGGGCATGACCCCGAAGGAATACAGGAAAAAATACAGACTCACGAATGTAGCATAACCAGATAAAAAGAAAAAGTGTCATCCTGAGTGGAGAACCGCTAGGTTCGAAATCGAAGGATCTCTTATCTAGATTCTTCGACTACGTGCTTCGCACTTCGCTCAGAATGACACATTAGCGATTAATTTATGAAAAAGACATTCTCTAAACTCTACGCTTACATGGGTTCGCGAAGACCGCTGTTCCCGCTAGCATTGATTCTCTCGGCATTGAGCGCCATCGCGGGGCTCGTGCCTTTTTTACTGATGTGGCTGATTGTCCGCGAGGTTATCTCTGGCGGTGACATGACGAACATCAAGATTTTTGACTACTCCATCGGAGCGGTTCTCGCCTCGGTCGCAAGCGTTCTGCTCTACTTTGCGGCCCTCGCCTGCTCGCACTTGGTGGCTTTCAGGCTCGAAGGCGACCTGCGTCGATTCGCCATGAAAAAACTGATGAGCGCCCCTCTCGGATTCTTCGACAAGAACCCGACCGGCAAACTCCGCAAGATTATTGACGACAACGCCGCGATTACGCACACCTTCATTGCGCACCAGATGCCCGACATTTCGGGCACCATCTTGATTCCCGTCGTGGCGCTCGTGATGATGTTCAGCTTTGACTGGCGACTTGGCCTCGCCTCTTTGGTGCCTATCGCCTACGCCATGTTCATTTTAGGCACCCTTGGCCGCAGGGGAACCAAGTTCATGGAACGCTACATGCAGGCCCTCGAAGAGATGAACTCCGAAGCGGTGGAATACGTGCGCGGGATACCCGTAGTCAAGGTTTTCCAGCAGACCATTTTTTCATTCAAAAGTTTCTACAACAGCATCGCGACCTACCACAAGATGGTGACTGCCTATTCCGACAATTGGAAAGTTCCTTACTGCATCTACACGACCCTCGTGAACGGCTTCGTACTGTTCCTGGTGCCGACGGCAGCGCTCATTATCGGTAACGACGGCGATGTAAAACTCACCATCGTGAACATGATGATTTACGTGCTGGTGACGCCGCTGTTTTCGCAGTGCGTCATGCGCAGCATGTACCTAAGCAACGCTACGAACCAGGCGGGGCTTGCCATTGACCGCATCAACGATATTGCACGCACCAAGGATTTGGAAGTTTGTGAAAATCCCGTACCGATGCAAAAGTTCGATGTAGAATTCCGGAACGTGAACTTCACCTACCCCGATACCGACAAGCAGGTATTGAGCGACATTTCGCTCTCGGTACCGGCGGGCCATACGGTAGCACTTGTCGGGCCTTCGGGCGGCGGCAAGAGTACGATTGCAAAACTCCTGCCACGATTCTTCGATGTCGATAGCGGCGAAATCACTATTGGCGGTGTTCCCGTAAAGCAGATTGACCCGAAGGAACTGATGAAGAACGTTTCGTTCGTGTTCCAGAATACGCGCCTTTTCAAGATGAGCATTCTGGACAACGTTCGCTACGGCATGCCCGATGCGACTCTCGAGCAGGTAAACAAGGCTCTTGACCTTGCGCAGTGCCGTGAAATCATTGACAAGCTGCCGGGCGGTATCGATACCGTTATCGGGAGCAAGGGAACTTATCTTTCGGGTGGCGAGCAGCAGCGAGTGGTACTTGCGCGCGCTATCTTGAAAAACGCCCCCATCGTGGTGCTCGACGAGGCGACCGCCTTTGCAGACCCCGAAAATGAACGCCTGATTCAAGAAGCCTTGCACAAGCTTGCCGCCGGCAAGACCGTGCTGATGATCGCCCACAGGCTCACCAGCGTAGTGAACGCCGACCAGATTATCGTTGTCGAAGAAGGCGAAATCGCTGAACGCGGTACGCACAGCGAATTACTTGAAAAGAACGGCATTTATGCCAAGATGTGGGCCGAGTACCAGCAGTCCGTCACGTGGACCCTCGACAATTCCAAGAATAATGAAGGAGGCGAAAATGTATAAGTGGGTTCAGAATACTTTTGCTCTTTCGGAAGAAGGCTCGCGCACGTTTGTCCGTGGCGTCATCTGGACATTTCTGCACTTTATTTCGCTCATGTTCCCGATGATGATGCTCTTTTACTTTTTGATGGAGCAGATGGGCGTCGGTGAATTTGCAGGCAAAACTCCGCACGGGACCTTGTTCTATGTGGGAATTGCGGTAGTCCTGTTTATCGTGATGCTTGTCATTTACAGGTTCTCGTACAGTGCCACCTACGATAGCGTGTACGACGAAAGCATGCGCCGTCGCGTCTCGATTGCCGAAAAACTCCGCAAGTTGCCGCTCTCGTTCTTTGGCAAGAAGAACCTTTCAGACTTGACTTCGACCATCATGGACGATTGCAACGCACTCGAAATGATTTTCTCGCATGCGGTGCCGGAACTTTTCGCCGCTATCGGAAGCGTCACCATAATTGGCATTATGCTGTTCTGCTACAACTGGAAAATGTCTATCGCACTTTTCTGGGTAGTGCCCGCAGCAGCATTGCTCATTGCGCTTTCCAAGAAAATTCAGGACCGCTGGTTCGAAAATTCATATAACGCTCGCCGCGTGATTATGGAAGATATCCAGGAAGGTCTCGAAAATGTGCAGGAAATCCGCTCGTATTCGGGCGAAACCGCCTACCTCAAACACTTTGACAAGGATTGCATCAAATACGAAAAATCGCAGATGGATTCAGACGTGAAGGTGGGTTCGTTCTTGAATTCGGCGCAAGGCATTCTCAAGATGGGCCTTGCCACGGTGCTAATTACGGGCGCTCGCCTCTGGACCAAGGGCGAAATCGATGCATTCACCTATCTGGTGTTTATCGTGTGCGCGGCAACGGTCTACAATCCGGTTTTCCTAGTGTTCAACAACCTCGCCGAACTGTTCTTTGTGAATGTGCGCCTGCGCCGGTTCCGCGAAATGGACCAGATGAAACCTCAGGATGGCGTAACTATATTCACTCCGCAGAATTACGATATTGAATTCAAGGATGTCGACTTCAATTACAACGAGAACAAGCAAGTCCTGAAAAAAGTTTCATTCACGGCAAAGCAGGGTGAAATCACCGCACTTGTGGGCCCGAGCGGCAGCGGAAAGACGACTGCAGCAAAACTCGCGGCACGCTTCTGGGATATTCAGGGCGGCAAGGTGACCCTCGGCGGGCAGGACATCAGCAAGATTGACCCTGAAACGCTCCTCAAGAATTTCTCCATCGTCTTCCAGGACGTGGTGCTGTTCAACACAAGCATCAAGGACAACATCCGCATCGGCAAGCGTGATGCCAGCGACGAAGAAATCCTGAAGGTGGCAAAACTCGCGGGCTGCGACGAATTCGTGCAGAAGATGCCGCAAGGCTATGACACCGTCATCGGCGAAAACGGAGAAACGCTCTCGGGCGGAGAACGTCAGCGAATCTCGATTGCACGCGCCTTGTTGAAGGACGCGCCCATCATCTTGCTCGACGAAGCGACCGCAAGCCTCGACGTAGAAAACGAATCCAAGATCCAGCGCGGCATTTCGCAGCTGGTGAAGGGCAAGACCGTCATCATCATCGCGCACCGCATGCGAACCATCGCAAACGCCGACAAGGTCGTGGTTCTGCAAGACGGCCACATCGCCGAAACAGGTTCCCCTGCCGAACTCAAGGCGAAAGGCGGCCTGTTCTGCAAGATGCTTGAATTGCAAATGAACAAAAATTAATACAAAATTAGCCTTGACAAACATCAAGGCTTTTTTATATATTTGTTAGAGAAATCTAACTTTACAATTTATTTGTAGTTTGCAATAAAAATGAATCGCCTTTTAGACCACCGTCTCGTTCGCCAATGCGCGCCAACACTCGCCGGACTCAAGGTCGGAAGTTTATTCTGCCTTGAATCTTCACCCAGCGAAACGCTGTGTAAACAACTCGCCCACTGGAACAAGGAACTCAACCCTCGCGGCGTGTGCGTGCGCGTTATCGCAGAACGCTGCGGTCGCAGTTTTATCTACGTCTATCGCGAAGACGCCCTGAAAAAGCTTATTGCCGAGCCGGAAATCCGCCATTTTCTCGCCGCCTACGGCTACACCGACTTTAGCACCGACTGTGCACTCGCATACATGACGGCGCGCATCCGCAAATGCCACTGTTTTCCGCACGAAGTCGGACTATTCTTGGGCTATCCCCTCGAAGACGTGAAAGGGTTCATTATCAACGGCGGCAGGAATAGCAAATATACGGGCTACTGGAAAGTTTACGGCGATGTAACCGAATGCGAAAAACGGTTCGCCTGCTTTCGCAAGTGCTTCGATGTTTTCAACAAACTATTTGAAAAAGGATATTCGCTGCCGATGCTGACCGTCCGAAACGCAGCATAGTCAACACCAATGTCATATCAAAGCAATTCAACCTCTGTGTCATCCTGAGCGAAGCGCAGCGTAGCCGAAGGATCTATAACAAAAATAATAGGAGAATCACAATGGAAAAAATCGCAGTCATTTATTGGAGCGGAACCGGCAACACCGAACTGATGGCAAAATACGTCGCCGAAGGTGCAAAGGCCGCCGGTGCCGAAGCCGACGTGTTCAGCGTCTCGGACTTTTCGCAGGGCCAGCTGGGCGAATACGCCCGCTATGCACTGGGTTGCCCCGCCATGGGCGCCGAGGAACTCGAAGATTCCGAATTCCAGCCCTTCTACGAAGCCGTCAAACCCGCACTCAACGGCAAGAAAGTCGCCCTGTTCGGCTCTTACGGCTGGGGTGGCGGCGAATGGATGAACCCGTGGAAAGCCGACGCCGAAGCAGCCGGGCTCGTACTTGTGGCAGACCCGCTCGCCATCGAGAATGCCCCCGATGACGCCGGCAAGGCCGCCTGCCAGAATCTCGGCAAGACGCTCGCCACCGCCTAAAAAGACTTTTTCTTTCTTATAGTGTTTTGGATTGAAGCAGCCCTGACGGAATCACACTCCGTTGGGGCTTTTAGAGGAGTTATACAATGCAAGTTTCTCGTGTCAACAAGGTTTTTGCCCGATTGGGGTGTTTTCAGGTCA
>NZ_CALEFV010000096.1 GCF_937877005.1 uncultured Fibrobacter sp. | reverse complement strand
CCAAGTGCGGTGTGAACAACGAGATTGGCGGCAACTTCGGTGTGCCAGCGCTTGACCTTTTGAAGGACGAGACGGCAGACCGAGTGAGCATTCTGGAACTTTCGAGTTTTCAGTTGATGACTTTGTCTG
Source organism: uncultured Fibrobacter sp. (assembly GCF_937877005.1). Classification (GTDB taxonomy): domain Bacteria; phylum Fibrobacterota; class Fibrobacteria; order Fibrobacterales; family Fibrobacteraceae; genus Fibrobacter. The sequence goes on along the minus strand of NZ_CALEFV010000096.1, from coordinate 21,465 downwards.
TGTCGCCGGACATAGCTGTGGTGCTGCGCGTGTCGACCGAGCACCTCGACTGGCACCAGAGCGTCGAAGAATATCGCGACGCCAAGGCGAACTTGGTTCGCTGGCAAAAACGTGACGGCGCATGCGTGTATTTGAAGGACGCTGCCCCGACGGCAAAGATTGCAAGCGAAAGCCCCGCCAAGACGAAATACGCCGTGAGCCTTGTCGACGGCCCGAGCGCTGGCGACGGGGATGCGGTGATTAATGGCGCCACCCTCGCCATCGACGGCGAGAAGCTCTACCTTGAAGACTGCAAGGTGCGTGGTATTTACCAGCTTGAAAATATGGCGGCGGCAACTCTCGCCGTGAAAGCCTTGGGAATCAAGGTAGCTGATGCCTTCGAAGCATTGAAGAGCTACGAGACGCTCCCCTTCCGCATGGAATTCAAGGGAGAGAAGAACGGCATCGAATTCTTCAACGACAGCTACGCCACACGCCCCGACGCGACGATCGCCGCAACGGCAAGCATGAAGCGCCCCTTCGCGCTGATTTTGGGCGGTTCCGAAAAGAATGCGGACTTTACCGAGCTTTCGCAGATTCTGGTGAACGACCGCCCGAACCTCAAGCGAATTGCGCTCATCGGCGCTACCGCTGAACGCATGTTGGAATCGCTCACGCAGGCCGGGCTAAAGGTCCCCGCAAACATCTTCCCCACTCTAGAAGAAGCTTTTGCAGACAGTCTCGCCATCGGCGAAGGCGGCACCGTTATTATGAGCCCCGCCTGTGCAAGCTTCGGACTGTTCAAGAACTACAAGGTCCGCGGACAAGTCTTCGACAAGCTCGTTGCCGACTTGTAATTCAGACATTGTTCTAGCCAATGCGAAGGAAATTCCCACCATACGTGGGCCTGCGCACTAAGCAAACAAGTTAGAGTTTTTCATAAAAGAGATTTTTTTCACTTTTTTATAAAAAATGCGTTTTTACCCCTTTACAAGCGAAGCGATTTAATCTAAATTTGGGTCGTTCCGCTAAGGACCACGCGGTCGTGGTGGAATTGGTAGACACGCTAGCTTGAGGTGCTAGTGGGAGCGATCCCATGACAGTTCAAGTCTGTCCGACCGCAGAAAGAAACCCAGCTGAAAGGCTGGGTTTTCTTTTTGCTTTTAATTTCTATCTTTAGCGTAAGGATAAACAGCTTATATTTATTTCATGAACCGTTTCGAACTCCTAAAGACTTCCAAGAAATCCAAAGCCCGCCTGGGAGTAGTCCATACAGATCACGGCGATGTGACAACGCCCATCTTTATGCCGGTCGGCACCGAGGCTACAGTAAAGGCGGTAACACCCGCCCAATTGTACGACATCAAGGCCGAAATAATCCTCGCAAACACCTACCACCTTTATCTGCGTCCAACGACGCCCCGCATCGCGAAGGCCGGCGGCATACACAAGTTCATGAGCTGGAACGGCCCAGTCCTTACGGACAGCGGCGGATTTCAGGTCTGGAGCCTGAAGGATTTACGCAAAATCACCCCCGAAGGCGTGGAATTCAGAAGCATTCTTGATGGTTCGAAACATTTCTTTAGTCCCGCAAGCGTGATGAATGCACAACGCGAAATCGGCGCGGACATCATCATGGCCCTCGACGAATGCACTCCCTATCCGAGCACAGCAAAAGAAGCAGAACACAGCCTGAACTTTACACTGAAATGGACCGCCGAAGCAATGCAGTGGTTACGGGAACACCCGCCTATTCATGGTTACGACCAGCAGTTCTTCGGGATTATTCAAGGCGGCATGCACAAGAACCTACGCCAACAGGCCATCGAGCGCATCGCGGAACTTGAACCGGATGGATTTGCCATGGGAGGTCTCTCGGTAGGAGAACCAACCGAGACCATGTACGAAATTGCGGACTTCTGCACCGATATCCTACCAAAAGACCACGCCCGCTACGTGATGGGAGTCGGAACTCCGTGGAATCTGCTGGAGCTCATCAAACGAGGTGTCGACATGTGCGACTGCGTGATGCCAACCCGTAACGCCCGCAACGGCATGCTGTTTACGAGTCAAGGAGTCCTGCGCTACAAGGCCGCCCGCCATGCCGAAGAATTCGACAAGCCCGTGGATCCCAATTGCGACTGTTATTGCTGCCGCAACTTCAGCCGAGCCTATCTGCGCCATCTACACCATGCCGGCGAATCCCTCGGATTCACGCTCGCAAGCATCCACAACCTGCATTTCTACCTACACCTGATGCGTGAGGCCAAGCAGCACATCGCCGACGACACCTTCGAGGAATGGGCCGACGAGCAGTGCGAAATTCTGCAAAGAGACCTACAATAAACAAAATTGACACTAAAAACGCCTCGGAGTTCGAGGCGTTTTCTTTTTCAAATTTTCAAAATTAGCGGAGGCTGATGCGAGCTGTCTGCTGGGCACCCTTCGCCGTGACACGGACAACATAGTTGCCCCGATTCAGGCCCTCAAGAGATACCTGATGGTTTCCGGCAACCCCTTCAAGCTTGCTCATCACAAGGTTCCCCATCATGTCGAAAACCTGGATGCGGGCCGCAGACGTCGTCATCACGTTCAGCATGTCGCCCTGCACATTCAGCTGCATGGAAATCGCCTTGCGTACCGGACGTACTGCATCAGACAAATTCGCAACACAGACGAGATCATCGACATAAAGATAATCGTATGTGGGCTGTGCATCAAAGCCGGCATAACCGACCACTTCCCAGGCCATTTTCTTGATATTGGCGGTATTCAGTTCGACATCTTCCTTCGTCCAAGAAGGCTGAGTGAGTTTTTCCCACAAGACAACAACCGTCGTCCAATCTTCTGCATCAACCACCAAGCGTTCATGATAGGCGTAATCCTTCACCTGACCATCCTGAACCTTGAACCTATGAGAGGCCCCCTTATAACGGTAGCTCAGGCCTTCACAACGACTCAGATCGACACCCAACGAAGTATCGGCATGAAGATTCAGACCGAGAGCCACGAACGGAGCATTCTCGTAGCTGCCCTGGTTCCAGACAATTTCGTTGATTGCGACAAAGCCTTCAGTACCATTGGTGGGATCCGTTGTTCCCGGGAACACGACCACGTAACCGCCAAGGGCATCGTCATAGACATTCGATATCGTGGAAAGTCCGCCAGGTTCCTTGTCCGTATAGGCATACCAGGTTCCCGTCGTCTTGGCAACTTCGTTACCGTCTTCAACATCATCGATAAGCATCACGGCCGCCATGCTCACCGCAGAAGACGAAGATACAATCTGTTCCTCAGCAGAAGAAGACGAAGAAGACGAGGAAGAATTGACGCTACTGCTAGATGCGGCACTGCTGCTAGGATTAATAGTAGAAGAGGATGATTTTGGAGAAGTGTTACCGCCGCTAATAGCCGTAATGCTAGCTCCATTGCAACGTACATCATCGATGTAGAGATAATCATACTTCGGCTGGTTCGCGTAATCCGGAACATCAAGAGCACCCTTGACTTCCCAAGCAAAACGCTGCACCTTGTTCATGCCCTTGTCAAGGCTGAAATGCTTATCATCATCTCCCCAACTTTCCTGCGTGAACTGGTCCCAAGTGAGTTCCACTTCTTTCCATTCTTCGGAAGCATCCTTGTTCACGTGGTGGAAGTTCCAGTTTTTCACGAGAGATGTTTCAACACGGAAATTATGGCTTGCTCCCTTGAACTTGTAACTGATAGACTTACAAGCGGAAAGGTCAATTTCCAGGGTATCGCGTCTCAGGTTCAAGCCAATAGCGACATACGGAGCATATTTATAACCACCCTTGGCAAGCTTGATACCCTCGATACCAACCATGTAGTTAGACGTATTCTTATCGCCCTTCTTTTCCATGAGTACATCGTAGACCCGCTTGTGGAAGTCATTTTCCCACTTGGAGTTGGAAATGGTTGTTGCGCCCTCGCCGTCAGTATCGTCATCGGAATCCGCGAAAGCAGACCACCATCCACCCGTGTAGGCGAAGCGATCGCCATCTTCCATGTCATCGATCATATCCGTCTTGGTTCCATTCGCGACACCAGACGAGAAACCACTATTATTGGAGCCATTCCCGTTCTGGAGGTGGCAATCCGAATATCCACTCGTTCCATTCATCCAGCCCTTGACCATGTTGCCGGACTGCGTAAACGTAAGGCCTTTATCGATAGCGAGATTCTGGAAAGCGGCAGACTTTTCATTGATTGCAGAAGCAGACCAGTTGGCCCAGGAAACATGATTCTGGTTCATCCAGTCAATCCAGGCTTTGCTGGCATCTTGATTCGGGGAGCCATTACCATCGGCAGAAACAGTACCCCATTCAGAAGCGAACACGGGAACACCGCTAGACATGGCCTGCGCCGCACGGCTGTTGTAGCCATAATCACCCACTTGGTGAGTCGCCGCATAGAAGTGGAGCGTACAGGCGAAATTCTTTTTCGAGTCCTGAATTCCGGCAGAGGCGCATTGTTCCGGATGGCTAGACCAGTCGGGGCTACCCACAAGCACAAGGTTGTCGGAAAACTTACGGATCGCGGCAATCACTGTATTAGCATGCGAAGCAACCGAACTCATCGAAGTGCCCTGCAAAGGTTCGTTCCACACTTCAAAGATGACATTGTTGTAGGATCCGTATTCCTGAGCCGCGTACTCGAAGAACTTTACAGCATCGTCCGTATTCCCGTTCGAACTTTCGATATGCCAGTCGATAATCACATAGATATCATTTTCAATGGCTGCATTCACCACATTCTTGAGATAGCCCTTTTGCAGGACCGCCCCCTGTTCGCTACTCAAGTATCCGCGTCCCTCGTCCTTGAACTTTTCCTGGGTAACGCCCATCGCGAAACGAATGACCTCGATATTCATCTGCTTCACCATCGCGTTCACCGCTTTTTCGGAATAGAACACCGTGGAGCTATCGGCACCTGAGCTCCAGAAAAGGCTCATGCCCTTCACCTGGACAGCCTTTTCAGAATAATCTGGACAGGATCCGGACAACTTGCCACCATTAGCCTTAAGTTCACCATAAGTGCTTACAGGACCAACCCTGTTTGCACTAGCCGCCATGGCAGACATCGCCGCCAAACACATTATCCCTAGAATCTTCTTCATTCTGCACCTTTTCTTGCGAAGTGATAACCCAATATCCGATTAAAAGATAGAATGTGCAGAGACTTTTTGATGTAATTTTTTGATTAACATCTTTATTTGCAACATATCGGGAAAACCGCAAACAAGTTTTTACATACAAAAAAAAGACTCCTGAAATCAGGAGTCCTCCACAAACACTCAAACTCATTTACCGTCTTACGATTTTCCGCAGATACGATCGACCATTCGCAACAAGGCGCACCAAATAGACTCCCGCCTTGAGATTACTCAAATCGACACTTGAATTTACCCCGGAAAGCTGCATCAGCACATGACCATTCGCACTGACAATATCGACACGCCGCACACCCTCCGCAAAAATCTCCAGTCGCCCCTCGCGCGCAAGATAACGCATAGGAGCATCTCCTTCGAATTTCGACGCAACAATCATCGGATCGTCTTCACCCCCCTCTCCGCTTGAAGAACTTTCAGGATCGGTACTCGACTCATCCACAACCACCTTGATCAGGTATAGATTCGCGACATCGCCCTTGACAACGGAATGCTGGCCCGCAGGCAGTTTTACAACGACGGCTCCAGCCACTGCAGGAATCTTTTCCCCATCCACCTTGACATTCTTCGAGAAATCGCCATTAAATACAAGCGTCACCGTCGCGCTTTTCGCCAATGTAAACGAAATCCGAGTCGAAGACTCCATCTTGAGGCAGCGAGTCAAGGATTCACCATTATATTCCACCGTGCCCTTGCTTGTCGAAAGGCTGCCGATGAATTCAAAGTAATCGCTCGAAGTCGCATCTTCGGTAAAGTTATGGACAACGTCCCTGTCTATAGGAGTCACAGAAACATCCTCATCAACCGGATCTTCATTTATACCCACAGAGCTGCTGGACTTGGGAGTCTGCGAGCTACTCGAGGACTTCGGAGACGACGAACTGGAACTTGTAACCGAACTACTCGAAGTCGGCGCCACCACGGGCAGGTTTCCTTCGCCCTGAATGGACTTCACCGTTCCCTTGTATGCAACGAGAGCATTCTTGAGCGACTGATTTACAGCATAGGCGGCATCATCTACGGAGTTGTCGAAGGTCCACTTGAAATCGCCACCGTTCACGCGGCCCGCATACTTCATCACATTCGCCTTGGCCGCGGCGGGCTCGTCGGCGGTATACTTGTACATGACAGAACTATTCAAGTCAAAATTGTTGTAGGTATTGCCACCCGAAAGCGACTTCACCGATGCAGGCATTTCCTGGTTGCGGCTCGTAATCACATAGGCGTCAAAATCCGTCTTACTGTCGATAGAGCCGATGGACGCTTCGGCCCCCTTGAGCATATACTTGCTCGCACCATACGCAATAAAGGTTCCACCTTCCATGTAGTTGTTGAACGCCTTGATGGAGCCGCCCGCCTCTTTACTGAACGTGGCGTTGTCGTTGGACTTACTTGTCGTACCGGCGTAAAGGTCACTCCCCTGCATCGAGGTGAGCATCGGGAACTTGCAGTTGCGGAAATAGTTTCCTTCGGCAAAGACCGACGAACCGAGCGTCGAGCCGATACCGTACTTCGCGTTACCATCGTAGTAGTTGTTGTACACATGGGCGCTGTAGTAGCGCACGCGCGGATGGCGGCTATCGGAATGGTCGTACCAGTTATGGTGATAAGTTATGTAGTAGCCATCGGTGGAACCTTCGGAAAGACCCAACAGGTTCGACTTGCCGTTGTCCCAGAAGTGGTTGTAGCTGAAGGTGATGTAGGTGGATTTCTTGCAGTCCAGCGCACCGTCGCCCTTCGCCTGGTCGGCATCGGAGCCCGCATCACCGTAGAAGAAATCGTTGTTGTGCACCCAGACATACTGGTCGTTCTGCTGCAGGCCGATATTGTCGCCTTCGTTGCTATTCACATTCATAATGCCCAGGTTGCGGATTTCCACATTCTGCGCATTCTTGATACGGATACCCCAACCGTTCACCACGGCATCTTCACCGACACCTTCCACAGTCACGTAGGTGTTTTCGGAGCTGCCGAGGTCAATCATCATGTCACCCTGTAACAGCGAATCGGAATCCGTCACGTTACCGATAAAGCGCAAGTCCAGAGGCGTTGTCTCAAAACCTTTCTTGTAGCAGTTCAAAATGCCCTGAAAACTTTTACAAGTCGTCTTCGAGCCCTTGGCGTTTGTCGTCACGTCCATCGTCACCGTGTTCTTGGTGTTCTCGGAAATGTAGAGGATAGCAGCACCGCTCTTGAGCGTACCGTCGGCATTGTAGGCACCGGGAACGCGCCCGTTACTGAACGCAAAACCCGTGCGGTCGTGGGCCAGCACCATCACCGTCTTGGTGGCGGCCGTACCTTCGGCACCGTTCACCACCGGAGCAATCTTCAAGGTATGCGAGCCCGCCTTGAGTCCGAGCACATCGGCACGCATATAGCTACCGTAGCTGCGGATCAGCTGATTGTCGATCTTGTTACCGTCGCAATAGACATTGTAGCTGGCCGCTCCCGAAACTGGGGCCCATTCCGCATATGCGGATTCCAGCCAGCCTTCGGCCTTGTTCACCGTTACCTGGGCATACGCCCCAGCAAAACCGAGCAGCATCACACCGAGTGCCGCCTTAGAGACATTTTTCGAAACCATTTTCATACATCCATCCTCAGAACACTAAACTAATGTTCTCAAATTATTTCTTAAAATATAAATTCAAAACCAACAAAAAGCAACACAAAAATTTAAAAATTTACAATATTTTAAAAGATTTTACAATATAAAATGTTCTCAAAAATTTAAGCTAATCCATAAAAGGGGGAGGAATCCCCCTGGTTCGCATTTCATCGCTCTCCACCCCCTCTCCTAGGGGCCCGCCCCTAAAGCCTCCGAAATTTCGCAGAAATCACACTTTCAGCCCAAAATCTTCATATATTAAGAGCATGAAGTTACTTACTAGAGTTCTTTCCGTTCTTATGATGCAGGCTGCATTTGGTTTCGCCGGCACGACTCAGCTGACGGCAGCAACGGCGGACACCTCGGCAATTTCCACCCCCACCACAGATTCTGCGCTCATGGCTTCCATGGATTCCGCCACTCGCGACGCGAAAACGGCCGAAAGCAAGAAGCACGCCGTATGGATTAAATTGGAAGGCGATGTGGAACCCTCCATGTACGATTTCTGCGCACGGGCCATCGACGACGCCCTCAAGGAAAATCCAGACTACATCATCTTTGAAATCAACACCTTCGGCGGCCGCCTAGACGCCGCATTCGACCTGGTGGACACCATCATGGCCGTCAAGGGAGCCGAGACAATCGCGCTCATCAAGAAAAAGGCCATCAGCGCAGGCAGCCTCATCGCACTCGCCTGCAAGAGGCTCTACATGCTCGAAGCGACGACCATCGGCGATTGCGCCCCCATCGTGCAGGGCGGCGACGGCACCCCGCAAATCATTGGCGAAAAAATACAGTCCCCGCTCCGCGCCAAATTCAGGAACCTCGCCCAGCGTAACGGCTACCCGGAACTCCTGAGTTCCGCCTTCGTCACGCCGGAACTTGAAATTCTTGAACTCACCGCCACGCTGGACAAGGGCAAAAAAACAGAACGAGATTCCGTCCTCGTTATAGAAGGCGAAAAATACGCCGTCCTCGACAGCGCCGCCAAGGCCTTCTGGGGCGCCCCCAAAATCCTCGTGAAAGAAGGCGAACTTTTGACCATGACCGACAAGGAAGCTCAAGAACTCGGTTTTTCGCGGGGCACCTTCAAGGACCGCGACGAATTTGAAACCAGGCTTGCCATCGAAAGCCGGAGCGAAGTTGAAACAAATCTCGGCGAAGACATCGCATCGGCCATCGCCGCCATCTCAGGCATTCTCCTGATTCTTGGCTTCGGCGCCCTCTACATCGAATTCAAGACTCCCGGATTCGGCTTGTTCGGAATCATCGGCATCATTCTCATCGGCGTCGTATTCCTCGGCCAGTTCGCCCCGCAACTCGATGGCTACATTCCCGCCATTTTGCTCGTGGCAGGCGTGGTTCTATTCCTGGTGGAAATCTTCGTGATGCCGGGAACGTTCCTATTCGGCATTGGCGGTATCGTATGTATGATCCTTGCGCTTGCGCTCTCCTTCGAGCCCTCGGAAATGCCCGAATACGTGCCCGAAACCATCGAGACGACTTTTGACGCCACGCCCTGGCTACTCGGACTACTTTACATGCTAAGCTGTGCGGCAATCGCGCTCGTTTTCCCGATAGTCGCAAGCAAGTACCTCATTCCGCTTCTGCCCGAAGGCTGGACGCCCATGCTCAAGACGGACCTGGAAACGGCCGCATCCCCCACAGAAGCCGTTCAGGAAGTTTCCATCGGCGACATCGGAGTTGCCAAGACATTCCTGCGCCCCGTAGGCCAGGCAAGTTTCACCATGTCCGACGGATGCACCAGACTATTCGACGTACAGACCCACGGCGAAATCATTGAGGCCGGAACCCCCGTAAAGGTAGAATCCGTACAGGAAGGCCACATCTGGGTGACGGTCGCTAAAGCTGAAATGGAAGGCTAGCGTCAATCCTTCACGCAGCGGACTGACGCCCCGTATTTTTTCCGGGTTTTCGAAAAACGGACAAATTTGTAAATAGTGAATTCAGCAACCATCGCCGCGTCTTTCTCCGATTCATTTGACAGCCAAATTTGGGCATTATTGCGGGCAGTTCGAACCGATTCAAAGAACCATTCCTTGGTATAATCTTGACGCCAATCTGCAATATTCGAAGGCAAAACCGTAAAACCATAATAATCAAATCCACCTCCGCGGGACACCCAATCCCGGGAAGATTTCAATAAAGGCCCACAATTATTTTGACCATCCTCAACACAGTTCAGTTCCGAGAACAACGCGTTCCATTCGGTCGTATCCGGCAAATGCCAACCTTCCGGACAGACTCCACGAATAGTCCCCTTCGGGTTGCATAATTCACTAAAGCCGCATCCCTTGCCTCCGTCACTAAAGATTCCCGCCGAATCCATCGCCGCAGGCCACGTGTAATAGCGGCCATAAGAAGAATCGCAGTTTCCCAAGCTATCGGTGAGGCAAACAGAACCATATATCGATACGGAATCTCCCACCTGGTAGTCGTAATTCAAGTTTTCCGCCATCCAGGTCTTGTCGCCAATTTTTACGGTCTTGTAAACTTGCCCATCACGAGCATCCGTCATCGACCCTTCCTCCACCTCGGAAGGCAAGATTCCCGGAATATACCTGCTCGGATCATCAATATGAGTGTACCCCTTTATGCAACGAATGTACAACTTATCTGCGGCGCCCTGATAAACGGCATCGCTATAGAAACTAAAATACCTTCCATTTAGATGAGAGCCGACGCTCCAAAAACCAACATGAGTATGATTGTTACTGCCGCTCAAATCGGGAGAAGGCCTCGCAGAAAAACCATACTCATCGGAACCATTGCCGTCGTAAAACCACCCCGTTAGCGATTTTAATTTTTTGCCAGCAACATCTGCACCCCCTACGGCATCAAGCAAGGTATCCCAATCATTGTCACCCGGCAAGCGCCAACCTTCAGGACAAATTCCACGGACCTGTTCGTTTGGCTTACACACTAACCCATTACAGTCCAAACCGTCATCACTAAAGACTCCAGCTGAATCCATCGCGGCGCCAAACGGGTACAAGCGCCCATACAAATCACAAGTTTTAAAGCCGTCAGGAAAAACATAATCGTTGCCGTAATAGATGGGACATACACCTTCTTCCTTAAGAAGCGAATCTACCGCATAGATATAGTTCAGGTTCTCCGCCATCCATGTTTGATTACCGATCTTCACGGTCTTGTAAACCTGACCGTCACGTTCATCGGTCATTTCTCCATACTCGACTTTCGGATTGAAAAAATCTTTCTTGTCTGCTTTATCCCATAAAGCGAGATTTTCGGTATTCAGCAAAGATTTCTCGTAAGGACCACTCCCGTCCTTCAGGCATCGCACGGGAACACCCCTAGTAACTTCATTGAAATAGCCCATAAACAAACCCGTAACAGAGGTTTCGTTGTTGTAATAATAATCTCCAGCTCGATAATTAAACGCTATGCAACTCCGTTCACCCGTATTTTCGTTATCATAGTAATCAGAAGTCAAAAAGAAGACCTGGGAACAATTCCGTTTACTCATCGGCATCGCCGAGAAACCAAAAGCATCCACCCCTTGTTTTCCATCAGCCCAACCGAACCTTGATTTCAGCATCGCAGCATCAACTTTGTCATCTTTACCAACTGATCTGAGGAGTACATTCCACTCAGCAACACTAGGGAGATGCCAACCTTCTGGACACGAACCTGACATTGTATACCACCTTCCATAAATTTTGCAGTTACTTTCCAGGCTATCTGGACACATGGAACGATCTGCAGCATAATTCAAGTTTTCCGCCATCCAAGTTTGATTGCCGATCTGCACAGTCTTGTAAACTTGGCCGTCGCGTTCATCGGTCATTTCACCATAGTCAACATCAGGGTTCAGGAACTGCGACTTGGAGGTTACCTCGGGACATTTTACTTCAGCGAACATAGACGAATCAGACGGATCTTTTGAACCATCTTTGTCCTTATCCAAGTCGTTCTCCTTCTGTGGAGCATCATTCGCTGCAACGCTGCTTGAGCCTTCGTCTTCGAGACAGGCGTTCAGGCATAAACAGGCAAAAGCCATGAAAGCACAAAATGCAACTATTCTGAAAAAAAGTCTATACATGACCAGGTTCCTCCCTTGTCCAAATATTCTTATATCAAAGATAAATCTTTTCTTTACTCAAATTATGTATATTACGAAAAGAAAACAAAAAAATGGAGATAAACAATGGACACTCTTTTAATGGTCGGAATCATTATCGCGGCAATCGCCGTAATCATCCTCCTCGCCTTTATCGGCAAGTTCTTCAGCCTGTGGCTGCAGGCCTTGTTCTCCAAGGCAAACGTGAGCATTTTCCAGCTTATCGGTATGCGCCTGCGTAAGGTGCCGCCGCAGGTGATTGTTGAAGCCCGAATCCTCAGCTGCAAGGCAGGCCTCCCCGTCGACACGAACCTGCTCGAAGCCCACTACCTTTCCCGCGGTAACGTGCTCCGCGTGATTCAGGCTTTAATCGCCGCGAACAAGGCTAACATCAAGCTGGACTTCAAGGAAGCCGCCGCCATTGACCTCGCCGGCCGTAACGTGCTCGAAGCCGTGCAGATGTCCGTGAACCCGAAGGTCATCGAGACCCCGAAGGTCTCCGCCGTGGCTCTCGACGGCATTCAGCTGCACGCCATCACCCGTATCACTGTCCGCGCAAGCATCCAGAAGCTCGTCGGTGGCGCCGGCGAAGAAACGGTCGTCGCGCGTGTGGGCGAAGGCATCGTATCTTCTATCGGTTCTGCACAAAGCCACAAGGAAGTGCTCGAAAACCCGAACATGATTTCCAAGAAGGTGCTCGCTTCCGGCCTCGATGCCGGTACCGCCTTCGAGATTCTCTCCATCGACATCGCCGACGTGGATGTGGGCCAGAACATCGGCGCCATCCTCGAAACCGACCGTGCCGAAGCCGACAAGAAGATTGCACAGGCCAAGGCCGAAGAGCGTCGCGCCATGGCTTACGCCGCCGAACAGGAAATGAAGGCGAAGGTCATGGAAATGAAGGCCAAGCTCGTGGAAGCCGAAGCCCAGATTCCGATGGCCATGGCATCCGCCCTTCGCGACGGCAAGCTCGGCGTGATGGACTACTACAATCTGAAAAACATCGAAGCCGACACCCAGATGAGGAAGGAAATCGGCAGCGCTCCCGAGGCAAAGTAACTGATCGTAGGGCATCATGGAAACCCTCATTTTCATAGCCATCGCAGTCGTCATCACCATCATCCAAAAGAAGATGGAAAAGGCGAAGGAGGAGCAACAGCGCCGACAGTTGTCCCAGCGTAAGCAGTCTCGCGACGAAGAGACGGACCATCAGGAACACAGGACATCTCGTTCCTTGCAGGACCTGATTCGTCAATTCGAGGAATCGCAGCGACAAGCCTCGCAGGGAAACATCGAGCCTCCGACGACACCCATGGAACGGCGCGACCCGAACAAGCCGCTCACGCTCCACGATATCGCCGAAGTCGTCATCGGGGTGGACTATATCAACCTAGAATTCCTCATGGAAGAATTCAACGTTGACGAAAACACCGCCGCCGAAATGCTGATGGACCTGCAGGCTCACCGCATTGTAGGCCACGACATGGGCGAAGGTGATTGCGACGTACTTGTTCACGATCTGGAAGAACTAGACAATCTGCTCCTTCGTGAAAAGATTGCCGAGCAGGCGCGCAAGAAAAAGGAAGCGATTCAAGCGCAGGAAGCCAAGGCCGCTCAATCGCAGCTCGATGACGCCCGGGCACGGGAACTCGAACGCCAACGCAAGCTCAACGAACTCGAGGAACGCGCCAAGGCCGCACGCGAATCCGCCGCAGCAATTTCCGACTTCGGGTCGGGAGTCCCTGCAGAAGCCGTTTCAGCACGCCGCACGCCCCGCGTATCGATGAAGGATATTGCCGACATACGCAAAGGTTTTATCTGGGCTAAAGTCCTGGACGAGCCTCGTTTCAAGCGCCACTGGAGTTCGCAGCACCGCTAGATCTGCAGGAGCTTACTATACGAATACTAAAGCCACCCCAGACGGGATGGCTTTTATACTAAATCCGTAGGTTTTTCATAGAGAACGGTTTGCCTGACAGAGCCCTAAGAAAGATTATACTCCTGTTCACTAATTAATTGACATGTTCTTGCGAAAAAAAAACGCATGAGACATTTTTTGTCGCAGGGATTTTGTATATTACCCCTAGATTTATGCATACATTTGCATACACGCATAAATTATAACAAAAAAAATGCATACTGTAGTACAAACACAACGCCCCCGACAGGAGTTCAATTATGGCAACAATTCACATTGACGACTCGAAACCCTTCCCGTACATCCCGGCGAAGCCGGACAACCGACGCGAAACCTTCGCGGATTTCTGCAAACGGCAGGCATCGGGGCTGAAACTTGTCAGCGACGCAATAGACCAAGAAAACAGCGAGCAGGAGGAATTGCGCAAGCTTCAGGAAAGGTGCGACGAACGCAAGAAAAAGTTGCTGTTCGACAACCTCGACCTCATCATGCGCCACAAGGACAAAATTCTTGCGACACCGCGCTACGCCAACATAGATGCCCACTATGCCATCAAGGGCGGCGGACTATACGTAGGCCCCCTGCATACTTCAAGGACTTTCAACATCGCAGGCAGCATCGTCCGGGTCGGCTTCACGCTCGCGACACTCCTGCGCATCTGGGAAACCGACCAGTTCAAGGTGAAATGCAAGTGCGGCGGCACGGCAGTCGTCCGCTCGTTTACGGGATCGCCCCTTTCAGGAGGTTCGCAGGCGACGGCGATTTGCCCCAGCTGCAAAAAAGAAACCCGCGTCGCAAACCGCAGCTTTGGCCAGTATTTCTGGTATTTACAGGCAAGCCTTTCCGAAGACGTCGAGACCGTCGCGAGGGATTTTATCGCCAAATGGACGCTTGCCGAAACGGAACACGAAAAGAAGGTCGCCGAGGGGAAATATAGAGACCCCAGACCAGGCGACGATTTCCACGGCGACGGCAAACCGTGCACACTCGAAACCATGATCAATGAACTGAAAATGACGGAATTTGACGAATCCGTACACTGGGGCAGGCCATAGCAAAAAAACTGGTTTCGTAAGCCTATCGGAATTTTTTCACTACAGAAGCGCAGCATTTCAACTGTTTTGGCCGGTTAGACCACTGCAGCGTTTCTGTAGCCGTACGATTTAACTGGACAGAGCCTGCAAATTCCATGCCCCTTTGTGCAGTACTGACAATTTCGTGACAAAAATATTTACTACATTGTGTCCGTACATTGAAATTTAAGCCTTAAAACGCATTTTTTTGGAATATGAGCGAAGAAACTAAAGATTCGACCCTTGGACTTTCAAATGTTAACCACCTTGAAAAACTCTACGACGGGTGGTTCCTGGACTACGCGAGCTACGTGATTTTGGACCGCGCCGTTCCTTACTACGAGGACGGACTTAAGCCGGTGCAACGCCGCATTTTGCATTCCCTTTTCGAAAACCACGACGGACGCTACCAGAAGGTGGCCACCATCGTCGGTCGAACCATGGCCTACCACCCCCACGGCGACGCCTCCATTGGCGATGCTCTCGTGGGCCTCGGCCAGAAGAATTTGCTGATTGACACCCAGGGTAACTGGGGTAACCCCTTCACGGGCGACCGCGCCGCAGCACCGCGTTATATCGAAGGCCGCCTCACGCCGTTCGCTGTGGACGTGGTATTCAACCCCGAAACCACCGAATGGATTCCGAGCTACGACGGTCGTAGCCAGGAACCGGTGACTCTCCCGGTCAAGTTCCCGCTGCTCTTGGCTCAAGGTGTGGACGGCATTGCCGTGGGTCTTTCGACCTCGATTCTCCCCCACAACTTCCGCGAACTCTGTGAAGCTAGCATCGCGATTCTGAAGGGCAAGAAGTTTACGCTGTACCCGGATTTCTTCACGGGCGGCATCATCGATGTGAGCGACTACAACGACGGTCAGCGCGGCGGCAAGGTCCGCGTGCGCGCAAAGATTGAAAAGGTCGACAACAAGACGCTCGCCATCCGCGAAATCCCCTACGGCACCACCACCGTAAGCCTCATCGAAAGCATCGTGAAGGCTAACGACAAGGGTAAAATCAAGATCAAGCACGTCGACGACAACACGAGTAAAGAAGTCGAAATTCTCGTACACTTGCAACCGGGCACCGACCCGCAGGTCGCCATCGACGCCCTCTACACCTTTACCGACTGCGAAAAGTCCATTTCTCCGTGCACCTGCGTGATCGTGGACAAGCACCCGAAATTCCTCGGCGTCTCCGACATTCTGCGCATGAACACGGAGCACACGGTCAAGCTCCTGGAATGGGAACTCGCCAACGAGCTCAAGCACCTCGAAGACAAGTGGCACATGACCACCCTCGAAAAGATTTTCATCGAAAAGGAAGTCTACGAGGTCATCAAGAAGGCTAAGGACCGCGAACAGATTATCAACTTCGTGCGCGAAGGCCTGATGCCCTACGTCAAGCGTCTGCACCGCAAGGAAATCACGGACGAAGAAATCGGCAAGCTCATCGAAATTCCGATCCGCCGCATCAGCCATTACGACCGTGAAAAGGCCGACCAGCTTTTGCGCGAACTCGAAGAAAGCATCGCCACCTGCAAGTACAACCAGGAACACATTACCGAATACACCATCGAGCACTTCAAGAACATCTTGAAGAAGTACGGCGAAGGCAAGGAACGCCGCACGCAGATTGCGGAATTCGGCAAGGTGGAAGCCGTGCACGTGGCTCTTGCAAACCAGAAACTCTACGTGAACCGCAAGGAAGGCTTCCTCGGCACCGGCATGAAGAAGGAAGAATACCTCTTCGACGTGTCCGAATACGACGACCTGATCGTATTCAAGGCCGACGGCAGCTTCAAGGTCGTCAAGGTCAGCGACAAGGACTTCGTGGGCAAGAACATCTTGCTCGTCGAAAAGTTCAAGAAGGACGACGACCGCCACATTTACAACGTGATTCACCAGGACGGCAAGGACGGCGCCTACTACATCAAGCGATTCAACGTGGGTGGCGTTACCCGCGACAAGGATTACTTTATGGGTAAGGGCAAGCCGGGCAGCAAGATTCTGTACATGTCCAGCAACCTGAACGGCGAAGCCGAAGTCGTGGAAGTCACGCTGAAGCCGCGGCCGCGCACCAAGCTCAACTTCGAGGTGGACTTCAGCTCTATCGACGTGAAGGGCCGCGGCGCCATGGGTAACATTGTGACCAAGTACCCGGTCAAGAGCATCAAGCGCGTCCGCAAGGGTGTGAGCACCTTGGGCGCCCGCGTACTCTACTTTGACGCCCTCGCCGGCATCATCAGCACCCAGAAGAAGGGTGACCGCATCGGTGAATTCGGCGAAAAGGACAAGATTCTCATCGTCAAGGAAAACGGTACCGCCCGCGTCCACGACATGGCCGATCCGATTCTCGTGGGTACGGGTATCAAGTACATCCACAAGTTCGATCCGGAACAGGTCTTTACGATTCTCTACTTCGAAGGCGGCAACTTCAACTACATGGTCAAGCGCTTCAACTTGGAAGGCTGCCCCATGACCACGGAATTCAGCCTCGTGTCTGACCACAAGGACACGCAGATGATTGAATTCTTCGCGACCGAAGACGCTCGCGAACTCATGGAATACCAGGTGGGTCGCGAAGTCCAGAAGGAAGAACTGGACCTCACCGAAGTCGCCGAAGTCAAGGGCTACAAGGCTCTGGGCAGCAAGTTCACCGCGAAGAAGGTGAAGCGCGCTACCCGAATCTCCCCGCCCGACAGTTTCGACGACGGCTCTAGCGAAGACGAAGGCTCCGACGAATCCGACCCGGAATTGTTTGACTAGGTAAAAAGGGGGAAGAATCCCCCTAACTCTAGCCACAGCTTAGCCTGCTCCGCACGCAAACAAATTACGGCCTTCGGCCTTTACTGTTTGCTTAGCGGACAAGCTTTCGCCGTGTCTGCCGTTACCCCCTATAGGGTCGCAATGACGTAGTTCAATTACATCCAGTCGCTGAAGCTGGCAGCCGGCATTATCTAAAGCCAATCTGTGTTGCTGGCAGCCAGCATTATCTATAGCCAATCTGTGTTGCTGGCGTCGCTGGGCATGCGCCAGTCGGCGCGGGGCGACAACGAGATTGTACCGACTTTCGGGCCGTCAGGAATGCAGCTGCGCTTGAACTGTTGCGTAAAGAACCTGCGCACGAATACGGCTAAGGCCTTCTCCAGTTCTTCGTCGCTGAACTTGCCCTCAAAGGCGTACTTCGCGAGGAACAGGAGCTTTTGCGGAGCGGCGCCGTACTTTGCGAAGTGATACAGGTAAAAGTCGTGGATTTCGTAGGCGCCCAAGATGCTTTCGGTCTTCTGCGCAATCTGTCCGTTAGAATCGGCGGGCAAAAGTTCCGGCGACACGGGCGTGTCCAAGATATCGCGAAGCACGTCGGCAAGTTCTTTTGCCGTCTTCTTGTCGGCGGTAAAGCTTTCGGCATGGTCGGCATACCAGCCCACCACATGGCGCACGAGCGTCTTCGGAATATCGCAGTTCACCGCATACATGGACATATGGTCAGCGTTGTAGGTGCTCCAGCCGAGAGCGATTTCAGAAAGGTCGCCTGTTCCGATAACGATTCCGCCCACGCTGTTGGCAATGTCCATCAGAATCTGCGTGCGTTCGCGGGCCTGAACATTCTCGTAAGTCACACTCAGATTCTTGGGATCGTGACCGATGTCGGCAAAATGCTGCAGGCAAGCCTTCTGGATATCGACCGTGCGCAGTTCCGTGCCCAAAAGTTCTGCAAGCGTCACCGCATTGCTCTTGGTACGCTTGGTCGTACCGAACCCGGGCATCGTAAGCACCAGGATTTCAGAAGCAGGGCGCTTCAGGAGCTTGAATGTTTCGGCAACCACAAGCAAGGCAAGCGTAGAATCAAGCCGCCCGAAAGGCCAATCACCGCGCGCGCAGAATGCGACGCTTCGAGTCGCTTCGCAAGTCCTGCGCATTGGATATTGAAAATCTCGGTGCAGGACTTGTCGCGAGTTTCGATGTTGCCCGGCACAAACGGCATCGGCGCCACAAAACGGTACTTAAGGCTATCAATCGAACGCAGACAAGCGAAACTCGCCGCGCGCGCATAGAAGCTGCGGCTGTCGAAATCCTGGAACGAACCTTCGCTCAAGCGCTGCATGTTCAAGCGTTCCACATCCACGTCTGCGTAAATAATTTCAGATTCGCGGCTAAACGGCTTGCTTTCGGCAATCATGCTGCCATTCTCGGCAATCATCAAGTGCCCGCTAAAGACCATGTCCGTCGTTGATTCATGCACGCCCGCCGATGAATAAACGTAGGCCGCCATGCAGCGAGCGGACTGGTTCATCACCAAGTTACGGCGGTAATCGCGTTTGCCCACCAAGGCATCGCTTGCCGACAGGTTCACAATCACGTTCGCACCGGCCAATGCAAGTTCGCCACTCGGCGGCACCGCCGTCCACAAGTCTTCGCAAAGTTCCACACCCACGCGGACCTCGGAGCCTTCGCCATTCACCGTAAAGAAGTTCGTCACCGGCACATCGCCAAAGCCTTCGACACAGCACTTGACAGCGCCCGCGGCATTCCCCGCAGATTCCCCGGCGCAAGCCAAGGTCCCACGCAGCAAATCGCGACCGCTCGAAAAGTGACGTTTTTCATAGAATTCGCGCTGGTTCGGCAAATGAATCTTGGGCGTCACCGCCACCAGTTTACCCTTCTGCAAGAATGCGGCGCAGTTGTACAGGCAACCGAACATGCGTAGCGGAAGCCCCACCGCAATCACCGCATCGCTATCTACAAACGCCTCTGCAATCTTAGAAAGCGATTCCACGCTCTTCTTGAGCAACAGTTCCTGATGGAACAAATCGCTGCAGGTATACCCTGTTATGCAAAGCTCCGGGAGCACGACGAAGGCGGCTCCCCCGTCAACAGCTTCGGAGGCACAGCGGATAATTTCAGCTGTATTGTAGGCGGTATCGGCGACTTTCAGCGTCGGGCAAACAGATGCGAATCGGTAAAATCCAAACATAACCTAAATATAGCTTAGTTAACGACTTATCAAACCCCGTTCTGAATCCGAAACGCAGCAGTAATTACAAATTCTGTAAGTTTTTGTATTGTAAAAAGGCAAGGATACGTAAAATTTCAAAATCTCGCACAGATAAAAATGGACGAAATACAAATTTTGTAAAGCATCCGTTAATCGCAAGCGGCAGTAAGGCTCGCACAAGATCAACCTCTGTTACAGGGGCAAAAAATTAGCCACCGGACAAATATTGGCACGGCATTTGCATAAGGCCTAATGAAATTTCATAATCCCGTGAAATCAACACAGAGGAAAAACAATCATGAAGCTCATCACGGCTTACATACAACCAGAAAGACTAAACATCGTAAAGCAAGCGCTATACGAGAAGAGCATATTCAAGATGTCCGTCACCAATGTTCTCGGATGTGGCCAGCAACGTGGCTACAACCAGCGTTTCCGCGGCGTCGTGACCGAAGTGAACCTGCTGAAAAAGATTTGCCTGAAGATTGCAGTGAACGATGACTTCGTACAGCCCTGCATTGATGCCATTATCGAAGGTGCTCGCACAGGGAACATCGGCGACGGAAAGATTTTCGTCACTGAACTCGAACAGTGCATTCGCATTCGCACCGGCGAAACAGGACCAGAGGCAATCGGCTAAACATCAACCACAAGGACTTTAAAAATGAACGAAGCAGCAACTGTCGTACCTGTCAGCGACGCCATCTTTATGACAGAAAACATTTGGATCATGATTAGCGCCATGTTGGTGTTTATCATGGGCCTGGGCTTTGCCTGTGTCGAAGCGGGTCTTGTTCGCGCGAAGTGCGCGGCCAACGTCGCTTTCAAAAACATCGCGGTTCCCGCCATAGGTATCACGATGTACGCCGCCATCGGCTTTGCCCTCATGTACCCCGGAACGTTCAACGCGATTTCCGGTGTACTTGGATTTGCCGGATTCGGCATCGGCGACTGGACTGACCCCTCCAAGTTCACCGCCGCCTACAACGGCCACTTCACACTGTTTACCGACTGGCTGTTCCAGGCGATGTTTGCAGCAACCGCCGCAACGATCGTCTCGGGCGCTGTCGCCGAACGCGTGAAGTTGAACTCCTTCCTCGTCTTCACCGTTGTCTACGTGGCACTCGTCTACCCCATCGTGGGTAGCTGGACATGGGGCGGCGGCTGGCTTTCGACCATCGGCAAGGCCGGTTTCCATGACCTCGCCGGTTCTACGCTCGTCCACTCCGTGGGCGGCTGGGCCGCTCTCGCCGGTGTCATGATCCTTGGACCGCGTATCGGCAAGTATGTCGGCGGCAAGGTGCATGCCATTCCGGCCCACAACATTCCGCTCGCAACCGTCGGCGTATTCATGCTCTGGTTCGGTTGGTGGGGATTCAACGCCGGTTCCGCACTCTCTGGCGACCCGAAGGCAACTAGCTGGATTTTGGTGACTACGAACCTCGCCGCTGTTGCAGGCATCATCACCGCAAAGCATGGCTATATCTTAAAGGGCGCATTGATCAGCGGAAAGATCTGCACCACCATCCTGTTCGTGAGCTTGATCGTCATGGTCCTGTTCCCTGATATCAGCCGCCGGGCTGTAAACATTGTCACAGTGGT
>NZ_CALEFV010000095.1 GCF_937877005.1 uncultured Fibrobacter sp. | reverse complement strand
TCCAAGAATTCTCTTGGACCCGTCACTAAGCACATCTCCGATTCCTTCAATCTTCTCAGCAACCTCGCGGGTTGCTGTCCCTTGATCGCGGCTTACTTGGTTCTTCGCAATTAGCGTTTCGTTTTCGGCCGTCCCTCTCGGGAACGACGCCAATTATAGAATTTTCAGAAACTTTGGCAAGGCCCTTTTTGTAGAAAAAAAGAGATTTTTTTCTTATTTTCGCAAAAAACGGGAAAGGCACGGGTCTTTCGCAGAGAAAGCCCCCGAGAATTAACAATCTATTCACACTTTTTTGAGGGAGGTTTTATGAAAATCAGCCACAACAGCATCAAAAGGAGCATTTTCCATGTCTATGTTGACGCAATTTATTTGTCTCCTGAACCACGTCAACTGTCGCTTAGCATAATTACGCGTTTTCTTTTTCACTTCATCAATGACTTCATTTATTCTAGAAGCATTCGCTGCCTGCAGCAAATCTCGATAACCCAGGCTCTGCCATGCAGGAGCAGAAAGAGGGACGGTCTTTGAAAGTTCATGAACTTCTTCAATCCAGCCATCCCTTATCATCTGGTCCACGCGCAAGTCGATTCGTTTATACAAAATCTCGCGATCGCGCTGTAACCAATAAACCGGCAGTTCGCCAATTCCACCCTCACGGTTCTTCTGATATTCAGAAAGTCGATGTCCCGTCGCCTTGTACACTTCCAGAATGCGAATAAGCCTCTTGACATTATTAGGCTCCACGCTCCGTACTAGTTCAGGATCCACTTCCAGAGCCATTTTATACAAACTATCCGCACATTCAGTTTGCGCAATCGCTTCTAGTTCCAGGCGAACGCTCTCGGGAACCGAAGGTATGGACGGAAGCCCTAGCATCAGACTCTGCAAATACAGGCCTGTTCCGCCAGCCAGGATGAAATTCTTTTCTGGATTTTTCTCAACAATACTTTTGACCTGTCGACAGAATTCCCCTGCCGAATAGGATTCCGTTGGCAAAAGAAAATCTATAAGATGATGCCTTATCCTGCGGAGGCTCGCCACATCGGGCTGAGCTGTCCCTATCGAAAAACCCCGATATACCTGGCGTGAATCGACACCTATAATTTCTGCATCAAAGCGTTCTGCAAGTTGCAGAGACAACTCCGTTTTTCCAATTCCGGTCGCCCCGGCCAACGCAAAGAGAATAGGCATACCGCCAATTTAGTTATATTAGCACTTACCATGGGAAAAATGAAACACATTCTTGCCATAATCATTGTCCTTATCGTTCTCGTAGGCGGATTCGTCTTCCTGTTTCCAAAAATGGCCGAGCTGCAGGGATTATCGGATGCAAGCCGCAAAACCTCAAACGTAAGCGACACTCTCGCCATACAGGATACAATTCCCGACACTCTTTCTTTTAAGGACAGAATGAAAATCTTTCTGCAGCCTCTGCAGGTTAACTTTTCCAAGCGAAAGAAAAGAGAAATTTGGACCATGGGAGGCGGCCAAACGATTATCACCTACCTGTTGCAGGCACAACGGTTCATCAGCAAAAGCAACGGCAAAGTCCTTTACATGGAAGAAATCTACAACGTAGATCCTTCGGTATTCCAGGCAGCCAAGTTGGATCTGCTTGACAACCATGGCGATTCCCTGAAAATCGAAATACAGGTTTCACGCAACGAATATAGGCCAGGAGCATCTTTACTCGCCGTCGCTTTCCAGGTAACGAACCTGACCCCAGAACTGATTGTCGGCTTAAACAAACTCAACTTTCCCTATGACCTGCTAGTACCTCCGTTTGGCTCACAGGATGATTTTTTCACCGATCTGGACAAGGTGAAAAACAAGGAAGTCGTTCTGTGGATTACCATGGAATCCACAAAGCTCAATAAGGGACACAATAAGCTTCGTCCTCTGCGCATTCACCATACCGAAGAACAGATCGAAACTGTCATTAATGATGCTTTCAAAATACTTCCCTACGCAAAGGGAATTGCCAGCCGTTACGGAGAACAGGCCGTAGAACACAGGCAACTGCTTCAGGCCATATTAAAGCCAACCCAGCAACATGATCTCTGGTTCATGGATATTTCCATGAACAAGCTTTCCATTGTTCCGCAGACCTGCAAGGACATGGATATGGTTTGCAAAAGTGCCAACCCGTATAATCCTGACAATAGTTCCCTTTCGGACTACACTAGCGCCAAGCTCCGCGAAGCCAAGCGCAATGGCATTTCGGTTATGATTTTGCCCCTAAGCCAAAGCGCGCTCGACAAAATAGAAGACCTGCCGGAAAAAACGAAACAGCAAGGCACCACTCTCATCAATTTATCTACTTTTATGAAGAAATGACAAGGAGTCCCGCATGACCGTAAAACTTGGATTTAATGTTGACCACATCGCCACGATCCGCGAAGCCCGCAAAATATGCGAACCAGATCCTATCGCAGCGGCAGTCCTAGCTGAACTAGCCGGTGTCTCCGGGATCACCATGCATCTGCGCGAAGACAAACTACATATCCAGGACCGAGATGTCCAATTGTTACGCAGAACGATCACGAGCAAGATGAATCTGGAAATGACCCCCTCGCAGGAAATGGTGCAGATTGCAATCAACAATCAGCCAGACACCGTGACTCTCGTTCCCGAAGTGCATGCATCCCTGTCCAGCGAAGATGGACTCAATGTCGCAGCCAAGGCAAATGACCTGATCAAACCCGTCATGACCCTCAAGAACAACGATATTTCCGTAGGCGTATTTATTGATCCAGAAACGGAACAGGTGAAGGCGGCCAAGAAAATCGGAGCCGATTTCGTAGAATTCAACACCGGCAAGTATGCAACGAGCTGCACGCTCGGAAGCATGGAAGAAGTTGAACGGGAAATTTCGGCTTTAGAGGACATGACCGTACTCGCTCGTAAGTACGGACTCAAGGTCAAGGCAGGCCGAGGCCTCAACTACCGAAACGTCGCAGGAATTGCAAATATTGAAGGTATAGACGAGCTCGTCATCGGGCACAGTATCGTAAGCAAGTCCGTCATGGTCGGCATCGACCGCGCCATACGCGACATGCTCGACATCATGGGCCGCTAATAGTCCTTGTATTCCACGTTCTGCAGCACTAGCCCCTGCGGAGGGGCCCAAGTGCGTTCCCCTTTAAAATCCCTTTCGAAAATTCGGTTGACCGTACCCAAGGGGTAACGGCCACGGCCGATATCGAACAACGTTCCTACCATGGCACGTACTTGACGATGCAAAAAACGGTTTCCTTTGATATGGAACATACAGCTCCAGTCATTCAGGCATTCTAGCCTGAACTCCGTCAAGATACAGTCCGTCGGCTTACCATCATTTCGGGGTATACAAAAATCAATGAAGTCATGGTGTCCCAAAAAAGATTCCACCTCTTTTTCCATGACTGACAAATCAAGATGAAGCGAACCGCATTCCCAACCGAAATCGCGAAAAAGTGCGACAGGACGCGTAAAAATCGTATACTGATAATAGCGGCAAAGCGCATCGTAACGCGAATGAAAATCTGCGGCACAGGGTTCCAAATCTCTGATACGAATCAATCTCTTTGTAAGGCCATTAATCGAGTTGACGGTTTTTACTGGATCCAGTTCGCCGTCAAAATCGAAATGGGCACACTGACCACGGGCATGGACTCCGGTATCAGTACGACCTGATCCTGTAATGCGAATTGGAGTACGTAGCGCTATAGAAAACGCCTCTTCCAGAGCGGACTGCACCGTAACAAATTTGGTTTTACCACCTTCGTTCTGGGCCTGCCAGCCATAAAAGGCGCTGCCCAGATATTCGCAGCGAAAGCGGTAACGCATACTAGCCCATGGCTTCCTTGATGACAGCCTCAACCTTTTCCTGAGGAATCTTGAGACTCGAGGCTATCGCCGAAGCAGGAAAGCCGCGACGAGCCATCTGCATGATCTTAGTCTTTTCGCTAGATTCGCGATCAAAACGAGTCAATTCAAGAGGACTTTGAGACTTTAGGTTCGGGTCCCCCGTCAGATTGCGACTCTGGGCGCGCAATTTCATTGTACGCTCACGAGAAAGTCCACGAGGAGCGCGTAGTACATCGGACAGATTCTGCATCGCGGAAGTAATCCGTTCCTTGGCAGTCGGACGCAGTGTCGGCTTGTTGTCAAGCTCGGAAGTCAGAATCTTGTTTTCAGGAATGCCATTTTCATCCTCAAAAGCAACCTTCGGCGTATCATCGGCCTTTTCCGGCAGAGAATCCGTCATCGGATGTTCCATCGTCTCACGCTTATGAGCGGCATAGGCTTCGGCATCAGCAATAATAGAGCGCTTTTCGCGACGTGGACGAGGAGGAATCGTCGCTTCATCAAGACCGGCCGGAGTTTCCTTAAAGCGCTCCGCCTTGACAGCTTCCATACGGCGAGTAATGTATTCCTTCCGTTTGCGAAGAACTAATATCAGAATTACAACACAAAGGGCAATTGCAGCGACACCACCAGCCACCCACTTTATAAGTTCCACAGAAAGAGGAATCCCTGCAACAGTCCTAACCGCTTCAGACTCAGCAGCAACTTGCGACGAACGCATCGCGGAAAGTGACTCCCAGGCAGAATCCAACTGCAAGCGAATAGCCACCTGGGCATCAGGTGTGTTCCTGGTATTCCACAATTCATGTTCCAGAGAATCAATAACGGCCCGGGCAGAAAGATAGGCTTCCGCGTCGAAAGACGACTTTTTTCCTGAAAAATCGAGCGTCAGGTACGCAATAAGGCCGCAAGACAACAGCAACAGCACAATAGGCGCTATAAATTTCTTCATATTCATAATTTAGAAAAAACATTACGGAAAAGAAAACAAACCTGTCCCAACTAGCCCTATTCTTGAGCCTTTTGATAGGGCATTATAGCCGTTGTAATTGTTGAAAGGTTCTCAACACTTTTTAATTTCGGCCCAAGCACGCCATTTGCCACGAACACCCAAACATTCTATATTAAGAGCAAGAACTCTTTGTTCTCCTCCTAACCCCAAAAAAGCTCAGCTGGCGCAAGTCAGCTGAGTTTTTTGTTACATATTTCCTTCCAGAGCATCAGCGATGATAACCCGGTTCGCTCCAGACTGGATCGCCATCTGCATCGACGAGCCGGCCATATACAAGAGTGAATTGGCATCGCCAGCATGAACCGGCATGACGGCAACGCCCATACTCAGGGTCGTCGCAAGTATTCCATCGCCATAAGCAATCTGCAACTGAGAAATCTCGTTACGAATCTTTTCTGCTCGTTGACGAGTAATTTTCAAATCGGCTCCCGGCAAAATGACGCAGAAGATATCGCCATCGTAGCGACATGGAATGTCCTCGTTGCGTACGTAAGCCGGCAAGCGCTGTCCAAGTTCCCACAGCAACTGTTCTACCGCATGACGTCCGCGCTGTTTCTGAATTTCTTCAACGGAATCCGGATACATCATGATAAGCCCAATCGGAGTCCTATGGCGAATAGCGGCAGAGACCTCACGTGTAAGAGATTCTTCCATATAACGACGGTTGAAAAGCCCCGTCAAATTATCGCGAATGCTATGCTGCTTGTAGCGGATGTTCAGATTCTGGTTCGCTACATAAAGGCCTAAGGATGTCGCGACGATGCTCACCTTGGCATGCCATTCGTCCAAAGATTCATTATCAGGCAAAGCATCGACCTGCAAGGAGAATATACCGAAATGTTCCTCGATGCCTTCAATAGGAGCACAGAAGGATATTCCCTGCGGGCGGTGGTGCAAATGGGTACACCCCCCATTCAAGTCGCTCTTTGAAAAATCGGTAATGACAATATCACCCGCATCAAAACTTGCACATTCCGCAGGACGCATAACATCATCGCTAATCACATGTTCACCAAAAGACAGGACCTTATGCAAATCTGTCTGTTCCCCGGCATACATGTAAAGGATTCCTGAAGCTTTCGGGAACAACTGCGGCAAGAGACTTTCCAAAGCCTGCAGAACTTCCGGAACAGGACGATCCTTCAAAAGCGTACGAGAATATTTTTTCCAGACATCCAGAGGGAATCCCACGCGGGCTGCAGCTTCTTCGATATTTTTCAGAGCTTCCTTTGCGGAAACAGCTCCCTTAGGAAGGGGAATGTCTTCGGTTTCAGGTTCGGGGGCAGATTCAGTCTCAATAGGAAGGCCCGTCGCAAAATCAAATTTTTCACCCTTGATCGAGTTCAATGTTTCCGTAAACTCGACCTCGGCACTTTCGACCTTCTTTTTGCACATGGAACACAAGACTAGCCCCAAAACAGCACCCCAGGCTCCAATAAAGACGAACTTTCCTCCGAGCGAAAGTGTGTCCTCGGGAACGAAGTACGAAACAGTTACTCCGGCAACAAAGGCAACAAGCCAAATAAAATAGGTAATCATACTCATACTCCAAATTTACCATTTATATATTCCGAAAGACAATTTGTAGCGTGATTTTTACAAGGCTTTTTGCCATAAAAAAAATTTTTTGAGAAAAAAAGCCCATGAAATTCTAAATTTAGCGTCATGACCATTCTCGAAAAAATTGCGTTAGCTCTCCCTGCCGTCGAAAGTCCTGCTAGATACATGGGCGGTGAAGCGAACAGTGTCG
>NZ_CALEFV010000094.1 GCF_937877005.1 uncultured Fibrobacter sp. | reverse complement strand
TTCGCCGCACCTGCAATGGCTGAAGGCGGTATGTTCGAAGGGGCTCTCCCCGAAAACTGGACTGCCGACGTGGTGGCCGCCGTTCGCTACAACTGGTACAATTTTAGCAACTGGCAGAAGGATGGAACTTCCAACTACACTTGGCTCGTCACTTACGATGCCGACGTGCAGGGCAAGTGGAAGGTCGCCAACTGGCGTAACCTGATCGACATCGATCTCGGTCAGACTTGGACTAAGGGCGTGGGCAAGCGTAAGTCCAATGACCGCCTGTTCTGGGAATCCATGCTCGACTTCAACATGACCGAAGTCCTGAAGCCCTACATCGGTAACCGCTTTGAAACCCAGTTCATGAAGGGCTACGAATATACCGAAGACGAAGATGGCAACGAAGTGAAGCATGCCATTTCGAGCTTCATGGACCCGGCATACGAAACTCAGCTTGCCGGTCTTGCTTACGTTCCGAACGAGAACTTCTCCCAGCGCTTGGGCTTTGCTAACCGCATGACCATTTCTAATGGTTACGGCTATGCCGACGACAAGGATACCGACAAGTTCGAAAAGTTCCGTGACGAACCCGGTCTCGAATCCATCACCGAAGCCAAGTACGCCTTCTCCGACATCGTGAGCTTCAAGACTCGTCTGTGGGCCTTCTGCAACTTCGAAGGCATGGAAAAGATCGATGGCCTTTGGGAAAACTTGCTGTCTGTGATGATTGCTCCTCTCGTTGAACTCCAGGTTGGCTTCGACATGGCCTACGACTGGGATCTCGACGAAGACACGCAGTACAAGAGCATGGTGCTCTTTGGCCTGACCTGGCGCTGGTTCTAATAAGACCGGGTCGGTTAAATTCTGCAGAGTCCTTACTCTGGAACTGGCCCTCTCGCAAACGCGACCCGTTAACACCGGGTCGCTTTTTGCTCACAAAGACCGAAACGGTTAAACTATTAGCTGAACACATTTTAAAAAGGACTCCGATTCGGAGTCCTTTTTTTGTCTGAAAGGTTTGTTCTATTCTATGTTGAGTAGGTCGTCTTCCCAGGCTTGTTTTGCCTTGCGGAGTTTTTCGAGCGAGGCTTCGTCGGCGAGGCTCTGGTCGCGTAGTTCGACAAGGTCGCGGTATCTTTTTGACAAAGTAATTGCCTTGGGGTATTCGGTCGCAAGTTTGTCGAGGCTGTCTGTGATGGCCTCGTCAGAATAGAGTCTAGAAATTCCCATGAGGGTGTTGGCGATAAAGGCTTGTCTGTCCCCGTTGGCTTTAGCTTCGGTCGCTTCGGCGAATTCCAGGGGGAGTATGCTGTCCATCCAGCGGGCTTCTTGTGAAAAAAGCTCGTTGTCTTCGGCGAGCGCGTCCTTTCGCTTGCACAGCATGCTTTGTTTTTCCATGAAGGGACGGTAGGACTGGATGTTTAGGTTTAACCCCTGTCGTTGCCCGAATTCTTCGAGATTCTTCAGGTTTGTCTCGATGGGGTTGTTTAAAAGGCATTCCTTGAGAATGGCGAGTTGGTCCTTCGGGGGCAGTTTCTTGAAATTCTCGCTATGGCTGTTTGCTGCCTTTAGCCTGAGCCAGAAAATTCTCAGGAGGACAAGGACCATGATGATGGTAAACAATGCTGTTGTTGACATGATGGCCCCTATTTAGAAATAAAAGCCCCGATTGTAATAAAAATGTCAGTACGACTAGATGGATTTCGGGAAAAAATTGTTTTTTTATACATAAAAAGGGTGCAAAAAGTCTTTTTCGGGGTCGTTTTTTGAAAAAAGAAATCGTAAAAAGTGCAAAAAAGGTGTATATTTAGGGGGAGTATTTGCAACCTGTTTTCAGGTGGAGATTTTGGTATGAAATTAAAAACGCTGGTTACGTTAGGAGTTTCTTTAGCCTCGGCTTCATTGGTATTTGCCGATGATGCTGTCTTGGATATCGTGGTTCGCGATTTCGCGGTGGATCATACCGACTTCGAGAACTTTTCCGAAGAATATGTGAGCCAGGGGGATGGTGGCCATTGTACGAAGAATGGGTCGACCAAGTGTGGCGATATGATTGTCAATAAGGGGTATTACCTCTATGACCAGACCTGGTACAGCTACGGTGCTTACCACGAAACCTGTGGTAACGGTCGTTCCAAGAAGGGTGCCATCATCGGTACCGATGGCCTTCCCATGACGGTAAACCCTTATCTGCCCTCGTACCTGCAGACCCAGATCAGTACGACGCAGGTTCCTCTTGAATATGGTGAATGTTCAGACCAGAAGAGCCGCAACTACACGAATGCGAACTCCACGAGAGAATCGATCAAGACGGCGAGCTGTGCGAAGGGTGCCTGGGCTAACCAGGTGTACTACACTCCCGGCATGGTTATGCAGCATCTTGTCTTTGCTCCTGCGGGAGAAGATGGTGAAATCGACATGTACGATGGAGTCACCATCAAGAAGGCTCAGGAACTTTGCGACAACTCGAACTTCGATCAGTGGTATGCGGATGTCCAGGGCGTGAACTTCCGTATCAACAAGACCTTGGACTTGCCTGAAGCCGGACAGAAAGGCCTGTATCAGGTGAACTACAACTACAACAACGGCGGTTACTTCCCGCTGGATTCCATTGTTAATGACCAGCGCGTTGGACCGGGCTTCTGCAACCCGGAAGTGCAGTCCAACAATCCCAACTGCGAACAGTACGGCCCCCAGACCTTGTCCATCTTCTGTCCGCCGTATGACTATCAGTATGCCGATTCCCAGAAGGACAAGGACCTGGTGAATACTTATGGCCTTTGCAGTGCTTGGCTTGCCAATGGTGGTCCGAAGTATCGTCCGGCCGCCCAGGCTGCAGCGGATGCCAATGGTAGCCTCGGCACCAAGCATCTCCGCAACTATGGCTTTACCATGATGGGATACGCTAAGTTCAAGTACAAGGCTGCAAACCAGGTACCGAACCCCGAAGTCTTCGAATTCGTGGGTGACGACGATATGTGGATCTTCGTGGACGGCGTGCTGGTTGTGGACCTTGGTGGTACTCACCTTGCTGCTCCGGGTGCTGTGAATATTCAGACACTTGCTCAGAACAACCACGGTTGCCATGCGGGCGAACCCCTGTCTCTTTATACGAACTGCGAAGGTGCTAGCGATGCGACCGGTTGGGGCGAAGGTTCCTGGCACCATCTGCACTTCTTCTATGCCGACCGTCAGTCCGATGGTTCGAATATGCTTATTCGTACGACCTTGGCTGAAATTGCTCCGTCCCGTTACGGCCAGCCTTCTGTCGGCAAGGCGATTGTCACAATCGATGAAAACGGTAACCAGAAGGTCAGCATGCTCCTGAATACCGCTCTCGATCAGAATACGATTAACAACATCATGGCCAATCCGAATGTTCCGGCCATCCTCATTGTCCGTAACGAGAAGGATGCTAACGGAAACATTACTCCGGTGGTCTACGGTCTGTATGTCAGTTCTATTGCTACTGGCGGTAACGAAGGCTCGTCGGGCGTTCAGTATGACTTGACTGGTGAACTTCGCGATGCGAACGGACAGGTCGTTCAGACCGGCATTGTCGGTAACGACTTGATGGCATTTAACTTCCCGTATTCCGACGAACTCTTCAGTGCGGAAATGTCGCAGGATGCTTATCCGGATGCTTTGTGGGCTCAGTTCGCTAACTGGAGCCGCCTGATGACCTACAGCGTCACTTCCGCTTCGGGCAAGGGCGTGGTCGGTCCTCCGAATACCCTGGAAGACTGGGGTAAGGTGACCTTCAATGCTAGCAACGATATCGCCTCCTTTGTTTTGGATTCCATCATTGCCCGACCGAGCTTCGAGGCCCAGTCCAAGGTGCTTTCGGACATGGCTAGCAATAACGATGGCGAACTGCCGCTGAATGCGACCGCCGATTTGATCTTTACGTCGGTGCCTGCTGGAATGGGTAAGAATGGCAACCCGCTGAATCTGTCTAACGAAGAAAAGGCTCTGTATTCTGCTGCCGCTCCGATTGGTGGTGGCTATCCCGAAGGTACCAAGGCTTTCTCGGCTACGGGATCGGGCATGTGCTATTCCGAAGGTGCCGAAAGCTGCACGAGTATTTCTTACCCGGTTTCTGGTCCGTTCCGCATCAATGTCCGCGTGTTCGACCACATGGGTCACTTTGTAAGTCAGTATCAGTATAGCATGGATTCCACAGAAATACAGCAGGCTCTGGGAGCGCCTTCGACGCAGTCGGCATGTAGCATGCCGCTCTATGGCCCGTCTGGTGCCGCATGGATGACTATCAAGATGTATCCGGTGTCCCAGAATGGCCGTCTGCTGGCTACGGGCCCCTACATCTACCAGGTTACCTTCATTCAGGAAGCGTACAAGCACTGCCTGATGGTGGGGGCTACTCCGCAGGAAAACACGATGTTCTATACGCGTACCTTCGATACCTATCGATTTGGCTACCGTCGTAGCAAGAAAAAGTAGGGTCAGCTTAGCTTGAATCGAAAACCCCATGGCTTAAGGCCATGGGGTTTTCTGTATGAAATCGGAAAAGATCTGTTGAGACGGTCAGACCTTCAGGGCGAAGGGTTCTGCATCGCTAATCGTGACCGTGAATCTTTCGCCCGGCTTGAGCGGAATGTCACTCGTAATCGCGACGGGGCGGTAGGCGGCATTCCGGGCGATGTAGGTGCCGGCGCGGTAGCCGGCCTTTTCGACGGTCACGCGTTCCGTGGAGCCTATCCAGCGAGAGTTGTTCTCAAGTGCAATCTGCTGGAAAGCTGCTGCTAGGGCGGCGGAGCGCTTGTGCTTGATTTCGTCGGGAATTGCGTCTGGCATGCTGAAGGCAGGTGTATTCGGACGCGCGACAAATCGCGTGATGTTGCAGACTGTCGGGCGAGTGTCGCGGAGAACTTGAAGCGTGTCTTTGAAGTCCTGCTCCGTTTCTCCGGGGAAACCGACGATCAGGTCTGTACTGAGCGTGAATAGGGGATAACGCTTGCAGAATGTTTCGGAAAGCTTGACGTAGTCCTGAACATTGTGTTTGCGGTTCATCACCTTGAGAATTCTGTCGCTACCGCTTTGCACGGGTAGATGGATGAACTTGTAGATGCGATCGTCTTCGAAACATTCAAGGAGTTTGTCGGCATATTGTAGCATGTGCCGCGGGTTTCCCATTCCGAGGCGAATTTTGTAATCTCCGGGGACTTCTGCAAGAATCTGTTGCACTAGTTCTGCGAGGTTTGTGCCCGTATCGAATCCGTAGCAGCCGCAGTCCTGGCCGGTAAGCTGGATTTCTACGCAGCCGTCGGCGACGAGACTTTTGACCTGTTGGACAATGGCTGCGGTGGAGTAGCTGTGCAGATGCCCCTTTACGAGGCGCGTAGAACAGTAGGCGCAGGCATCGAGGCAACCTTCCTCGATGTTCACGATACCCACCAGCGGAGACTCTCGCAATATGCCGTCATCGCGAGCCCCGTTAGGGGCGTGGCAATCATTTGCCAGCAATTCTTTAAGGCTCGTAAATACGACTTTGTCCGTTATCTTAGCGACTTCTTCTCTAAAGTCTTTCGGTGCACATCCTGTGATAAGTAGCTTGGCTTCGGGCGCGGCTTCAATAGATTCGCGTAAGAGCTTCAGGGCGCCTGCATTTCCCTTGACGGTGCAGACATTTAGGATGAATGCTTCGGGCTTTTGAGCCTCGCGCATTCCGAATGTAACCCGGTAGTCGTCTGAAAATATCCTTGCAATTTTTTCGCCATCACCGAAATTGGCTGCGCACCCTTGGCTAATCACAACGAGTAGCGGCTTTTTGTTGTTGCTAATCATTGCGTTACCGTTCGAACTTTTCCAGGGTGATTCCCTGGTAGTAATGGCTCAGGATTTCTTGATAGCTCTGCCCTGCCTGTGCTCGGGCTCGAACACCCATTTGGCACATGCCGACTCCATGCCCGAAACCCGTTCCGGTAAGCACCCATTCCTTGCCGTCTTTCTTGATATCGAAGAAGGAAGAGGGGAGGATTGACCCTGTCTTCTTGAATAACCAGCGTGTTCTATCGGTCATTACGTCGAAATATCCCTTGTCGGTTTCGATACGGAGCGTCATGATTCGACCACTCTTTAATTTGTCCTTAATCTTGATGGATTTGATCTTCTTGAAATCCTTTCCGCCAGAAGTGCTGAACGCGGCCTTGGCTTCGGTTGCATTCGCCCTGAACAACTGCACGATTTCCTTGTCGGCAAAACGGCGTTCCCACTTGATGTAGCTGGATTCGTCACACCAGGGTTTTCCGTTGGGACGCAGGTCCTCGACGGATTTCAGGTAAGGAAGGTCGGCGCGGTTCCAGGTGGCGAGTGTTTCGGTAATGCCGCCGCAGGTGGAATGGTAGTAGGCGATAATGAACTCGCCGCCGTAGGTCATTACGACTCCTTCAGTCGCCTTTACTGCGGCGTCGGTGAGCGGGGTAGCTGATTCAAGTCCCTTGTAAACTTGGTCCTTGGTGTCCGCGAAGACATCGAAACCCATTGCCTCTCGGCTGTTGAAATGCTTGTAGGCGTATGTGCGCGCAGCGACGGCTTGCGCCTTTAATGCTTCGATACGGCTACTATCCAGCTTCCCAATTTCATAGGGTACGACACCTCTCAGGTAATCTTCGACATCGACAGAATTGATGGCGTCAAGTTTTCCGTTTGTGCTGCGAAACATGATGCTTCCGGGATAGCACGCTCTGCCGAGCGTTTTCGTGTCTGGGGCGACAGCGAGGCATCCGCCTTCGTCACTATTGAATTCGCGAGAAATGTCTTCGATGGAATTTCCACCGGCTTCGAATTTGACCTTGTTCTTGGAGGCGGTCACATGGACCGTCTCGCCCTGATATTTAAAGTAGAGTTCCTTGACTCCTGTAAAGATACCTACCCGTAACGGACGGTTTAGTTCTTTGGGAATTTGTCTATCCTTGAACTTGACAGAATCCTTGTTGTCCAAAACGGGTTGAAGGATTGTGTCATTTGCGGTTGTGGTTGCTTCTATAGGCACGAAGCGCACGACTTCTGCATTCTGCACGTCATCGGGCAAATCAAAATCGCCGTCTGCGTATGCGATTGAGAAACCAATTGCGAAAACTAGTGCGTATGGAAGTCTAAAAGTCATCTATTCAATTATAATAAATGCTTTAAAAGGATATGCCCGCTCAATGGCGGGCATGATGAGTTTAGGCCGGGGATGGAATTTATTTTTTCTTCAATTTCGCCTGTGTCTCCTTCGCCATTTTTCTCAGCTTGGACTGATTCATGGTGCGGTCGGCAGTCGAAATCTTGTCGATGAAAAGGTCCCCGTTCAGGTGATCTGTTTCGTGCTGGATGCAGCGACCAAGGAGACCGTCGCAGTCATGGAGTTCCTGCGGTTCGCCGTTGATATCGAAGAAACGGACGCAAACCTTGTCGGGACGCATCACGTTGCAAAAAATATCCGGTACAGAAAGGCAGCCTTCGTCGTACTGCACGACCTTTGCGTCAGGTTCCGCTTCCCATTCGGGATTGAACATGATGTAGGGCTTGGGGTCCTCTTCGCCAGGAACGGCTGTGTCGATTACGACCAGACGAATGTTCTTTCCGATTTGTGGGGCTGCAAGCCCGCACCCAGGAGCGTCGTACATGGTTTCGAGCATGTCCTTGGCAAGCTGACGGAGCTCGGGGGTAATCTCGGTAACGGGCTCGCATTTCTTGCGGAGCACCGGATCGCCGTAAGTTCTAATTTCGAGAATAGCCATGGATTACTTCTTTTCTTCGGTCTTTTCGGCCGGAGCTTCGGCGTTGATGACGCGGAGGATAGCGGCCTTTTCGAAATCGATCAGGGTGGTAGAACCGGTGCGTACGGTAATGGTCGTGCCGGTTTCGTCAATGCTCGTGACGGTACCGATAATGCCTGCGGTGGTGATCACCTTGTCGCCCTTCTTGAGAGCCTTGCGCATTTCTTCCATTTTCTTCATTTCCTTGTTCTTCGGACGGATGAAGAAAAGCCACATCACCACGAACAGGAGGATTAACGGAAGAAAGCTGCCGATTGCGCTCGGCTGCTGTTCGGTTGCTTCCTGTGCAAAGGCGGCGATGGAGGAAAGGGTCACGAGGAGTGCAGAAAGTTTCATAATTTTACCTGTTTGGGGTTAGTTGTTTTACAACGCCAAATATAGAAAATGTGTAATGTGTGATGTGTAATTTCACTTTTCTCATTCCACATTTCACACTTCACTTCCTCATCCCACGCTGCGCCGTAGGCGCTATACCAGTTTCTTGTCCAGGAGCGGATAGATGCGGTTGAGTTCCATGAGGTCTAGGATGGTGTCGAAGTCGCCATAGAAAAACGGAATGGTTTCGATTTCCGGCATGTTTTCCTCGGCGACGGGGTCGGGCGCGTTGAGCAGCTTGCGCTGTAGAAGGGGATACATGGTTCGTGTCGTGAGGGTCACGCCGTAGAGTATCCGGTGTGAAACGCGGAGCAGTTCGGGCGTCATGACAGTGAAGATTCCGTTCTTGAGAGGTTCCTTGCTCTGCTGCACGGTCTTGATGACTGCGCTTAGAACCATCTGGTCGGTCATGGAAAGGATTTGTGGGGGTGACTTCTTGTGTATTGCCCGATAGCGGATCGATTCGTACAGGAGCCTTGCCACATTGAGGTTCTTTACCCGAAGACGGTCGCCCTGCATCTTGATGATATCGAGGTCCTCAAGAATACTTAATAGTTCCCGAATGTCGCCTTCGGCGATATTGAATAGGGCCTGTTCGCTGTGGATGACTTCATCTGTTGAAACCGTATCTTCGCTGTTGTCGGCCTGGGCGACTAGTTCGTACAGAAGGCTCGGCA
This sequence comes from uncultured Fibrobacter sp., assembly GCF_937877005.1. Classification (GTDB taxonomy): domain Bacteria; phylum Fibrobacterota; class Fibrobacteria; order Fibrobacterales; family Fibrobacteraceae; genus Fibrobacter. The sequence continues at coordinate 3,496 of NZ_CALEFV010000094.1, read as the reverse complement.
ATGCCTTGATTTTGTCGCTCTTGTGCTTGTTGCTTTGTGCAATCGCGAGGCGTCCTGTCAGGAACTGAATGATGGACTTGAACCAGGAGGGTTCCTTTTCGAGAGTCCCGTTAAGGACTTCCTGCGATACGACTAGAAGCTCGGAGTCTTCCGTTGCGATGACGGTCTCGTCGCAAGGCTCGTTCTTGAGAAGCCCCATTTCACCAACTAGAGCGCCGGGACCATAGGTGTTCACAATCGAATTGACGGTGTTCGTTCCGCGCAATTCGCCGCTGCGCACGACATAGAGGTTCTTGCCCATGTCGCCTTCGCGGAACAGAAAGTTTCCTTCTACAAGCGTCATAGAACTCCTCTGATGTTTGTTTCGTAACGGAGCGCCTTGAGGAAGTAATTTACCTTTGATTCGTTTACGACAAAGTAGTCCGTCTTGTTCGGAGTGGCGCTGAACCATTCGAGTTTTAGCAGATGGATCCATAGGGATACATCTGCGTAGGGCATCGTCTTTTGAATAAAGGATATCCAGTCGGGGCCGGTTTTGGATTGTTCGGCCGTCATGGTAGAGAGGAGGACGAGTATCTTTTTCTGCTCGAGTGTTAATTTGTACGGAGCGTAGGTGCTGCCGCATGGTGTGTCAAGATAATCGACGAAAATATGGAGTAACTGCGGGTCGATAATGGTGCAGAAAATGCGATTGTTTTTTTGCGAAAGCTTTATTAGGTGCCTGCGTAACAGAGACTTCATGTCTTCTTGAGCAACCGATGTCGACACCTTCGTCAAGAAACTGTATTCGCGAATGAGCTCTGCAAGGTTGTATTCCTCCTTGCTTGTTTTTCGGCTCATGTATTCCGCGAGACTCTTTAGTGTGTTCTCTACGCGAGGGGAGACTGTTGATCGCTTGAGCTGGTGAGTCTTCGCCGAAAGGTTACGAATCAATGCAAGGAGCCATAGCGGAAGCCGTTTGAGTTCCGATTCCATGCATTCTTCGTTCACGACGGTGATCGTGGAATCCTGGCTTGCCGAAAGTTGATACTTGAACGGTTCACGTTCGAGCATGGATGCGACTCCGACCAGGTCTCCAGGACGCATGGTGAAAACGGTGGAGTGGGGCGGTGTCGTTTCGCGTGCGGTTAGTTCGCCATCTTCGAGTATGACGATGCTCCGCTCTTCGCTTTTCGGGGAATAAACAATAAAACCCGCCTTCACGCTTTGTCGCGTGGGCGGGATAATTTGTTGACGAGAAGGCTGATTTGAATTCCCCGTATTCATAGGAGAATAAACGCCCTAGTTGTCGGCTGATTAAGCCTGACGTTCGTCGATACGAGCTGCCTTACCGCGGAGGTCGCGCATGTAGTAGATGCGAGCCTGACGGACCTTACCTGCACGTTCCAGTTCGATGGAGTCGATGCGGGGGGAGTGGAGCGGGAAAATACGCTCCACGGCTACGCTACCGCTCATCTTGCGGACGGTAAGAGTGGCGGAAATGCCGGTGTTCTTCTTCTGGATCACAACACCCTTGAACGGCTGGATACGTTCCTTGGTGCCTTCGATCACCTTCACGTTCACGGTGACGGTGTCGCCGGCGCGGAGTTCCGGAAGGTCGGTCTTCAAATTTTCGTTGTGGATTGCTTCAATGTTCAGGGACATTTGTGTACCTCGTTATTATTTGATGCCAAATTTAGTATCTTCTTCAAGATTTTTAAAGATGTCTGGGCGTCTTTCTTGCGTTCTTTTCAACGATTCTTGGCGCCTCCAGGCTTTTATGTTCGCGTGATGACCCGAAAGGAGCACTTCGGGGACCTTTTTTCCTTCAAAAACTTCGGGTCGGGTATAGACCGGCCATCCCAGTACGCCTTGCGCAAAGGAGTCCGTTTCGCCGGATTCCTTGTTGCCGAGCGCTCCGTCCAGGAGCCTTACTACGGCGTCCGTCACGAGCATGGCGGGGAGTTCCCCTCCGCTCACGACAAAATCGCCGATAGAAATTTCCAGGTCGACCTCGGACTGGCGGATGCGGTCGTCGATTCCCTTGTAGTGCCCACAGATCAGTACCAGGTGGCTTTCCTTGGAAAGTTCCTTGGCCATCTTGTGGGTAAAGGGAACGCCGTCTGCAGTCAGGTAGATGACTTTACCGCCATCTTCCTTGACACCCGTGCTGCGAATAGCGTTTGCGAGCGGTTCCGGCCTGATGACCATTCCCGGTTCGCCGCCATAGGGCACGTCGTCCACCTGGCCGTAGTCGTTGATGGCATAGTCGCGCAGGTAGACGGTGTTGAACTCCATCAGTCCCTTGCTTTGGGCGCGCCCCATGATCGATTGCTTCATGGGCGTGAACATCTCGGGGAAAATGGTGATGCAGTCGATTTTCACCTTTCCTCCGGGCACAGGCTCTTTAAATAGTCGGCGCTGAATACGATGTTCTTGCCATCTTCGTCCACGTCCAAGACGCAGTCGTCTATCCAGGGGGCGAGGATTGTTTTCGCGGAAAATTCGCGTTGGAAGGCTGCGTCGAACTTGACGTGAAACGCGTTCACGGTAGGCAGTTCTTCGACTTCAAGAACTTCGCCTACATCGCGACCGTCTTCCAGTTTTACGCGGAAACCCTCCAGATCGTCCAGGTAATATTCTCCTTCGGGGGCGGGAAGCCTCTCCGATTCGGGAATCATTACGTCTGCGTTGACGAAGTGTACTAAGGATTCCGGCGTGTCATACCCCTTGAACTTGAGTAACCACAAATTGTTTGCAAGCCTGGAATCTTCCAGAGTCAATTGTACCTGTTCACCATTGGTCTTCTTTAGCATCACATCCTTGAGTTTCTCATGACGCGAGAGGTCATGGGTAAACGGCATCGCCTTGATGTATCCCTTAACGCCATGCGTGCGCATGAGCTGGCATACGGTGATGTATTCTTCGGATTCAGACATGAAAGACTTAGTGGGGTTTTGAATCAGCGGAAGGTGGTTACCTTGGTTCAAGCGGCTTTAGCTAGACAAAAAAGCCCCGTGCCAATTTGTGTGGTCGGCACGAGGTTTCTTTTCAAGCGAAAATTATGCTTCGGCAGCAGGAGCTTCAGCGGCCGGTGCTTCGGCAGCAGCGGCAGCTTCAGCAGCGGCGGCTTCCTTGGCAGCCTTTTCAGCTTCGATCTTGGCGAGAGCCTTAGGACCGAGCTTGGCCTTCTTGGCCTTTTCTGCGCGCGGAGTAGCGGTCTTGCCTTCGATAGAACGGCCAGCGCGGATTTCGTGGAACAGGTCCATGATGCCGACCTTCTTGAGGAGGCTACGGACGGTGTCAGACGGCTGTGCGCCGGTCTGGAGCCACTTCAGAACCTTTTCCTGATCGAACTTGATGTCCGGGGTCTTCAGGTTCGGGTTGTAGAAACCGACCTGTTCAATAAAGCTATCGTCGCGGGCCTTGCGGGAATCGATGACCACGGCGCGGTAGATGGGGTTGTGACGCTTGCCGAAACGAGCGAGACGGATAACGGTTGCCATTTTAACCTCTT
>NZ_CALEFV010000093.1 GCF_937877005.1 uncultured Fibrobacter sp. | reverse complement strand
GATTCGCCCGAGGCACAGGAGCCAGAATACCCTGAAATCGTGTGCGTGTCCGAAGGCACGTTCCGCCAGATTCGCGACGACAGCCTGGTACTCCTTTCGCAAGGAATTTCTCACCGGCTCTTGCGCAGTATCGAAGGCCCTTTTTTGATTTTCGTTTTGCCCGAGCACGAAGAATTTGCACGCCTACAGTTGGCTCTTTACCGCAAGGAAAATCCGCCTAAAGAAGAAAACCCGCCGATTCCCTTGACATTTAGCTTGCAGCCGCTCTGGATTTTGCTTGCTCCCGTGATATTCACGCTAATCGATTTTTCAGGCAAAGTAAATCTTCATTCACGCGGAATCTCGGATGCCGGCAAGGTCCTTAAAGGAGAATGGTGGCGCGCGCTCACGGCACAGACCTTGCACGGCGACACACGGCACCTAGCGTCGAATTTACTCTGCGGCTACATCGTGATGAACATGATTACCTTCCGCATTCCGTTGCTCCGGCTAGCTCCTTTCATCGCAGTGGCAGCAGCTATCGCGAACCTGTGCGTTTCCTTCACGGTACAGTCCGATTTCCGTTCCCTCGGATTTTCCACCTTCGTTTTTGCGGCCATCGGCTGTCTTTCGGTCATAGAATTCCGACTAATGCCCAAGGAAACGCACGGCCTGCTCCGCAGGTTCGCGCCGCTCTGCGGCGCGGCTTCGCTCGCCGTGTTTCTTGGACTCGGCGAGAACGCCGACATCCTCGGACACGCCTACGGATTTATCGCGGGACTTTTCTGCGGTCTCATTCCAAGCAAAAAGGCTCTCCGCTGGGGGACTCCCCTTTCGAGCACCGACATAGTCGGAATTCTTTTCTACTACGCCCTTTACGCATTCGCCTGGAAAATGGCAATGAGCTAACAACAAGGAAGGCCGGCATAAGCCGGCCTTCCCTAAATTTCAATCCATCCGAATTAGATGTTCAGGAACTTCTTGGCCTTGTCGGCGTAGAGCTGGTTGTCACCATAGACTTCGAGGAGGCGTTCCGCCGTCTTCTTGGCCTTGTCGGCAGCACCGAGCTGTTCGTAAACGAGAGTGAGTTTCCACATGGCATCGGCAACCATCGGGACCTCGTCTACCGGTTCGTCCTTCTGGAAGCGATCTTCCAGGTCGCCCGTACGCTTGGCAAATTCGCCGATATACTTTTCAAGAAGACCGGCAGCGGCAGAATAGTCACCCTTTTCCATCTTGACGGCAGCAAGACCGTGCATGGCAGCGGAACGGACCAGGGCAACGGAACCGGCATTGTCGAGGCTCTTCTGGAACAGGACTGCGGCACCGTCAAAGTCACCGGACTGGTACTTGATGTTGCCCGCATAGAGGGCGGCCTTGGCTAGGCTCACACCATCCAGCTTGCCGGAACTGATCTTGGATTCGAATTCCACCAGGGCGGAGTCCTTCTGATCGGCATAGAGGAAAGTCATGCCCTTACCGAGGAGTTCGGCCTGTTCGGCAGCGGCAGCCTTGCGATAATCGCGGAACTGCACCACGCCCACCACGATAACCATGATAGCCACGAGGACCACAGCGACCTTGGAGCCATGAGCGACAAAAAATTCCTTGATTTCAGAATTATTGGTATTCGATTCGTTAGCCATTTTAAAAGTCCATGTTAAAATTTGTGCCACAATCATAGCAAAAAAAAATACTCTTGTCAGCGCACCTTGACAAAAGAAGCGTCAATTACTAATTTTGCGCCTACCATGCCACTCTAGCTCAGCTGGTAGAGCAGCTGATTCGTAATCAGCAGGTCGGCAGTTCAAATCTGCTGGGTGGCTCGAAAAAATCCCGCTCAATGAGCGGGATTTTTTGATTTTTAGGGTACTTTGTATATCTTGACCTTAAAGGTGTAATCGCCACGGTTACCTTCGGTTGCATCGGTAATTGCGAAGGCGTAGAAGCCTTCACCAGTATCAGCATTGTAGGTTGGGGCCTTGGCGACGTAAATTTGGTTGAAGTTCTGAATCATGTTCGTCAGTCGTTCGGCATCAATAGTCTTGAACTTGAAGTCGCTCACGTATGCCGTTGCCGGAGAACGATCCGCATTCATGTCTTCCGGCCAGATATCCACTTCGTAATCGTCGGTGTACGGCGGAAGGTCTCCATTGGTAATTGGGGAAAACAGAAGACCCGAGCCACTTTTTGCAGAAAGTTCCGGATTCGTCACATCACCAGCCTTTTCGAAGATGATATCTGCGGTAGCAGCACTTGCTGCAGGCACAGCTGTGCAAGTGGCAAGATCAAGTCCCGGATTCACGTTCGTAGAAAGTTCAACCTGACAAGTTGTCATCGGGATTTCTTTAACCTGAACGGTAGATGATGATGAATACTCGCCCCAACAATATTCAGCAGCATCTCGTTCAAACGGAATGATTTCGGTTCTCTGAAAAACCATGTCGCCGGAAGTAGCCGTCACAGTAATAATAAGGCTGTACGTACCGCATTCGGTGAATCCCGGATCCAGCAAGCTGATAGAAACGCGAGCAGAATTCGTGGAGTTCAGATCAATGGCATTCTGCGTGGGCAAGAGAATCTGATTGGAGCTAACAGCTACAGGAGCAATAGTCATGTTATTGACATCATTACCCTTAGCGACTATATATTCGATACCGATAAAGGCGATGTTTAAAGAGCTGTCCATGACGATAGAATCGCCGAGAAGATTCAACATGAATTTTCCCTTGAAGCGAACTTCATCGCCAGCCACTCTAGAGTCAAGCTCCGAGGCCGTGATAGTAAAGTCGCTCTGATCAGGAACAACAATTACCAATTCACTGCTACTGGATTTTTCAAGAGAACTACTAGAATCTGTTTCATCATCCTCTACTGTGCTACTGGACGATTTTTTCGTTTTCTTCGAAGAACTAGACGACTTTTCCTCAGCAGAACTGCTTGAAACTTTCTTAGAAGAACTGCTAGATTCAACCACAGAATCATCCGAAGACGACAAGGCACCAGTCTCATCATCCGTCACAACAGGAGAAGAATCGTCAGAGCATCCAAAAAACATAAACGCTGCTACAAGACTCACTGCAGCAAAGCCACGAATAGATAGACTTTTCATTTTACAATTCCCCACAGGTTAGTTACTTTCACAAAGGTAACTAAAATTATAACAATGCGGAATTACTTTTATACTAGATATGAAAAATCCCACTCGACGAGCGGGATTTTTTTTCATTTATTTTCTAGCAGCTAATTCCTCTGGAGTTCGGGCGAGGATGTCCCAATCTCCTCTTTTAATGATTTTGTAGGCATATCCCTGTTCCGTAAGGAACAGCTGGCGGTTCATCGCAAATTCCTGTTCCTTGGAATCCTGCGTCACGATGCTGTAGAAGTGCGCTGCTCCGCCGTCGCTCTTGGGACGAAGCACGCGGCCGAGACGCTGGGCTTCTTCCTGACGGCTACCGAAGGTTCCCGAAATCTGGATAAGCACATTGGCATCCGGCAAGTCAATAGCGAAGTTGCCGACTTTCGACACCATAAGATTCTTGAGTTCACCGTTGCGGAAAGCAGCATAAAGTTTCTCACGGTCCTTATTCGGAGTCTTTCCGGTAATCAGCGGAATCTTCAAGTCATCGGAAAGGGCTTCAAGCTGACCGATGTACTGGCCGATAATCAGCACGCGGTCGTCGGGCTTGTCAAAATACTTGAGCAGACGTTCTACGATGTCCGTCTTTTCGGGATTCGTCGAAGCGAGCGTAATCTTTTCACGGACAGGCGCAAGCGCATACTTCATCTTGAGTTCCGCTTCCATCGGAATGCGAATCTCATTACAGTCGGCAGTTGCAATCCAGCCCTGAGCCTCAAGAATGCGCCACGGAATGTCGTACTTTTTGGGACCAATCAAGCTGAACACTTCGGTTTCCTTGTGGTCTTCGCGAACAAGCGTTGCGGTAAGGCCCAGGCGGCGAGTGGCCTGCATTTCGGTACTCAGGCGGAACACCGGAGCCGGCAACAGGTGCACTTCGTCGTAAATCATGAGGCCCCACTTCTGCTCACTGAATAGCGGGAAATTCGCGAGTTCCTTCTTGACTTCTTCCTCAGTTAAATCGTCAAGATCCGAATCGGTCTTTTCATCTTCCGCTTTCTTCACGCGCTTGCGCTGCGTCAGAATCTGGTAAGTCGCCACCGTCACGGGGCCAATTTCCTTGACTTCGCCGGAGTATTCCTTCACCTGGTCAAGCGTCAAATCCGTCTTGTCGCAAATTTCGCGAATCCACTGACGGGAGGCAGAAATATTCGGCGTCAAAATCAAGGTCTTTGTTTGCACCAAAGCCATCGTGGCAAGGCCAATCACGGTCTTACCCGAACCGCAAGGCAGCACAATCACACCTGAGCCGCCCTTTTCGGAGCCACTCGCATAGAAAACCTGGGCGGCTTCCTTCTGGTAGTCGCGAAGGTCAAACTTCTTTCCGGAGAGAGTCGTTTCGCGCAGATGAATCGGCAAGGGATCGCCCACGGTATAACCCGCCAAATCTTCGACCGGGAACCCAGCATTGGTAAGAGCCATCTTCAAATGGCCACGGCGTTCAGGGTCCACTTCGGCATGCAGGTCATCGATAAATTGTAAAATATACGGTTCGACTTCCTTGAGGTGGCAAATTTCGGTGAACATGTACTTGTCGTCGGACTCGACAATCAGCTTGCCATCTTCTTTTTTTAGGCGCAACAGACCATAGCGGTCCATGTAGTCCTGAATTTCGGTAACTACGGTTTCAGGAATCGGGAAGCGGCTCTGGCTTTCAAGACGTTCCAGAACTTCCGGTGCACGAAGTCCTGTCGAAGCGGCGTTCCACAGGCTGAGGGGACTAATCTTGTATGTGTGCAAGTGCTCGGGACTCTTGACCAGCTCGGTAAAGGGAGCTATCGCGTCGCGAGCCGCTTCGTAGGTGGGGGCATCGACCTCCACCATGATTTCCATATTACTCTGAACAATAATGGCGCCATTCGGATTCATAGGCGCCAAATTTAGCAAAAGTTACGTAATTAGAGTAGTGTTGTAGGATTAATTTTATATATCTTTATATTGTAAAAAAGAGGTTTTTTTGAGCCAGTTAAAATTGAATGGAAAGACCGAGTCTCTTTGCATTTTCGGTCATCCTGTTGGACACAGCAAGTCGCCCTTGATGCACAATGCCCTTTTTGAAGCATTAGGCATCAATGCGGCCTATTTACCCTACGCCCCGGAACCCGAAAATTTGGCAGACGCCATCAAAGGTTTTAGGGCCATGAAGTTCCGCGGGGCAAATGTCACGATTCCCTACAAGACACCCGTGATGGACCTTGTAGACGAACTTTCGGACATTTCGAAGTTTACCGGCAGCGTCAATACGCTGTACTGGAAAGACGGCGTTGTGGGCGGCACCCTGTGCGGCACAACCACGGACCCCTACGGTTGCATCCACAACCTAGAAGAACATGGTGTCGATGTCAGCGAAAGATCGGTCGCGCTCCTTGGAAACGGCGGAGCAGCAAAAGCAATCGCCTATACACTCGCCGAAATGCAGAACAGGCTTACCATCGTGTGCCGCAACCGCGAAAAAGGGACTGCACTCGCCGACAGCCTGAACCAGTTCTTTAACGGCAAGGTGCCCCAGGTCCAAGTCGCCACGTTCGATGAATTCCCTGCCGTGTCCAAGGATATTGAAATCATCATCAATGCAACCTCCGTGGGCATGACCCCAAACGAAGATCAGTCACCCCTTACCGAAGAATCCTTGCGCCAAGGCCAAGCCGTGATGGACATTGTCTACACCCCGCCAAAGACAAAGCTGTTGCAGATGGCAGAAGCCAAAGGCTGCAAAATCGTGAACGGCGAAGGGATGCTGGTGCACCAAGGCATTGAAAGCTTTAGAAAGTGGTTCCCCGAAGAAACCAGGAACAAGACGAACGACGAACTCGCACAGATTATGCGCAAAGGAATGCAGGGCTAACATGAACAAGCACATCTTTTTCACCGGATTCATGGCAAGTGGAAAATCCCGCACCGGACGCGCCCTGGCAGAACGGCTGAACCGCCCCTACGTGGATACCGACGCCGTTATCGTCGAACGCGCAGGAAAGACCATCAGCGAAATCTTTGAACAAGACGGCGAAGCCAAGTTCCGCGAAATGGAACGCGAGGTCGTTGCCGAATTTGCAAAGAAGGAAACACCTCACATTATTTCCTTGGGCGGTGGCGCACTCACGCAACCGGATAACCTAAAAGTCATCCGCGAAAACGGCATCATCATTCGCCTGTGGGCAAAGCCCGAAGTACTCTCGGAACGCATCGGCCGCAAGAACACACGCCCATTGCTTGCCAACCTGAGTGATGAAGAACGCCTCGAAAAGATCAAGGCTATGCTCAAGGAACGCGAAAAGAATTACGCGCATGCCGACTTCAGCGTCGAAAGTTCCGACGAATACACAGAAGACCACGTGATCGAGCGAATCCTGTTCATCCTGAATTTCTGGAACAACCACGCTCTCGATGTTTGCCCAAGCAGCGGCGGACGCTATCCCATCTTTATCGGCAAGAACATCGTTCCCGATTCGGGCGTACTGCTCGAGTGCCTGAAGCTTGCCCCGACTCACGAGTTTCTGGTCTGTACCGATACGAATATCGCCAAGCTACAGCCCAAGATGCTGAACGAACTGAGAGGACAGGCAGGACGTTGCCCGATTTTCAAATTCCAGGCCGGAGAAAAGAACAAGACCCTACACAACCTGAACCAGCTGTTCAGCTTTATGCTCCACCGCGGTTACACCCGCAAAAGCTGCCTGTTGCAGTTCAGCGGAGGCGTTGTCGGCGACATGGCTGGTTTTGGCGCAGCCACCTACCAGCGCGGCATTCCGTTTATCCAGTTCCCGACGACGCTCCTTAGCATGGTCGACAGCTCCGTGGGCGGAAAGGTTGCCGTGAACCATCCCGAAGGCAAGAATATGATCGGTGCATTCTACCAGCCGAAAGCTGTGGTCTGCGATCTCGCGGTGCTCAGCACCTTGCCCGAAACAGAATACCTGGCGGGCCTTGCCGAAATCGTAAAGTACGGCGTGATCTACGACGAGGAATTCTTCCGCTACATGGAAGAAAACGTCGATCAAATCAAGGCCCACAACTACGATGTTCTGAAACACCTCATTTACCGCAGCTGCGCCATCAAGGCCGAAGTCGTCGGCATCGACGAAAAAGAAGCGGGGCTGCGCGCCATATTGAATTACGGTCACACATTCGGACATGCCATAGAGAACCTGACGCACTACGAGAAGTTCACGCATGGCATCGCCGTTTCGCTCGGCATGCGAGTCGCCGCAAGAGCGGCCGTCCTTCTAAACAAGATGTCCGCTACCGACGAAGCTAGGCAGAACAAGCTCCTGGACGATCTTGGTTTCCCGAAGAATTACGAAATCGACACCGAAGCCGCATGGGATGCCATGGCCGTCGACAAGAAGGCGGAAAAGGGCAAGCGCGTATACATTTTGCCCACCAAGATTGGAGAAGTCGAAAAAGTTTGCAACATTGACA
>NZ_CALEFV010000092.1 GCF_937877005.1 uncultured Fibrobacter sp. | reverse complement strand
GTGCTTTCCCTGTGAAGGGTCACTGCCTGAACTCCCAGCTGATGAGCGTGCCCGACTGCCAGGCCATCGTCAAAAAGGCCGCCTCCCGCCGTCTGGGCGAAAAATACGGCACCTCCTGGCTCCCCGAGACGGGCATCAAGTTCCAGCTCCACTTTACCATCCTCAATGACCAGGTGACCCTGTCCCTGGACACCTCCGGACAGGGCCTGCACAAGCGGGGCTACCGGGCCATCGGCAACGATGCGCCGCTCCACGAAACCCTCGCCGCCGGTATGATCCAGCTGACCCGCTACCGGGGCCGGGAATTTTTCTGGGACCCCTTCTGCGGCTCCGGCACCATTCCCATCGAAGCCGCCCTCATCGCCAAAAACCGGGCACCGGGCCTGAACCGCCGGTTCGCCGCCGAAAGCTACGGCTGGATCAGCACCGAAACCTGGGCCCAGGTCCGCACCGAGGCCAGGGACAAGGAGTTCCGGGGCAAGAATGGCATGAAGCTTGTCGAGGTGAACGCCTCGGGTCGTGAAGTTGGTCTGGTAGAGGGAATCGAGGGAACGGATCCGGTTCCGGGCCTTCGTCTGGTTTCGACGATCGATCTGCGTCTGCAAAAGGTTGCCGAAGAAGCGATTCCCGATAGCGCGAAGGGCGCTCTTGTGGCTATTGATCCTAGGAATGGAGAAATCCTCGCGATGGTTTCTTCTCCGCGGCTGGATCCGAACATTTTCTCGCTCAAGAAGCGTGAGCGAAACAAGGGCTGGGCTCACGTGGCTCTTGATTCCATGAGGCCGCTTACGAACCGCGCCATTTCGGGTACGTATCCCCCGGCTTCCGTCTTTAAGTTGGTGACGGCGGGTGCGGGTCTTGAAAATGGAATCCTTACCGAAAACAAGTTCTATCCGAAACCCTGCACGGGGGGATACCAGTACGGAGCCCGCTACCAGAAGTGCTGGGGCTCTCACGGAAGCTTGAACGTGGTCAATGCGATACGCCTTAGCTGCGATGTGTTCTTTTACCAGGCTGGTCTCGATATCGACATGGCGCGTATCAACGAGTTTGGCCGCCGCTTTGGTCTGGGCGAGCAACCCCTGGGTATCGATATTCCCGGTGAAAAGGGAGGGTGGCTCCCGGATTCCGTTTCCTTTAATGCGCGCAACAAGCGTCTGGGCTGGCGGTGGGCCCGTGGCCTGATTCTGAATCTTTCTATCGGTCAGGGACAGATTGTGACTCCGTTGCAACAGGCAACCTTGATCGGTTCTCTTGCGACGGGAAAGGGGGTGTACCGTCCGCATTTTATGAAGGAACTGCGTGATAGCCGCGGTAACGTGGTTCGTCGCTACGAACCGGAAATCATAAGGCTCGGGAACATGAAACCTTACACGCATCGTATTCTGCTTGCCGCGATGGATTCCGTTGTGAACCATCCCGGAGGAACGGGCAAGCGCGGGGCTATCCCGGGAATTCGCGTGGGTGCAAAGACCGGTTCAGGAGAATGGAAGAAGGGCGAAAAGACTCACGCTTGGTATGCTGCGGTCGCGCCGCTTTATGACCCGGAAATTGCCGTGGCCGTGATTATGGAAGCTGCCGGTGGTGGCGGTTCCGTTTCGGGCCCGATTGCGAGAAAGGTGATGGAAGCCTATTTTGCTAACAAGGAAAGGGATGGGGAGGCCACAGAATGAAATCTGGACGCTTTTTGGATCAGTCCCTGAAATTTGACTGGCTTTTCATTGTGCTGACGATTGCGCTGATGGCGTGCGGCGTTACTTTGGTGTATTCGGCAACCATTGCCGAGGATATATCGATTTTGGACAAGTTCTGGTTCAAGCAGATTGTTTATTTCCTTTGCGGTATCGGTTTTGCTGTAGCTCTTATTTTTGTGCGGATTGATTGGCTGAAGCGGAGTGCGGTGCCGCTGTATGTCATTTCCCTATTGCTGCTTTGCGTGGTCCTTTCTTCGGCTGGTGACGTGACGAAGGGGGCGGGTCGCTGGATTGATTTCGGTGTTTTCAAGTTGCAACCATCCGAATTTGCAAAGATTGCTTACCTGCTAACCATTTCGTACTGGCTTTCGAAACATCCGGTAAGCCTGTACAAGATAAAGAGCTTTGTCGTTCCGTTCTTCTTGTTTATCGTACCCTTTGCCCTAGTTTTGAAACAGCCGGACCTGAGTACGGCACTCGTGTTTATTGCGGTGACGATGGTAGGGTTCTTCTTTGCTGGATTGACCCTGACGGACATGTTCCTGGTTGTAAGTCCGGTGCTGTCGGTGTTGTTGTCGCACTCGCAGGCTATCGGTTTCGAGGTGCTTTGGGGAATCCTTATTTGCGCAGTCGTCTTTGCTTTGGTTCGCCGCCATCTACCGAAGGTGCTGACGGGCTTTTTCCTGATGACGAACATCCTGGCCGGATACGCGAGTTCCATGGTGTGGAACATGCTGGAACCGCACCAGCAGAAGCGCGTAAATACGTTCCTGGATCCGATGAGCGATCCCCTGGGTGATGGCTATCAGGTGTTGCAGTCGCTGACGGCCATTGGTTCCGGAGGCCTTACCGGTAAGGGTTTTGGTAACGGCACGCAGACGAACCTCGCTTTCTTGCCCGAAGAACATACGGACTTCATCTTTAGCGTGCTGGGAGAGCAGTTCGGCTTTGTGGGGTGCGCTGTCGTCTTGACGCTTTATGCATTGTTCCTTTGGCGTGCAACGTCCATATGCAAGCAGTCTTCGGATTCGTTCGTGACCCTGATGGTGATGGGCGCCTCGACGATTTTCCTGTTCCACATTCTGGTCAATATCGCCATGACGATAGGTCTGATGCCCGTGACAGGACTTCCGCTGCCGTTCCTTTCTTATGGTGGGTCCTTTGCGCTGACCTGCATGGTGCTGGTGGGTTTTTTGCTCTGCCTGCGTTTCCAGGGGCGCCGCCACTAATTTTTGTCTTGTGCCTAGGCTTTTTTTGCACAAAAAAATCGTGTATAGATGGGGGACCCATGGGGCCCCGTGGAGCCTAGATGGAATGGATCAAGAAAGTTGGCCGTGGGGTGGGGGAGTTCGTTTTTGGAATGCAGTGTCTTGGATGCGGTCATGCGTCCGAAAGATTGGACCCGTGGCTATGTCCTGACTGTATTCGAGCCCTCGTTAGGGAGTCGCAGGCTTATTCGTTCCCGAATCCGGATACCTACTGTCTTTTTCCGATGCGTCCGCTGAGTCGCCGGCTTGTCCATGCCTTGAAGTACAAGAGCGTTCCCGGTATGGCGACTTATTTGGTTATCCATTCGACGGCGGTTCGCGATGGAGTAGTGGGGCAGGAACTTGCGCTGCTTCCGCAACCGCTTTATTTTGTCCCTGTGCCGCTGCATAGGGCGAGGCT
>NZ_CALEFV010000091.1 GCF_937877005.1 uncultured Fibrobacter sp. | reverse complement strand
CATTGGTAAGGTCGCCGTACTTCTTCTCGAAGGCGATGTCTTCCTCAGACCATGCGAATTCCCCGAGGAGGTTCTTCGGAGACTCCTGGGCAGCCTTTGAATATGCTGCGGTAAGGTTAGCGATCGTCACTGACTTCGATCCGTGTTCACGGCGGATCCAGTCTGCGTTAGGAAGGTTGATGCCGATAGGAGCGGCAGGATAGCAGTCGCCTGCAAGCACAGCCACATTGATGACCTTGGCTGTCACGCCCTTCACTTCCTTCTTCTTGAAGCGCTGGTCTACAGGAGAGTTGTCCTCGAACCACTGTGCGTTGGCGCTGATAAGTTCAGCCCTGCGTGAAGCTTCGCTGTCCTTGAAGTTCACAAGGCCTTCCCATGTAGCCTTGCGTCCGAGAGGGTCGTTATAGTCCTCGACGAATCCGTTCACGAAATCCACTGTTCCGAGGGTATCGTTCACCCACTTGATGTTATACTCGTCCCATAGCTTGAGGTCTCCGGTCCTGTAGTAAGCCACGAGGTCTGCGATATAATCCTTCTGAGTCTGGTTTTCAGCTACCAGGGCAGCCTTTTCCAGCTCGGCGATTATCTTTTCGAGGGCAGGACCATAAAGTCCTCCCACCTTATATACATCCTCACGGATCACACCGTCACTGCCTTTGACCACCTTGCTGTTGAGACCGTACACGGAGCTGGACGAGGCGAACACCAGGTACTTGACTTGGTTGTGGCGGCAGGCTTCCAGAATGTTCAGGAATCCGACCAAATTACTTTGCAGGTAGGCATACGGGTTCGTAATAGAGTAGCGCACGCCCGCCTGTGCGGCGAGGTTCACGACCTTGTCGAATTTTTCTTCGGCAAAGAGTTTGTCCAGCGGCTCCTTGTCGTCGATGCCCATCTTTACAAATCGGCAGTTCTTGTACTTGGTGCTTTGCACCATGGCGCCGTAGGCGAAGTTGTCGCCGGGCTGTTCAATGCCGCCTTCGCGGAGTCGACCGTACTTGAGGCGTACATCGTAATAGTCGTTAATATTGTCGAGGCCCACTACTTCGTCGCCGCGTTCCGCAAGCATGAACATGAGCTTGGAGCCAATAAAACCTGCTGCACCAGTAACAAGAATTTTCATGTGAGATAATATAGCAATTAGAATTTAGAGCTTAGATGATTCTTCTAAGTTCTACCAACTAAGCTCTACCAACTAAGCTCTACCAACTAAGCTCTACCAACTATTTTCTACCTTTGCAGTGATGTCCTCGGTTATTCTCTTTAACAAGCCTTTCGGCGTTTTAAGCCAGTTCACGCCGGAGTCGGGCCATGCAGCGCTCGATACCTTCGGGTTCCCGCCGGGGGTGTATGCAGCAGGGCGCTTGGATCACGACAGCGAGGGTGCGCTTTTGTTGACGGATAATGGCAAACTGATCAAAAAACTGCTGGATCCGAAGTTTGAGCACCCGCGAACCTACTTGGCGCAAGTGGATGGCCAGATTACCGAAGAGGCGGTGCGCAAGCTTGCCAAGGGTGTCGATATCAAGGGCTACCATACCAAACCCTGCAAGGCAGAAATGGCGGAAGAGCCGGATTGGCTTTGGTCCCGCAATCCGCCGGTGCGTTTTAGGGCGAATATCCCCACGAGCTGGGTGCGACTCACGCTCATCGAGGGTAAAAACCGCCAAGTGCGTCACATGACAGCGGCGGTGGGGTTCCCGACGCTTCGCCTGATTCGCGTTCAAATCGGTAATATTCCCTTGGGTGGTTTAAAACCGGGCGAGTGGCGCGTGGTTACCGATAAAGTGATTTGATGCTTTATC
>NZ_CALEFV010000090.1 GCF_937877005.1 uncultured Fibrobacter sp. | reverse complement strand
TACCTTGTCTGCAATTTCAAGAACGTTCTTCAGGAGTGGCCTTGCATTTTCGAGCCCCTGCTTCTTGGCGAATGGATTGTTGCCGAGAACGCTGTACCACCAGGCGTTCTGTGCATGCCAGCGGGCGGTAAGGTCTTCTTCGGTCCACAGGTCGTCAAAGCTGAACTCGATTTCGGGGCTCCCTTGCAGGCTGTTGCCGATTTCGTAAATCTTGCTGAAAAGGTCGCCTGCGTCTACATTCTTCTGAATGTAGTTGGAATCATTGAAAATCGTGCGCATCATGCGAGTCGGATTCACGTGGCTGTAGAGTTTTTCGTTTTCTTTTTGCCAGGCGGGAGTGTTCGATTCACCGATGATTTTTCCGAAGTCGAGCGGGCTGATGAAGCTCATCAGGTACTTGCCCGATTCCTGATGAATTTCGACCTTGGGCTTTTGCGCATGCAATTCTTCGAGGAACGCGGCCATGCTCACCACGCAGCGCACACTGGTGCTGGCGTAAGCTTCTACGTAGGCGTCGTTCTTGAAAATTTCAGGGAAGTTCTTCACCATGCGCTTCGCGATTCCCTGGTGCTGTGCCACGCCCAGTTGTGTCAGGTCTCCTGCCCGCGGCGCGGCGTATTCGTCCAGGTACTTGGCGCGTTCAAGCAGACTCTTGCCGAGGTCCGTGAGTTTGCCTAAGGAATCGGCCTTCGCAAGCGTGTTATACAGGGCGTGGTAATGGTCGGCGGGCTGGTGAAAGCGACTGCCGTGTCTGCCGTAATGGCTCAGGTAAAACGGCTTGTAGCCGGCGGGAGCCTTGGTGTATTTTGCGGTGGGAGTGGGGTAGGCGTAATAGTTGCTACCCATTTGGTGACGGTCTTGGGCGATTGCTGAAATCGCCATTGTGAGCAACAGCGCGAGAATTTTTTTCATACTGCTAACCACCTGTTATTGGTGTGGAATGTGAAGTTTCCCATCACACATCGCACACTACAAGTTACACATTGCGGCAAAGCCGCTTACATTTCACCTGATTGTCTTACTTTTCGCACGTCTTGAAGAAACAGCTGCGAGCGCCTGTGTGGCAGGCCACCTGCGGACCCTGCATGCGCACCTTGAAGAGCAAGGCGTCAGAGTCGCAGTCGGCGGCCCATTCTACGACGGTCATCACGTTACCGCTGGTGTCGCCCTTGTGCCAGTATTCCTTGCGGCTACGGCTCCAGAACACCATTTCGCCACATTCGTGCGTGCGGCGCAGCGCTTCTTCGTTCATCCAGGCCATCATCAGCACGTCGCCCTTGTCTGCGTCCTGCACAATTGCCGGCGCAAGTGCAACGCCGTCCACTTCAACTTCGAATTTAATCTCTTTAATTAGGTCTTCGAATTTCATGTTTATTCCTTTATGCAGCGAATGGGATGTGCTGAATTTTTCTCTGATGTATGCCAAAGAATATTTGACCAGATAAGCTCTTCGTTCATAGCGGTGTACGCATAATAACCAGCGAATGTTCCGCTTTTAGGGGATTCTTCTAAACTCCAAAAAGCTGTATATGCGTCGATTCCTTGATAATTGCCTTGGTATTTTAGGCCAGTGGAAAGCATTGAAAAACCAAATTCATCGGTTGCATCTAAATCCTTTTCTTCCCATGTTTTCAGGTCTCTTAATTTTGTTGCCGCCCCATGATAGTAAGCGTATGACCCTTTATCTTCAATGTCAGTCATAATAGATTCTAATAAAGTAGTCCAATCCGTTTTGTTGGGAATTCTATATCCTTCTGGGCAGATACCTCTTAACTTTTCGTCTTCCGAAAAATTACAGAGAGCCTGAAATCCACAGGTTCCATATCCGTTTTTTTCCATGGAAAGGCTGTCGATTGCGGCGGCCCATGTATAAAGCCTTCCGTATTTTTTACAATATTCGAGGCTGTCGTTATAGCAAAAGCTGTTGGAATCTGTTTCACTCAAAACGTATCGATAATCCAGGTTTTGAGCCATCCATTCCTGGTCAAAGATTTTTACGGTTCTATAAACCTTGTTTTCACGGGAGTCCAATAATTCTCCATACTCTATATCTGGATTTAGGTAGTCGGTTGCAACGCAATCGTACTCCTTGCAACTGTATTTTCCTTCGGGTAATACAGTCGGAATCCAGACGCTTGAACTAGATTCTTCAGAGGAACTGGATTCTTGTGCAGACGATGAATAAATTGATGAGGATGATTCTTTTAATGAAGAACTGCTTGACGATTCAGGAACGGAACTCGATGATTCTTCTTCGGAAATTTTCGGGATGACGTTACGGTAATATGCTTTATCGTTTTCAACCTTGCAGATACATGATTCGAGGGACTTCTCTCCATAGTTTGTTATCATGGGAGAAAGATCTCCATCGCTTTCTAGCACATACGAACAATTCGAAACTTTGGCACGAATGTGCATATAGCGCTGTTCTGTGACGATTTCTATGCTGTAATGCCCCTGGTAGTACTCAGCAGAAGTGCATCGCGCATAGAATGCCAGCATGAGACTCATATACTCGTTAAGTTCATCGCATATATGATTGGCGATGAAATCATTGCCAGGTAGTGAATCTGTCCATGGATCGGTTTCAGAAATTCCGAATCTTTCGTTACACCATGAATCGAATCCCATTTCGGAGGAACTAGAAATGTTGGAAGAATCCTCTGCTGAAGAACCGGAGTCCCCACCACAGGCATTAAAAAGAAGCGCAATCAGTACACAGAAAAAAAATGACCATTTATTGTTCATTGCTGATAATCATCTTGCTATTTGTTTAATTACTAGCTACGCACCTGGCCGTTTCCGCGCAAAATCCATTTGTAGCTGCAGAGGCTTTCTACTCCCATCGGGCCGCGCGCATGCAGCTTGTCGGTAGAGATGCCCACTTCGGCGCCGAGGCCGTATTCGCCACCGTCGGCAAAGCGGGTGCTCGCGTTCACCATCACGCTGCTGCTGTCCACGTTCGCGACAAAGTAATCCTGCACGCTTGCGTCTTCGGCAACCACGGCTTCGGTGTGGCGGCTGCTGTTCTTTTCGATGTGGTCGCAGGCTTCGGCCACGTTATCCACGAACTTCACGCTTGCCTTCAGGGCCAAATATTCGTGGTGGTAATTGCTGTCATCACCGATGTCCTTGATTCGGCTGTCGTGGCTCTGGGCGTCGTGATCGCCAAAGAGTTCTACGCCACGGTCGGCGAGGCAATCAATGAGTTTCTTGATGGTTGCCGCGTCAATATGGCGGTCGATAATCACGCATTCCATGGCGTTGCACACGCCCGTACGCTGCGTCTTGGCGTTAATCAAAATGTTTACGGCCTTGTCCATATCGGCGGACTTATCGACATACACGTGGCAGATGCCGTTGAAGTGCTTAATCACGGGAATCTTGCTCTGTTCCACAACCGCACGGATCAGGCGCTCGCCTCCGCGGGGAATGACGAGGTCGAGACAGTCGTTACGCTGCAGGAGCATGCCCACCAGGTCATGGCTTGTTTCGGTCACGAGCTGCACGGCGTCTTGGTCGATGCCTTCTTCGGCGAGGGCTTCGTGGAAAATGCTGGCGAGGCACTTGGCGGAATTCAGAGATTCCTTGCCGCCGCGCAGAATCACGGCATTGCCCGCCTTGAAGCAGAGGCAGGCGCCATCGATGGTCACGTTCGGGCGGCTTTCGAAAATGAAGAATACGGCGCCGATAGGTACTGCCACGCGGCTAATCTTGATGCCGTTCTTCAGTTCGCGGCTTTCGAGCACGCGGTTCAGCGGGTCGGTGAACGCGGCGATTTCTTCGGCACCCTTGGCCATGGCCTCGATGCGGGCGTCGTTCAATGTCAGGCGGTCCATTTTCGAGTCGTCGAGCTTTCCGGCAGCGGCTTCGAGGTCCTTTTTATTGGCAGCAAGAATTTCCGGCTTGCGTTCACGTAAAATCTGGGCAACATGGTTCAGTACCGCGCTGCGCTTTTCGCCCGAGAGGGTGCGGAGATTTTTGCTTGATTTTTTGGCATTCTGGGCCAAAAAATCGGAATATTGTTCCAAGTTGGAATATGAAATCGTAGCGTTGTTCATGATTTTACAATATAGAAACTTGATTTATATCACATCGGAGTATATTTTAATAATACAGGTTTGTTTTTACCCGCGACATAGATGGGTAGTCGCAGGGTATCGGACTTGGGTGTTTAGACTCGGCGCCATCCTTCTCTCTCGGGGACGTGCCGAGTCTTTTTTATATGTTGAGCTCTCTTACAGCAAGCCGACAATGGCATTGAATAGTTTGTCTGCAAGAGCGTTCGTTTCGAGTCCTTCAAAGACGTTGAACTGGTTGAACATGATCTTGCCCTTGCCGAAGGGGTAGAGCTGCAGGTCTGCGCCAGTATAGAGTTCTTCGTCCTTCAGGGTGACGGAACGGGCAAATACCGTTGCGCCGGGGAGCTCGTTTAGCGAAATGCTTGGCATGATTGCCGCTGCGTTCTGGTCCAGGACCTTCGTGTCGCCAAAGACAGAGGCGATGCCAGAATCTTTGGGCAGATAGTGCAGGCTGAGACCGTTTGCGCCAGTGCTCCAGTGAGATTCGATATTGCAGTCGAATTGATGACTCTGGTTCAGGTAATCGATGTCTTCCTGTGTCAAGTCCGAAAGCAGTAGGGTCTTTCCCTGGTTCTTGACGACATCCACAAGCTTGTCGAGAATTTCGTCGGGCCAGGAACTCAGGTTCGCGGTAAATATGATCTGTTCGGGGCCGGTCAGTGCGGCGAGAGCGTCGCTGGATTCTTCGCTGTTGTCAAGGAAGCAGACCTTCTTCATGGAGTCCTTCGTGTCGACATGGTCGATCACGATGATATCTTCGGCCGTTACGTGAATTGGCTTGCCGTCGTCGATCAGCGTAATCTGCAGCTGGTACGTGCCCTGATTTCTCGGGGCCATGACTGTGCAGATGCCCATCTGCGTAAGGCTGGTCCTACCGGTGTGTTCTTCGGGCGTAATGGTCTGGCTCGAGATTTCCTTGCCCTTTTCGTCAAGGAGCTTGACTTCGACCGAGATGTCTTCGTAGCGCTTGTTGTTCAGGAGAGTCATCTGGAAACTGATTTCTCCCTGAGGTTCGACTACGTGTTCCAGTTCGCTCACTAGGACGCGGCTTGGCGCAGTGATTTCCTTTGTGAATTCGTCGAAACCCTTATTGACGCGGTTTTCGTCACAGATGCCACAGAAATCGGTTCCGCAGTCGGACCACTGGTCCAGGAAAAAGCCCGCAATCTGGGGATTGCTCTGCAAGGCGGAAATCTGGTCGAGTTTGCTCTTGAGCGCGATGCGGTTTGCATCGGCGACAAAGCTTTTGTAGTCCTTCCAGATAGACAGGTCGCTCTCGACGAAGGTTTCGACGAGCTTGATGAAGTTCTTGATGGATTTCTGGTTCTTTGCGCTGCGGGGACCACCGATGTTGGTTGCCGTGGCGGGCAGGAGCGTATGGTTCTTGAGCGTCACCAGCATCTTGTTGTTGATGTCTGCGGAGAAATTCTCTTCTTCGTCCTGGAATACGCTGTCGCCGAGTCCCGCGTCGGGAACGGCAAGCGGTTCCGCATCGCGATCAAAGCTGTGGGCGAGGAATTGCGTGTAGGCGGCGTTCGGAGTCATTCTCGGGTTTAGGCGCATCGTCGAGTAGGTCGAAATCTTGTCGACCGTCACCGGAAGAAGCTTGCCCGTGTCCTTACGGAAGTTGCCTTCGTTATCGAGGTAGATGCTGTTCAGGTTGCTGATGACGGGGCGCGTCATGTCCATCGGACTGATGGTGTTCAGCATCTTGTTGCCGTTCTGTAGCAGGAAGGAACCGTTTTCGGAACCAAGCACCCAGGCGCCAATGCTGGGGTGGTGGTGTTGTTCCTTGACGAGGTCGTTCAGAAGTTTCTTTGCTATTTCGAGACCGCGCGGCGTGGAACGCATCGTGTGGATCGGGAATTCCTGGAAAACAATTAGGCCAAGCTTGTCACAAATATCGAGGGCTGCATCGGTCAGGGGTGCGCCGCAGCTGCGGATGGTGTTGAATCCGGCTGCCTTGACTGCCTGGAGGTCCTTCTCAAGTTTCGGATTATCGTGAGTCCAGAGTCCGCCTTCGCTCCATTGCTGGTTGTAGGTGATACCCTGGATTTTGAGAATTTGGTCGTTCAGGTAGTAGTCACCCTTGATGCAGTCGAACTTGCGGAAACCGAAGGTCTTCACTACGGGGAAGGCGTATTCGGGACGCTTGATTTCCTTGCCATCCTTTTCTTTGCCCGCCTTGATTTCCATCTGGAATTCTATGGCGTAGACATTCGGGTGCTCGGGGCTCCACTGGTACTTGTCGCGCTTCTGTTCCTTGATTTCGAACACGTAGCGCTGCATGGCGTTTTCCTTGTCGAGCTTGATATTGCCAATAAAGAGCTCGCTCACGTCTCCGTCAGGATTTTTCATGAGGACGCGGAGCCTGGTCTGGAAGCCGCGAGGATTATTGAAGCTAATTTCGCAGGCAACGCGCTCCTGGTCGGCATCGGGTTCGATGCGGACGTCCGAAATGAAGGCTGCTGTACCGAGAATCAGGTCCACGTGTCCGAAAATTCCGCCGAACGGGTACTGGTTCCAGGGGAGTCCAACGGGCATTTCGTTCGGGTGGGCGTAGCGGTCGTCCGCGCCTTCGGCGCTTTCGCGCCCGAAGTCGATGCGGCTGTTGGCGGCGCCCATGTTGGCGACGCGTACGCAGAGCGTGTTTTCTTCGCCGAATTTAAGGGCTTTTTGTGGTTCGACCGTGAAGGGCGTGTACGCACCGAAGTGCGTGCCGAGTAATTTACCGTTGAGCCACACGGTAGCGTGCGAAGCGATTCTCTCAAAACGGATGAAAATGCGCTTTGCGACCTGCTTCTCGTCGTCGATAGTGAATTTCTTGAAATAATAAGCGCAATCCTGCGACATCAAAAGCTTGTCAAAGGCGCGTTCCCAGATATGGGGAACATGAACTGTCTCTGTATTTTGGGGATAAGTTGCATACCAACGGTTTGAAATGCCGGCATCTTCGGTGTCCCAAATCATCTGCCAGTCGCCGTCAAGGCTCATAATCTTGCTCATTCGAGTGTCCTTTATGAAAATTTGAGCTAAAATTTAGAAAAAAATGGGGTTTTGTCTTTACATTTTTCCGAATTTTGCTACATTTGGGGTCCCAATAGCAACCCAAAAAAGGATTACAAAAATGTATTCTATTGTTGAAACAGGTGGTTTCCAGTATAAAGTCGAACTGGGTAAGGCCTACAAGGTCCCCACGCTCGATGCCGCTGTTGGTTCCGAACTGGAGCTCAAGTCCGTTCTTCTTTTCGCAGGAAAAGAAGTGCAAATCGGCACCCCTGTCCTGAACGACGCCTCCGTGAAGGTGGAAGTCCTTGCCCATGGCAAGTATGACACCATCATCGTTTTCAAGAAGAAGCGCCGTACCCGTTACGAACGTCGTAACGGTCATCGTCAGGGCTATACCGAGGTGCTGGTTACGGAACTTCGCTCCGGCGCAGAATCCGCAAAGGTCGACTCCAAGGTTATCGAACGCAACCGCGCTCGCGTGGCTGCCCTCGCCAAGCAGAAGGTGCAGAACGTGCCTCTGACTCGCAAGGAAAAGATTGCTCAGGGTCTCCCGAAGCCCGCCAAGGTCAAGAAGAACTCTCTGCGTAAGGCTAAGGAGGTTTAATCCATGGCTCATAAGAAAGGTCAAGGTTCAGTACGTAACGGCCGCGACAGTAACGCCAAGTATCTTGGTGTTAAGAAGTATGCGGGCGAAGTCGTCAAGGCTGGCAACATCATCGTTCGTCAGCGTGGTTCTCACTTCCACAAGGGCACCAACGTGGGTATGGGCAAGGACTTTACCTTGTTCTCTCTCGTCGATGGCAAGGTGAAGTTCGAACGCCTCGATGCAAAGCGTCAGAAGGTTTCTGTCTACCCGGAAGAAAACTAATCTGATTTTGAATCGGTTTTCAAGGCCGGCGATACCTTTTAGGTGTCGCCGGTTCTTTTTTTTTGCTATCTTATAGGCGATGTTTGCCCTGTTTCGCTTACTCCTGCTCGCGTTCTGCTTTTCCCTGACGGTGGGACTTGTTTGGATTTTTTCCATGCGCCCCTATATTC
>NZ_CALEFV010000089.1 GCF_937877005.1 uncultured Fibrobacter sp. | reverse complement strand
GTAGACCCGAAGTCAACCTGCTTCACAAAATGCTTTTGGCCCAGTTCCGCCGTGCCGCGGCGTTGCTCAAGGGCCGTGAACGCGATGATTTCTTCGAAATGCTTTTGCCAGCCATGTCGCCTATCTATTACCGCGACATGCAGGATAGCGAAGGCATGCGTACGCCGATGGTCCGTTGGTGGGGCACTCGTTTTTTGCTGCAGGCCGCAAACCGCCTGACCGATCTCGTCTCGTTCGATGGAATCCGCCTGGATATTGCCGACTTTATGCTTGAAGGCTACAAGAGCATTTGGGCCGAAAACCATTCGTACTCCTTCTTGCTGAATTATCGCGACGGCGGCATTCTGAATATCTTGAATGCCAAGGATGCCGAAAATAGTGTACTGGGGGCTTGGCGTGACGACGGAAATCCGGCTGTCGGTTTTTTGGATTTCATGATTCCCAACGTGGAACTCAAGGCCGAAAAGCTAGACCAGATCCTGTCTGACCGCGAAGGGATGTTGACGGCCGCGTACGATTACCAAATCAAGCGCCATGATGCGGGTACCGATATCGCCTTGTTGTCCGATCAGCATTTGGTGCATGGCGGCCAGACTTTCGCGATCCATGCCGAAAAGAATTTCGAACTTTCGTCTACGGGTTCGCAGTTCTCGGTCGAGTACAAGCTCTTGAACAATTCTCCCGAAACGATCAAGGGCTTCTTCGGGACTTTGCTTGACACGGGGCTTCTCGCCTGCGGCCATACGGACAAGGACATCTTGATTGACGGCGTCCCGCTCAAATTCAATTTCCGCGACCCGCTCATTTTCCCGGATGCATGCTCTTTTGAAATTGCGGACAAGACGACTACTTCTAGAATCGAGCTTGTCTTTGAGAAAAAAACTTCTGTTCTGGTGTCGCCGATTTTCGGAGCGTCTGCGCAAGCCGCCCCGGAAGCCCTGCAAGGTATTCGCGTGTTCCCGTTCTGGAAAATGAATCTAGCGGGCGAGGCCGAATTCTCCGTGCTCATGACGGTTAAAATTTCCAAGAGGTAATCGATGAAGTCAGACTTGATTGACATACAGGTGGAATCTCGCGGAAACGATGTGGAACTTACATTGTCCGGTTCGCTTGGCTTGCCGCAGCTGTCGGCGGTCAAGGAAAAGCTGGATATGCTCGTCGAAGGCCCGGGCTGCTTCTACTTCTTGAACTTGAAGTGTTCCTGGAGCTCTTGAACCGCGTCAAAGCTCAAAAGTCGGCGCTGATCCTGATTTTCGAATCGGCTGAACTCCACGATTATTTTTCGAAGTATTTGAGCATCTTCGATGTCTACGAGAACCGCAAGGCGTACAAGAAGTCGGGTACCAAGAAGCAACTGCAGCAAATCGGCCTGCATTACGGGCTACGCTCGGGCATTACCGTGAGTTCGGGTGTCGCCGTTGCGCTCATATCGCTGATTCTTGGGTGGATGATTACCTTGTTCATAATCATCTCGTCGCAGGGCCATGAAATTTCTGACAAACAGGCGCAAATCATTGCTCTTCAGAACCAGAAGGAACGTTACATTAAAGAAATCGACAAGCTAGAATCTTCGATTGGGCCGCTCCGCAAGCTAGGTGTGGTGCAAGATACGACAAGGCTCAGTTCCTTCGGGCTCATTCAGGATTGGGTGAGCTATTTGGAATACCTAGAGAATACAAGGCGTGAAAAGTAACGTTCGCATATCCAAGCTCACGTTTGCGATTGCCCTGGTGCTTTGCTTCGGGGCGTTGGGGCTTTTTGTGTCTCACTGGCATGCGCGCCAGGCTGAAATCCGGGAACTTGCCGTTAAAGAGTCCATTTTGCGCGGAGAGCTCGAACAGCTGAGCGCTTGGGGAAAGTGGACGATTGACTATGTCAAGATCAGCCGTGCGCTGGATTATCTTTCAAAAGGCCGCCTGAGTGAAGACCAGCGCGAAATGCTGACGGAACAGCTTTGGCAGATTTCGAGGTCTTATGTCACGGACCCGTTGCTTATTTTGGCGGTGGTCGCGCAAGAAAGCCGTGGGAACCCCAATGCGCGTGGCCGTAAACAGTCCGGAGCCTATTCGGGGGCGCTCGGGCTTATGCAAATCAAGCTTGAAACCGCCAAGAAAATGGGTGAACCCTT
>NZ_CALEFV010000088.1 GCF_937877005.1 uncultured Fibrobacter sp. | reverse complement strand
CGAAGTGTAAAGAGGATTTAACATGTTGGTTTCGCAAAAAAAGACGGTCTTGATCGTAGACGATGACCGAATGAATTTAAAGTTCGCCGAGCACATGCTCAGTTCGACGTATGACGTCGTGATGGCGAACTCTTACGAGGATGCGTTGGACTACCTGTCAAAGGAGTTGCCTGCGCTTGCCCTTTTGGATGTTCACATGCCGGGCAAGAACGGCTTCGAATTGCTGGCCGAGATTCGTAAGATCAAGCATTGCAACGAGTTACCGGTGGTGTTCTTGACCGCGGACAGCGACCGGGAGACCGAGGTCCGGGTGTTTAGGGAAGGTGGCCTCGACTATATCCAAAAGCCCCTGGTGCCCGAAGTGGTGCTTGAGCGAATCAAGCGAATTCTCTCGCTTCGCGAATTGCAGGTCAACCTTGAAAGCGAAGTGGAACGCCGTACCGAAGAACTCGAAGAAAGCCGTCGCAAACTTCAAGTTCTTTCTTTGCAGGTGGTCAAGACGCTTGCTTCGGCGATTGATGCCAAGGACCGCTACACGAACGGTCATTCGAGCCGCGTGGCTAAGTACAGCAAGGAAATTGCTCGCCGCGCGGGCAAGCCCGTGGAATTCCAGGACGAAATCTATTTCATTGCGCTGCTGCACGATATCGGGAAAATTGGTATTCCGGACAATATCTTGAACAAGAATTCCAAGCTCACGGACGAAGAATACGAAACGATTAAACTGCACCCGAGTATCGGGGTTGAAATTCTGAAGAACATCACCGAAATGCCAAAAATCGAAATCGGTGCGCATTACCACCATGAACGTTTCGACGGTAAGGGTTACCCGGAAGGGCTTGCCGGTTATAGTATTCCCGAAATTGGCCGCATTATCGCCGTGGCCGACGCTTACGATGCCATGACGAGCCGCCGTAGTTATCGTTCGGCCTTGCCGCAAGAAACGGTACGCAGTGAAATTGTGCGCGGTCGCGGTCAGCAGTTCGATCCGGACTTCGCCGATGTCATGCTCCAGATGATTGACGATGATGTGAATTACACCATGCGCGACGATAGACTTGTCTGATGAGCGGGGTGGACCGATGCGGACTATTGTGCCTAACGACATCTTTGATGAAAATGATCGTCGCGTTTTGCAAACCCTGACACGCGTGATGCGCTGGCTATGGGCGATGTTTCCGTTAATCTATTTCGGAAATATTATTCATTTGTTTAAAATCGACTATTGCGAATTGACGATTTTGACTGCAATCGCTTTCGTGATTCTGTGGCTCCCGACTTTTATTGAACGCATGGGAGCTCCGCTCGTGGTGCGTCGGTATTTTTGTGTGTTGGGTATGGGGAGCATCATCGCGACGCTTGCGACTAATGAAAATATCGGCATATACATGACCTTTTCTCTTGCCATGGTCACGAGCCTGTTATTTTTCAATGCGGCCTTTACCCTTAAAATTTCGATATTCAGTTACATATTGATTGTTGTATCCCTTTACTTTAGGGCTCCCGGTGCCAACCATGGCGAATTTTCTTCGGATACGTTCTGGTGGATTTCTCGTTCGGCGGGCTTTTTGATTGAATCGATTACCATGACGCTTTTGTGCATTACCATTGCAAAACTCACGCACCGTTTGCTTGAAAATTTGGATAATGCCCGCAAAGAAGCCCAACATTCCGACGAACTTCGAAAGGCTTGGGCTGAAGCCGAAGAAGCCCGCAAGAATGCGGAATCGGCGAACATGGCCAAGAGCTTTTTCCTTGCCAATATGAGCCACGAAATCCGCACGCCGATCAACGGCATTTTAGGGATGAATGCCATGCTCCTGAAGGAATGCAAGGACAACTCGCTGCTGGAATATGCCCAGAACATTCAGAATGCGGGCCACACGCTTTTGTCGTTGGTGAACGACGTCTTGGACATTACCAAGATTGAATCGGGTAAAATGGAACTGTTCGTCGAAGAGTACGATTTGTTCGCGGTGTTGAATGATTGCT
>NZ_CALEFV010000087.1 GCF_937877005.1 uncultured Fibrobacter sp. | reverse complement strand
CTCGTGACGGTGAACGCGGTCGATAGCGAACTCGGGACGGTACAACCGCTGGAATCCATCAGCAAAATTGTCCGCGAGTTCCCGAGCTGCAGCCTTCACGTGGATGCAACGCAGGCCATCGGCAAAACGCCTATAAACCTGAATTTGGCAGACACGGCAAGCATCGGCGCGCACAAGTTCTACGGGCTTTCGGGCAGCGGACTTTTGTACAAGAAAAGCGGAATCGCCATGGAACCGCTCATTTACGGCGGAGCAAGCACCACCATTTACCGCAGCGGCACCCCGACACTCGCGTTGGACGCATCCCTCGAAACGGCACTGTCGCTTGCCGTGGAGCATTTCGAAGAACGATTTGCCCGCGTCAAGGAGCTGCGAAAGATTTTGCAAGAAAAACTCTGCGGCTATCCGAAAGTCCGCATCAATTCGCCCGCAGACGCTGTTCCGCACATTTTGAACCTGAGTGTCGCGGGAGTCCGCGGAAACATTTTCCAGAAAGCTCTTTCGGACAAAGGAATTTACGTGTCGGTTAAGTCCGCCTGCAGCGTAGATGCGCTCCCCTCCCGCGCCGTTTTTGCCGTCTGCCGCGACCGCAAAAATGCTTTGAACTCCTGGCGCATAAGCCTTTCGCACCTCACCACCGAAAAAGAAATCGACGAATTCATGGCCGCATTCGACAGCTGCTACAAGGAACTTTGCAAGTAAACGCAAAAAAGGTAATGAAAATGGCAAGAGAACTTTCATTTGTCCAAAGCGTAGAACGGAGCATTTCGAAAACTTACCGCGAAAGGCTCTGGACGCCATTCATTACTGCCATCAAGAACTACAAGCTCATCGAAGAAGGCGACAAAATCGCCGTCTGCATCTCTGGCGGCAAGGATTCCATGCTCATGGCGAAGCTCATCCAGATGCTTCACCGCCACAGCGACGTGAAATTCGACGTGGAATACCTGGTGATGGACCCCGGTTACAACGAAATCAACCGCCAGAAAATCGAAAGCAACGCGAAGCTCCTGGAAATTCCCATCACCGTTTTCGAGACGAACATTTTCGACGTGGCAAACAACACCGAACGTTCCCCCTGCTACGTTTGCGCCAAGATGCGCCGCGGGCACCTCTACCACAAGGCAAAAGACCTGGGCTGCAACAAGATTGCGCTGGGCCACCACCTTTCCGACGTCATCGAGACCACCGTCATGGCGATGTTCTACGGTTCGCAACTGCAGGGCATGATGCCCAAACTCCACAGCCTGAATTTCGGCGGCATGGAACTCATCCGCCCCATGTATTGCATCAACGAGCAAGACATTATCAACTGGAAAAATTACAACGGGCTGCAGTTTATCCAGTGCGCCTGCCGCTTTACCGAAAGTTGCACCGTCTGTGACAACGGCGGTGGCGGCAGCAAACGCCAAGAAATCAAGGCGCTCATCAAGCGCCTCAAGAGCGAAAACCCGGACATCGAAAAAAGCATATTCAACAGCCTGCACTCCGTCTGCATCGAGACGTTCCCCGGCTACAAGGCCGGCGGCGAACCGCATTCATTCCTGGAAGATTACGAAGAACGCCTACCGCAGAAAGGGTAAACGAGTCGTATTTTTGAACCCGTCCGTTTGGAGTAGAAAAAACGGCGCTATGGCTCTATTTTTCCCTCAAAAAATTGAGGGTTTTATGCAAGTTTCTCGTGTCAACAAGGTTTTTGCCCGATTGGGGTGTTTTCAGGTCAAGTTTCGCTGGTTAATTCTGCTAATAACGCTGGTCGTGACAGTTTTGGCATGTCTAGGGCTTTCGCATCTGCAGATGAGCAGCAGCGAAGAAGAATGGTTCGATGACTGGGACCAGGTAAAAATCGACCAGGCGCATTACAACGACATTTTCGGGAGCGAGGACACCTACATGGTGATGGTGCGCGCCGACGACGTTTTTGCGCCGGAGGTGTTGCAGGCAATCGACCGGCTTTCGCGCAGGCTCGAAAGCGAGGTGCCCTACGCCGACCGCGTGGTTTCGCTGACACGCAATTTGTCGATTCCGGTCGCAAATGACGAGGGGTTCGAAGTCATAGACCCGTTCGAGGGCGGCATTCCCGATAACCCGCAGGAGCTGGCCGAAAAACGCAAACTGATTATGACCCGCGAATCGCTGGTGAACAACATCGTCTCCGATGACGCGAAGGAGACCTGGGTGATTCTTTCGCTCAAGACTTACGAGGGCGGCATCGAATTCGGCAAGGACAGCATTGCGCCATTTGCCCGCGAAGTCATCTATTCCGACGAATTCAAGAGTGACAGATACACCTTGATGCCCACGGGCATGAGCTACACCGAAATGGAAGAAGACGAGGTGGTTTCGAGAGAGTGCGCAATGCGCATTGGAATCGGTTTTGCCGTAATGCTTTTGTGCCTTATCCTGTTCGTGCGTTCGCTGCGCGGCGTGGTGGTGCCCGCAATCGCTACCGCCGGGGGCATCGCCTCGGTGCTCGGAATTAACGGTTGGCTGGGCTTTGTCGGCGACAAGACCATGGTGGCTCTCCCGGTGCTTCTGGGAATGGCTCTTTCGGTGGGCTATTCCATCCACTACATCAATTCGTTTCGCATGCACTTTAGGCGCACGGGCAACCGCCGCGAATCCGTGATTTGCGCCGTCGAGGAAACGGGCTGGCCCATTCTCTTTACCGTCATTACTACGGTCGCATCGTTGATTTCGTTCCTGTTCGCGGGAATCCGCCCCATCCGCTGGATCGGCGGCATTTCGGCAGGCATCGTCACGATGGTTTATCTGTACGTCATCATCCTGATTCCGGTTCTCATGAGTTTCGGGAAAAATGCGAAGCCGGAACCCGAGATGGTCAAGAGCGCGGGGGCCACCAAGGCGGACATCCTCTTTGAATTTTTCGGGCGCAAAGTGTGCAGGCACAGCATTGTTATCGCGGTGATTTCGGCGGCGGTAATGTTGCTGCAGATTCCGGGAATGATGCGCATCGACGTGAACATGGACTACACCGAAACCATGGGTGAAAAGATTCCCTTCGTGGTGCGGCTCAAGGACATGCTCAGCGGAAAGCTCGGAAGCCTTTACGACTTTAACGTGATGGTGGAATTCGATGACGCGGACGCGCTCAAGGATCCCGCCAATATGAAGCGCATCGAGCAACTTGAACAGAAACTCGGAACGCTCCAGCTCACGAAAATTTCGGGCGACAAGCCGCGCGTACAATCGGTGACGCGTCTCGTGAAAGAGATGAACCGCACGCTGAACGCCGACAGTATCGAGTATTACAAGATTCCCGACGCACAGGACATGCTCACACAATTGCTTTTCCTGTACGAGATTTCGGACCCGGAAGCGCTTTTCGAATATATGGACGAAGATTACAAGACCTCGTTCATCCATATAGAACTTTCGGGCTACGACGCCAACAAAATCGTCGAGGACTTGGATTCGGCCAAAAGCTACGGCGCACAGATTTTCCCCGACGCAAAAGTTTCTGTCGTGGGCGAAGTCGTGAACTACGCCGAAATGAACGGCAAACTGGTCGGCGGGCTATTGCGTTCGTTCGGCGGATCGTTCGTGATTATCGCCATCATGATGATTCTCGCATTCGGGAGCATCAAGGCGGGCCTTATCGGGATGATTCCAAACGTTGCGCCCGTCCTCCTGATTGGCGGCGTCATGGGCTATTCGGGCATGCCGCTCGACATGATCACGATGATCGTGATGCCTATGATTTTGGGCATCGCCGTCGACGACACCATCCACATGAACAACCACATCAAATACGGGTACGAGCGCACGGGCAGCTATAGGCACGCGCTACTGCTCTCTTACCGCGAAATCGGAAAGACCATGGGCATGACCACCTTCATCCTTTGCGCGATGTTCTTCGTGTTCATCTTCAGCCCCATGGGCGCGCTCCACAACGTGGGCCTGCTCTCCATCGTGGGCCTAGGCGCCGCACTCCTTGCCGACTACACGCTCACCACCGCACTTGTTTACCTGAGCAAGCCGTACGGGAAAGGTTAATACTATCTTTATGGCATGAACGAACCCATATTACAAATTGCCCAAGGTCTTGCCATTCCGTTTTTAGGGACCGTCTTGGGGGCCGCATGCGTGTTCTTTATGAAGAAGCAGATGGGGCAAAATCTCAAGCGGGGTCTTCTCTCTTTTGCGGCGGGCGTCATGGTGGCGGCTTCTGTATGGAGCCTGCTTTTGCCGGCAATCAGCGCGAGCGAATCGATGGGCAAACTGGCTTTCATCCCAGCGACGGTCGGATTCTGGGCGGGCATCCTGTTCCTGTACATTTTAGACAAAATAACGCCACACTTGCATTTGGGTAGCGCCACGCCCGAAGGCCCCAAGGCAAAACTCAAGCGCACGACCATGCTTACGCTGGCGGTGACTTTGCACAACTTACCCGAGGGAATGGCCGTCGGTATCGTATTCGCGGGCTGGCTTTCGGGGAATGTGGCCATCACGCTTTCGGGTGCGTTTGCACTTGCCATAGGCATCGCCATCCAGAATTTCCCCGAAGGGGCGGTGGTTTCGCTCCCGCTCCGTGCCGAAGGAGCTTCCCGCAAAAAGGCTTTCGCCTTGGGAGCGCTCTCCGGAGCCGTAGAACCCGTAGGCGCATTAATCACGCTGCTTGCGGCTGAGGCACTTTCACCGTTCATGCCTTACCTGCTCTCGCTTGCGGCAGGTGCCATGATTTACGTGGTTGTGGAAGAAATGCTCCCCGAAGTCAGCGAGGGAGAGCATTTTGATGCCGGCACCATCCTTTTTGCCGTGGGCTTCACGCTCATGATGGTGCTCGACAGCGCGCTATAAAATTTCACTTAGAAAATCAGCAATCCGATGTGGTAGCCGATAAAGGCGAGTCCAAGAGAAAGCGCCAAGTAGTAACCCATGATGGTGGCTAGCCACTTGAACGAGCCTGCCTCGCGATAGGTGGTGCCCATCGCCAGCACGCAGGGAACGTTGAACATCGATGCAAACAGGAATGCGAGCGCTTCGGGCTTGCTGATGGTACTTGCAAGGGCCTCGCCCAAGTTTTCACTTGCCGCCACGCGGGTCACAAGAGAGAACGCCTCGCCAGTATGGTTGAAGAGCGTACTCATGATGCCAAGCGAAGCTTCCTT
The DNA here is from genome assembly GCF_937877005.1 of uncultured Fibrobacter sp. Lineage (GTDB taxonomy): Bacteria > Fibrobacterota > Fibrobacteria > Fibrobacterales > Fibrobacteraceae > Fibrobacter. The sequence continues at coordinate 9,725 of NZ_CALEFV010000087.1, read as the reverse complement.
ACTGAACATACCGCCCAGATAAGAGACGAACAGCTCCCAGCGCATGCCAAAGAACATCGTCACGGGCTCAATCGCATTGCCAATTTTGTACAGGAGTGTATTTTCCACATTCCCGTCGCCTGCGTAAGAGAGCGCCCAGAAAAGGGCCGCCACCATCAGGATCATCTTCAAGGCCTTCTTGAAAATGCCCCAGGTGCTGCGCCCCACCATCGCAGCAATCATCTTCCAATGCGGCTTGTGATACGGCGGGAGTTCCATAATCATGCCCACGCGTTCATTCTGCGGGACAAGCTTTTTGCCGAACAGGCGCGAAGACAGGTAGAAGCTTGCAAAAATCAGCGCCACGTAGCCGATACCGAACAGCGGAGCCGCCGACCCGAAGAAAGTAGATGCCAGGAACAGCACCACAGCCACCTTGCTCCCGCACGGAATCGCCCACAACAGAACGAGCGCAAGCAGGCGCTGACCGCGGGTATCGAGTACGCGCGTGCCGCAAACCGCACCCGCCGTGCAGCCAATTCCAGAGAAAAGCGGCATAATCGCCTTGCCCTGCAAACCCAGGCGCGAAAGCCAGTTGTCAAACGCATACGAGAAACGCGCCATGTAGCCGATTTCTTCGAGAATGCGAAATACGAAAATGATGGAGAAAATGAAACTTGTCATACAAATTGTAATACAAGTTCCACCGACGAGCACCAGATTGATGAACGAAATCACCACAGGCCAAACGCCAAGTGCGCCGCCAACACGTTCTACGAGCGACTGCAATACAGGCTGCATTCCAAAACCGATTCCCATGCCCGGGAAAGCGAGAATCATGCACGCAATCAGCGAGACAACCATGATGCCGAACGCAAAGAACTTGCCCTTGATATGGTGCGTGGCGATGCGGTCCCACTTGCTAAAGACCTTCTCGATGGACTTGGGCGTCGCCGATTCACGCACAATCTTTGAAACCCAGCGATACTTGGCCTCGCCGGTGAGAATACCGCCGTCACGCCCTTCTTCGCTATCGAGAATCGCGTCAATCGCATTCTTCCTCGCGAACGGAAGCGATTCATTCACGATACAGCAAATGAGCTTGTCTTTTTCGAGAAGCTTTTCTGCAATCCAGATTCTTTCGCAAACGCCATATTCAAAATCACCGAGGGCTGCTTCGATGCGGCTAATGATATCATCCGTTTTTTCGCCAAGCTCTCCCCCGCTAACGAGTTCCTCGCGCAGGCTCCCGCTATCCAGGCAAACAGGCGTCTTGATAGCCGAAACCATCTTCTTGAAAAATTCAGGATAACGTTCCGTTTCGGCCGCACTGAAGCCAAGCACCGGAACGCCGAGGCGCTTTTCAATCGCAGTCACGTCAATCTTCTTGCCCGCCGCTTCGGCCACATCCATCATGTTGAGCACCAGCATCACGGGCATGCGAATGCCCACAAAATCCGCCAGCATATAAAGGCTGCGTTCCAGCTGCGACGCATCTACCAGAATGCACACGAGGTCCGCCTTGCCGCTCTGAATGTAGTCACGCGTGACGACTTCTTCTTCGGAGTTCGCCGAAAGCCCGTAACTCCCCGGAAGGTCGACTACTTTATATGTCGTGCCATCAAAAACAAATTCACCTTCGGCCTGCTCCACCGTTTTACCGGGCCAGTTGCCCACGCGCTGGTGAAGCCCCGTTAAGTTGTTAAAAAGCGTCGATTTACCGGAATTGGGTTGTCCGAGCAAAGCAATAGTCTTGATTTCGCTCATCTTTACGATTCCACCTTGACAAAAATCTGTGAACTTTCCTTGTGATTGACAGCGATAACCGTATCGCGGCAAAAAACGAGCACCGGCGAACGCTTGTCGTTCTTGAGGAGGGTAAAGTCGGAACCCGGCGTAAGCCCGATAGAAACAATTCTTGAAATAAAGCGGGAATCGCCTTCGATCCTGGCGATTGTCCCGCAACGATTCTCACCCATTTCGGCGAGACTCAAACGGTCAACAAATTCAGCGTTTTTCATGCGCCAAAAGTAGCCGAAAAACGCTCAAAAAACCGCTCCAAATGGACTTGCAACAACCCGGAAAGATTTGCAACCCATTCGGTTTTGAGCAAAACCATTTGGAGTAGAATTTTTAGGCTCATCTCTCTACTTTTTGCTCCGCAAAAAAAGAGGATACAATGAGCCTTCCAAAGATTAACATTGAAAGAATCAACGAGCGGTTCGGCCGTTTTGGCGAATTCTTGCTCAATCACCGCGCCATTTTGCTGGTGGCGTTTGTCGTTTTGCTTGCGGTTTCGATCGTGGGCATGAAAAAAATCTACGTCGAGGCGTCGTGGGACAGCTACTTTATCGAGGGCGACCCGATGCTTGTCGAAACGGACAAGTTCAAGGAAACTTTCGGTAACGACTATTTCGTGGGCGTGCTGGTCGAGAGCGACCATTCCATCTTGACGCCGGACAACCTGAAGCTTTTGCGCGAGCTTTCGAACGAACTGCGCGACAACCTCTCGTACTCCGACGGCAAGGCGACTTCAATTGTCGATTTGGAATACATGCTCGGCACCGAAGAGGGTATGGAAATTACGCAGATTGTGCCTGAAGAAATCCCGACAGACGAAGCGGGACTTGCCGAAATCGAAAAGCGCCTGGCCGACAAGCCGGAACTGGCGAAGAAGCTGATTTCGAGTGACCGCAAGCAGGCCTTCATCAACATCAAGCTGCGCCCCTTCCCCGAAGATTCCGTGTGGAAGGCCGAAGGCGAAGCGAAGGGCGTGAAGGCAGAAGCGCCCGACATGCAAACGGGCCGCGAAACAACAGAAATCATCGCGAAGGAAAAGTATGCGCCGCTGCACCCGCGCGCCACAGGCATGCCCTACCTGAGTTTCCAGAAGTTGAAATACATCGGCGAAGAAATGGGCCGCATTTTCATCATGACGATTCTCTGCGCCATCATCGTGATGTTCCTCGTGACGCGTTCGCTCCGCGGAATTGTCTCTCCGCTGATTACGACTTTTGCGGGCGTCATCATGACATTTGGCCTGGTGGGTTATCTCGGACTTTACATGGATGCGACCAACATCATGGTGCCCGTGATTTTGGCCTTCGCCGTTTCGATTGCATACAACATTCACATCAATTCTTTCTTCCGCAAGAACATGATGCTTACGGGCAAGCGCAAGGAATCGGTGCTTTACGCCATGCGTGAAACAGGCTGGTCGGTGCTGTTCTCGGGCCTTACCACGATTGTCGCGTTGCTCAGTTTCCTTTCGGTGATGCTCAAGCCGATTCGCTCCGTGGGCATTCTTTCGTCGATTGCGGTCGGATTCATTTTGCTTGTAGCGTTGACCATTTCGCCGATTCTCTTGAGCTTCGGTAAAGACAAGAAGCCGAACGCCAAGGTACTTGAACGCGGCGACACGCGCATGGGAGTCATTCTCGATTCTATCGGCAAGTTCGTTCTCGGGCATGGAAAGCCCATCGCCATCGTATTCGCCGTCGTGACTGCAATTTCTGTTTTCGGGCTCACCAAGATAGAACCCGCCTTTGACGTGGAACGCACCATGGGCCGCAAGGTCGAATACGTGAACAAGATGCTCTACGTGGCAGAATCCGAAATCGGAAGCTTCTACTCTTACGACTTGGTGATTGACTTTGGTACAAACGACAAGGCCAAGGAAGTCGAGAACCTGAAAAAACTCGAACAGTTGCAGGATTACGCAGGCAAGTACCCGCTCACCAAGCGTTCCACCTCGATTCTTGACATCGTCAAGGATTTGAACCGCACGCTGAACGAGAACCGTCAGGACAAATACGCCATTCCCGAAACGGAAGAAGAAGTCGCTCAGTTGCTTTTGCTCTACGAAAACGCGGGCGGAAGCGAAGCAACTTACTGGATGGATTACGATTACAAGAAACTCCGTTTGATGGTCGAAATTTCAAGCTACAACTCTAATGAGCTCCAGAAGGAACTGGAAGACTTGCAGGCATACGCAAGCAAGCTTTTCCCGGACGCGAAGGTGACTGCCGTAGGAAACTTGCCGCAATTCACCGCCATGCAGCAGTACCTGGAAGTGGGCCAGATGACTTCGTTCCTGATTTCCGTGGTCATCGTGGCAGTCCTTTTGATGATTGTCTTCGGCAGCATTCGCACGGGCCTTATCGGCATGATTCCGAACATTGCGCCGGGTATTTTCGTGGGCGGTTACCTCGGACTCACGGACATTCCGCTTGACATGATGACAGCGACGCTCATCCCGATGATTATCGGCCTTTCCGTTGACGACACGATTCACTTTATCAACCATGGGCATGTGGAATTTGACCGCACCCACGATTACCGCGAGTCCATTCTCAACGTATTCCGCACGGCGGGCCCGGCACTCGTGATGACAACGATTATCATGGTGGCGACCTTTGCGGGCTTTACCACCTCGGCCGCAACGCAGATGTTCAACTTCGGCTTCGTGGTGTTCGTGGGCCTTGTCTCGGCATTGCTCGCCGACCTGTTCGTGACACCGCTTTTAATCAAGAAATTCAAGATTTTTGGAAAATAGGAGAAAAATATGAATATGAAATTCGCAAAAACAGCCACGACAATTATTGTCGCCTTGAGCGCCATGGTAAGCGCAGAAACTTTAACCGGCCGCGACATCGTGCAAAAAGTGCACGACCGCCCCGATGGCGACACACGCAGTTCCGAGCTCTCGATGACACTCATCAACAAGAGCGGAGCCAAGCGCGAACGCAAGATTACCTCGTTTGCAATGGACGTGGGCAAGGACACCAAGCAAATTATGTTCTTCCGCTACCCCAACGACGTAAAGGGCACGGGATTCCTGACCGTCGATTACGACGACATCAACAAGGATGACGACAAGTGGCTTTACCTGCCCGCCATGAAAAAGACGCGCCGCATTAGCGGAAAGAGTTCCAAGACGGATTACTTCATGGGCTCCGACTTCACTTACGACGACGTGGGCCAGCGCAACATCGACGAAGACACCCACAAGCTCCTCCGCGAAGAAAAGGTAAACGGAATCGATTGCTGGGTAGTTGAATCCGTGCCGAAAAAGGGCGACGAAATCTTCTCGAAGAAAATCTCCTGGATTCGCAAGGACTGCCTGATTGCCGCCAAGGTGGAATACTACGACAAGCTCGGAAAACTGCACCGTGCGCTGAAAGTTGAAAACGTGGTTCAGGTGGACGGATTCTGGTCTATCGCCAAGATGAGCATGGAAAACGTGCAGACCAACCACAAGACACTCCTTGAATTCGGCGACATCAAGTTCAACATCCCGCTTGACGCAAAGACATTCACCGTCCCGCGCCTGGAACGAGGACTGTAATAGTGGCTAGTGGTTGGTGGTTAGTGGTTGGGGCGGCCGCTGTCGCAGCCTTCGCCCAAGAAAGCCCGCTTCAATTCAACGGGTTCGTGGACACGTATCACGCCGTACAGACGGAACATCCGCACGATTTTACCACGTCGCGGACGCGCCTGCGTGCGGAACTTCGCGTGGATTACGAGAACGCTTACCTGTTTGCAAGCCTGAATGGCGTGCACAATAGCATTCTCGAAGACCGCACCGGCGTGCAGTTGCAAGAAGCGTATTTTAACTACCAGAATGACTTCGTGGAAATCAAGGCAGGCCGCCAGATTGTGGTATGGGGCGTTGCCGACGGGCTTCGCGTTACCGACCTGATTTCGCCTGTAGATTACACCGAATTCATGTCCAGCGATTACGACGACATGCGCATGGCTGTTGACGGATTCCGCATCAAGTACCCCGGCGAGCGCGTGAATGCCGAAGTCGTTTACGTGCCCGTGCCGCGATACTTCCAAATGCCCATGCAAGATGAAAACCCCTGGCGTCCGGACTTGCCCGAAAAAGCGAGCATCGATTTCCCGGAAGGTCCCGATGCCAAATTCAAGAACGGCGACTTCGGAACGCGAGTTTCGTTCTTCCTCTCGAATCTGGATTTCTCCATTTCGGCGCTCCATACGCATAACCAGTCGCCCGTTACGGTCGCAGGCTACGATCCCGTCAAGGATTCCATTGTCATTCATGGCATTCACGAAACCATGACCATGATCGGTGGCGACCTCTCGATGCCTATCGGCGAATTCGTACTGCGTGCCGAAATCGCAGAATACTTCGGTGAAGCACTCGGTTACGCAAGCAACCTCGATTACGCCCGCAAGAACACCTTCAATGCCCTCGGTGGAATCGACTGGTATGCCGGCGACAACTGGACTTTCATGGTTCAGTATCTGCACAAGTATATCGCCGACTATTCGCACAACTTGGCCGCCGAAAAGAATTCTTCTGAAATGACCTTCCGCATTTCAAAGGAACTGCTGAACAATACGCTCAAACTTTCGCTCTACGGAATGTTCGATATAGACAACCTCGGCTACTATGTCCGCGCCTCGGGCGATTACTCCGTCACCGACCAGGTAATGATTTCGCTCGGCTACGACCACTTCGGCGGCAAGCGCGGACAACTCGCAGGCTACGACAAAAATCGCGAAATCTGGGCGAAAGCGAAGTATTACTTCTAATAAGACCTGATGAATTTTGAAATAGAAACCGAAACCCGCAATCCCTATTCTGCATTCACGATGCGGCGCGTGTTTTGCGTCGGCATTGTTGTTGCCGTCTTGCTGCATGCGGGCTTTTACGCCTGGGGATTCTTAAAGCGGACGCAGGTGGTTACCACCCGCGAAGATGCCGAGGTGATTCATGTGGAGCGTTTGCTCTTGCAGCCACCTCCGCCCCCACCCGAAGTCAAGAAAATCGTGAAGAAGGTGGTCCGCGCGAAAATTATCCCGAACATCGTGCAAGATACGGTGCCGGAACCTGAACCCGAACCAGAGCCGGAACCGATTGTGGTTACGGATGCCGAACCCGTTGTCGAAGCGCCTCCTGAACCTGTGGCACCGCCCCCGCCGCCACCTCCACCGCCGAAACCTTCGAAGGATTCGCTGATGAAGGTGACTCGCGCTTATCTGATGGGGCTGAGCAAGGCTTTCGAAAAACAGAAGGACTACCCGGCAACAGCCCGCCGCCTAAAGCAAGAAGGCACCGTACGCGTGCAGTTTACGGTTGCAAAAGACGGAAGCATCAGCGGTGCGGTTGTGGCAAAGCCCTGTCCGTATTCTTCACTGAACGAAAGCGCGCTTGCCGCCGTGCAAGCCGTGCCAAAGTTCGACCCAATTCCAGCTGTGCTCGGCAAGGACATCTGGAAAATGGAGATTCCTATAAAATATAATCTGCACTAACTACTTACGTCATTGCGACCCTGTAAGGGGAAGCAATCCAATGGATCGCCACGGTCATTGCATGACCTCGCGATGACGAATAAAGAAACTTTTAAAGAGGATAAACATGAACTACATCTTAGACTTTATTCAACAGGGCGGCGTTATCGCCTACGTACTCGTAGCGATGAATTTCGTCGGTTATTCCATCATCGTATGGAAAATCATCTCGCTGATTCTCTTCAACAGGAGCATCCGCAAGCGCCTCCCCTCCAAAATTCTGCATCGCGTGGTGAGCCACAACACCGACCACCACATCATCATGGAAAGCATCCGCACCGAAATCGCGCTCGCTTTCTCGCCGTTACAGAAGGGCATGACCACGATTGAAAACATCGCAAGCATTTCTCCGCTGCTCGGCCTTTTGGGCACCGTGTTCGGCATCTTCAACGCCTTCAGCGTCATCGCCGTTTCGGGCCTTTCTGATGCGGGTGCATTCGCTACAGGCATCAAGCTCGCCCTCATTACGACGGTGATTGGCCTCGTGGTCGCCATTCCGCACGTTATCGCGTTCAACTACTTGAACGCAAGCATGGAATCGGAACAGGACAACGTAGAAAACGATGTGCTTTTGCAGCTGGGCCGCATTCTCAAGGAGAAAGATCACCTTCGTTCCCAAAACGAGGATGCATAAATGGCCAAGCGCACCCGCCGAATCCGCCCCGACATGACGCCGCTCATCGACTGCGTCTTTTTGCTGCTGGTGTTTTTCCTGGTGACATCGGTTTTCAAGCAAGACGAATCGGTGCTCAAGCTGATTCTGCCCGAAACACAGACCGAAACCAAGCGCGACACGCCCGAGGGCCTGTACATTGAACTTTCCGAAACGGAACTCGCCTTTAACGGCCAGCGCGGCACGCCCGACGAACTCCGCGAAAAGGCAGCAACGGTGCAGAACAAGAAATCCCCTGTCGCCATCAAGATCGACAAGGGAACCACTTACGAGCGCATCGCCGTCATCTTGGACATTTTACAGGTGCAAAAGCTGTACAATATCCAGCTAATCAACGAGATGGAAAGCGCGGAATAAGGCTGCGCTTATTATACGCGGCCCGCGAACTGGTTCGTAAACAGCAACAGTCCCGAAATAAAGATAATGACACCGCCTGCGAGAGTCGCGACGGTGTATATTTTTGTCGCAATACGGGTATGGGCACTTCCCTTGTCAATTCCCTTACGGAATGCCACGGCCGCAATACCGAAGGCCACATTCGTAATCGTCATGCCGACGCAAATGACAAGCGCTCCCAAGAGCGAAAGCGCCACCATCGAATTCAGCAGGCAGAAGAGAACAATCAACGCCACAGCCGGGCAGGGCACAATTCCCGTAACGGCGGCAACTCCGATAATTTCACGCCAGCGGGCAACCGGCGGGAGCGCACTTCCCAAGCCAGACTCCGCGCACGCACCATCTTGCGCAGCCCCTTCCGCGGCATCAATCCCAGCGGCACATCCACAGCCCTTGCGCGACTTAATCACATCGCGAATCGCAAGCACCACAAGCAACACACCCGTGAGCATAATGAGCGCATAACTCGCCCGTTCAATGCCGATGCGGCCCGTTTCAAACGCAGTAAACACCGTCGTCTTGAAAATCGCATACAGAATCAGCAACAAGACAACCGCACTCATCGTATGCGTCACGGTAATACCAGCGCCAAGCGCCACACCCTGCCGCCAGCGCCCCCGACGCGCTATAAAGTAGCCGACCACAATCGACTTTCCATGTCCGGGGCCAAGCGCATGCAACATACCGTACACAAGGCAAATCGCGAGAAACTTCCAGATGGCATCCCAATCACCGCTCTTCATCGCCGAAATCGCCGCCGTCAACTTTTCGCGAAGCACCTTCTGTTCCTCCGCAATCACCGTATACAGAGACCGCGAATGTTCCACCGGCTTTACTGTTTCCATCACGGGCTTCGCAACAACGAGCAGAGCAGCCGCACCTTCAGCAGGCGCAACCGATTCGACCGTCGCTTCCGCCGCAACCGGCGCATCGCCCCCGCCCATGTCAAAACGTTTCTTCTTGACAGCCGCCGAAGCCGCCACCGCAAGCATAAAAACCAACAATATTATAAGAAACCTGTTCATATAATTCCCATTGTAATATAACAAAAAGTGCACAACGCAGTGTTTTACATTTTATGTAAAACATATATGTCAATTGGAAAGAAAATGTAAAAGATTTGCCGTTTTCAAGCCAAAATGCGCAAAATTTTTCATTTTTTGCATCTTACCAACGGAAAGCCGAATTGCTAGATTATGGCCCCGATGAAGATATCGGAAACCATCGAGGCACACATGAGCGCAGCCGTTGCAGCAATCTCGCAACGGAACCAAGCGACCCTTCCTGGTCATCTGATTTTTATTCTTGTTTTTATTCGTTTGGCAAAAGCTTCAGGCTTTTGCCTTTCTTTTTATTC
>NZ_CALEFV010000086.1 GCF_937877005.1 uncultured Fibrobacter sp. | reverse complement strand
GCGACGCACACCAAGGTGCAGCAATTGATTCCATTGTATCTTCGGGCTGCATCATCGGCGGTGGCACCGTAGTCAAGAGCATCCTCTCGCCCGGCGTCACCATCCAAAAAGACGCTCTTGTCGAGGAATCCATCCTCTTCCCGAACGTCACGATTGGCCCGGGTGCCAAGGTGCGCCGCGCCATCATCGAAAAGGGCCTGCACATTCCGGCAGGGTTCCAGATTGGCTACGACCTGGAACGCGACAAGAAACTGTTCCACGTGACCGAATCCGGAATTGTCGTGCTCGCCAAGGATACCATAATCAAGGCTTAATAAGGCGAGCGTTGCAAGCAACTGCATGCGACACAACACCCCTACAAAATACGGCCCCGCCTAGACGGGGTCCTTTTTGTTCCATAAATTTTCTAAATTTGGCGCCATGAACGAAGAACAATGCGCAAGTCTTTCCCAGAAGTTGCAAGAAATTGCCAAGGCCCCCAAGTACAGGGGTGCCATTTTCCAGATTGAAGCCGACGAAAAGGGCCTTGCCCTGGTCGATGTCAAGGAAGCAAGCCTCAAGGTCTACCTGATGATCGATCCGGACTGCGACAAAATTCTGGAAACGCGATTCTTCACCTACGGAGGCCCGATCTTTACGGCTCTTGCCGATACCTTCTGCAAAAAAATTCAGATGGTTACCGTGGACGAAGCCTGTGCCATTACCGCCGAAAGCTTGGAACTGGAACTCCGCGATACGCCGGATGTACCGGCCATCGCCGAAACTGCCCCCGAAATCAAGCAGATGAATACGCTGATCAAGCGCATTCTCGAGACCTATCCAGAAAAGAAGGGAACGGCAATTCTTGTTCGCGAAAAAATGGAGCGCATCAAGTACCGCACCCAGACCGCCGAGGGCCGTGCCGAGGCTGATGCCGAATGGAACGCCATGACGAAGGTCCAGAAAATCGAGAAGATAGAAGCCTGGCTGCACCAGTCCGTACGAGGCATGCTGCAGGGCGACGGTGGCGATGTCGAAATACTCGACCTCACCGAAGACAACCGTCTGAAGATCCGTTACCAGGGTGCCTGTGCCGGATGCGGTTCGGCCATGGGCGGAACGCTGTTCTACATCGAGGACGAACTGAAGAACAACGTCTACTACAACCTGATCGTGGAACCGGAAGATCCACTCGATAACATCCAACCGAACCCGGATCTGCCTGGACTGGACGATAACAACCCACCAGCAAGCCTATTCTAGAGACTAGCCTAGGGCGGCTATGAAATAGCCTTCTCAAGTTCCTCGACCGTTTTAGGAATACTCCTAGAAATATTCACGAAACCATTCCTGGTAATCAGCAGGTCATCTTCGATGCGGATGCCTATTTTCTCGCGGTATCTTTTTCCGCCGATAGTCGCCCAGAATTCACCATAGAGACCGGGCTCGCACGAAATCAGCATGCCTGGTTCCAGGACCGTTTCTAGCGAACGCGTACCCGGTTCCCCTTCGTGAATCTGTTCACCGATGAAGTGACTCACTCCATGCGGGCGCCTGTTGTACAATAGTTTGTACGAACCCTTCGCTTCCTTGACAAGACGCGTTTCCAGCTCCTGCATAATGTATTCCCAGGGCACGTTCCCGATATCCTTGAGCGATACACCGGGCTTCACGTATTTCTGGTACTCGAACGCAGAATCAAGGACTATCTGATAAAGAAGTTTCTGTAGAGGATCGAACTTTCCATTCACGGGAATCGTGCGCGAGATATCGCTGTGCAGAGATCCGATACGGATGCCGAAGTCAAGCAGCACGAGCTCCCCTGCCTTCAAGGGTTCGTCCTTCTTGACATAATGCAGGCAGCAGGCGTTCGCGCCGCCAGCAACAATGGTCGGAAAAGCAAGATCGCCGTCGCTTTCGCGCTGCATCTCGTAGTCAAGCGCAAGGCCGAGCGTGCGTTCGTTTTCGTAGGTCGAGAGGTTTGCAAGCACCTTGCGAAAAGCCCTATCCGTTACGGCCTGCGCCGCCTCGGCGTCCTTGATGCGTTCCGGTTCCAACGGAAGACGCAGTTTCCAGTGAATCGCCGATGCGCTCCGGATTGAGACTCCCGTCGGCCTAAGCGCCTTGGCGAGCTGTTTCTTGAACCGGTCGTTGTGGTCTTCCTTGAACTTTTCAAAGTAGTAGGCGTAGACATGCGCGTCCTTCGGGAGCTTGCGGGCCCTGGCCACGATGGTATCCCAGAGTTCTTCGGACGGACGGACATCGGCAATTCCAGTAATTTTCGAAACTTCGTCGTCGCCTTCAAGGAATCCAAGCCGCTTGCCATTCCAGAATTCCTTGAACGGATCCTTGGGGGGTACGAACAGGATTTCTTCATTGGTACGGGGATCGAGCAGCAGGAAACACCCCGCCTGGTTAATTCCCGTCAGGTACATGAAGGCCGGTTCCTGTATCATGCGGTTCCAAGTCTGCACATAGGCCTCTTCTGTTCCGGGATCCACGGGGATTCCCGCGAACACACATAAGGAGTCTAGCTCCTTAAGCATGGCGAGACGACGTTTTCTATATAAATTCCTGGAATTGTAGCGTTTGGACGAGACAAATACTTGCGAATAGGGCGAAGAAATGGATTTTGTAGCCATATTTTCCTCTAAAAAACTGTTTTTTCGCAATAAATTTACCTTTTTTGTTCTCCTTCCGCCTCAAATTATTATAGATTTTGGTCATCACAGACTAGAATGGAGCCTGAATAAATGTCTCTTTTGAAAAATTGGAAACTGATCCTTGCAACCATGACTGTTGCCCTGTTCACTGCTTGCGCCGGTTCTTCCGGTGGTTCTAGCGACAACTATGACTCTGACGACGGAGCCGCTGCCGAAAGCAGCAAGTCCTCCGCCCCGAAGGAACATATCGACGAAAACAAGCTGAAGAAGACCGAACAGGAAGCCGTCGCCATTACCGAAGAAAACCACAAGCTCCGCAAGGAAATCTTCGAAGCGAAGAACAAGCTCGGCATTTCTACCGCTCCTGAATCTTCCGAGGCACCCGCAGCCGAATAAGCTTTCGGAATGAGCGAGTCTCTGCGCTATTCTTTATCAGATGACCTGAAACGGACGATTTCAGGCGAGAACGAAACGGTTTTCCGCTTGCTGGAGAGCCGTTTTTGTGTTGAAATACAAACTCGCCTGTCTGGTCTTACGATTATCGCCAATGATGGCGGCGACATCGCTGGGGTCAGCGCGGTCCTTGACCAGCTGAAAATTGCCGCAAGGCAGGGAAAGGTCCTGACAGCCAAGCAACTTGAGCACCTACTCGATCCGACGGATTCTGCAGGAAAGTTCTCCGGAACGGATTCAATTCCCTCGACACCAGTCTTTAGAAACAGGCTCGGCGTCACGGTATTCCCCAAAACAAGAGCACAGGCCGAACTGGTAGCCGCAGTTGAACACAACGACATTATCTTTGCGAAAGGCCCTGCCGGAACCGGCAAGACCTTCCTTGCGGTAACGCTCGCCGTCGCAAGCCTAGAACGACACGAAGCGGAACGAATCTGTCTCGTTCGCCCGGCAGTCGAAGCGGGAGAATCGCTCGGCTACCTGCCCGGCGACCTCAAGGAAAAGATAGCCCCCTACCTGCGCCCCATCCACGACAGCCTTGCAGAACTTCTGCCGACAGAAAAGCTCCGCCGCTACGAGGAGACGGGCTCCATCGAAGTCGCCCCCCTCGCCTACATGCGCGGCCGCACGCTCAAGCGTGCCTTCATCATCTTGGACGAGGCGCAGAACACGACGCCCGAACAGATGAAGATGTTCCTCACCCGACTCGGTCCCCATAGCAAGGCGATCATCACCGGGGACTCGACCCAGGTAGACCTCGCCAAAGGCCAGAAATCAGGCCTGGTTCACGCCATGAATCTCCTGAAAGGTATTCGCGGAATTGCGCAGGTGGAATTCGACGCCACCGACGTGCTCCGTCACCCACTCGTCAAAGATATTCTCAACGCCTACGAGAAGGACAAGTAATCATGAAAAGAAAGCAGATGAAAATCCACCTAACGCTGGGTTACATTCTTGTTGCCGCAGCGACCATTTTCCTTTTTCCGGACAAGAACATCGCATTGCAGGCGGAACGCCCGCACCTAGGCCAGGTCAGTACGCGAACGATCGTCGCGCCCTTCAATTTTGAAGTTCCCAAATCCGAACAGGAAATCCAGGCCGAAAGAACTCGTGCCGCCGAAAAGGTGAACGCCATTTTCGGATACAACAGCGACGAGACTAACCGCGTTTCCGAGGACCTGAAAGGATTTCTGCACAAGCTAGCCCAATACGGTTCCCTGCAGGCACAGATCAACCAGATGAATGCCGCCGGCGAAACCGACTCCACGATGCAGCCCAAGGTAGTACAGGCATCCAGGCTGTACGAAGTGCTGAAACAGCGTATATCGACATCTGCCATCAAACCGCTCAGCCAGAATTCGAAGGCCCGCGACTCCCTGCTTTCCGTGTTCAACCAGATGCTTAAAAGTGGAGTTTCGAACACCTTTATTGCGAACTCCGAAACTGCAGCGCAACTCTACCGCGACAACTACAACCTTCAGGATTTCAAGTATATAGTCTACAGCAAGCCAAACATCACGCTCATCAAGGACAACGAGAAAAGCACGGTTGAAGTGAGCAATATCCAGCCGCTGCGCCGCCGCATCGACGAAGCTTTCGCTCAGCTGCAGATGAGTTTTCCGAACGAACAGGGGCTCCTGAGCGCCTTCTACGAAACATTGTTCGTGTTCATGATGCCCAACGTGTTCTACCTAGAAAAAGAAACGATCGCGAGCCGCGAGGAAGCGCGCAACAAGGTTACGCTCATCAAGGGCATGGTACCGCGCGGCATGGAAATCGTATCGCAGGGAGCGCCCATCACCAAGGATATTCTCGAAAAGATCGATGCCCTCCAGAACGCCCAACAAAAGGAAGAAAACTCGAAGACGTTCACTGCGATTTACGGCAACGCCCTCATCTTCGCCATCATCATCCTGTTCTTCTTCATCTTCCTGTACTCCACGCCTTCACGCGGAATTTTCAAGAGCGGACGCCAGCTCTGGAGCCTCATTGCGCTCGTCCTATTGCAGATTGTCGCCATCTGGGGCGTACACAACCTGACCGGAAGCCTGAGCAGCGCAGACATTTCTATCATTCCCGAGAACCTGGACTTCATGTGGCTCTATCCGTTTGCGCTGGCCCCGGTCACCGCCACGGTGCTTTACGACAGGCGCCTCGGACTCGCCTTCTGCGTCTTCTCGGCCTTCATTTTCGGTATCCTGAACGGCTACGACCTCGCCGCAACCATTTGCGCCTTCGCCATTACCTTTGCCGCCACACATCCGATTGCCCGCATGCGTTACCGCGTCCAATTCGTGTGGGGAATTATCGTAGGCGTTATCGCCATGGCTGCGGCAATCAGCGTCATGCTCCTGCTGCGCAATCGATTCTCGTTCGAGGCCTTCTATCAGAACCTAATTGCCGGTAGCGCGAACATCATTATCTGTTCTGCCCTAGCCTCGGTGCTGCTCATCCACCTTATCGAAAGGCTCTTCGGCATCACGACAGTGCTTACGCTCATGGAAATGTCGGACTTCAACCGACCGGCACTCAAGCGCATCTCGGAGTACGCTCCGGGCACATTCCATCACAGCATCCAGGTGTCAAACCTTGCCGAACACGTGGCCGAAAGCATCGGAGCCAACTCGCTGCTAGTACGCGTCATGGGCCTGTATCACGATATCGGAAAGACAATGCGTCCCGAGTTCTTTACCGAAAACCAGAAACAAGGCGTAAACCCGCACAACAACCTGGATCCGGACCAGTCGGTCAAGATTATCACGGGCCATGTCGAGCAGGGGTCGCTCCTTGCCAACGAATACAACATTCCCGACCTGGTCGCCGCAGGTATCCGCGAACACCACGGTTCCTCGGTAATCCAGTTCTTCTACCACAAAGCACTGGAAAAGGCAAAGGAAACCGGCGAAGAGGTCAAGATCGAAGACTACAGCTACAAGGGACCGAAACCACAGAGCAGGGAAACGGCTATTCTCATGCTGGCAGACATCATCGAGGCCACCAGCCGCTCCATGACCGACACTAGCCCCGAAGCACTCTCCGCCATGATCCACAAGACCATCGAGAGCCGCTTTACCGAAGGCCAGTTCAACGAATGTAACCTGTCCATCAAGGACCTTTCAAAGCTGGAAAAGGCATTCCTGCACAGTTTGGACGGAACTTATCACACCCGTGTCAAGTATCCGGGTCAAAAGTAACCTTTAACAAAGGACGCACCATGAAAAAGACCATCGCCGCCATCGCAGCAATCGCTAGCCTGCTTTTCGTTGTCGGTTGCGCAAGCAATCCGCCGCAGGACAACAATGACCAGACTCGCGAAAACGCCGAGAAAGCCTATAACGAACTCGACAACGAGTAATTGTCTGTCGTTAAAAACAACTTTTTTGTCCAAATTACAGGGTTTTGACTTGACAAGGGCCATAAACTTTGTATATTTGGGCTCGTAACTTGAGAAAAGGACCTACTGATGGATAAAAAGAATATCATTCTGATTGCTCTCGGTGTGTTGCTCTTGGTTATCGGATTCATTTGCCTCGCCACTGGCCCTGCAGACAATCCGGTTTCACTCACAGTTGCACCGCTTATCTTGGTTGCCGCCTACCTCGTGGTCATTCC
>NZ_CALEFV010000085.1 GCF_937877005.1 uncultured Fibrobacter sp. | reverse complement strand
TGAAATGGGCGAGACGGCTGCCGGGTACCGCCTGGCGCGCCAGTTCCAGAACAATATCGATCGACGCCGCCTGATGGCACCTCCCATCGACGTCTTGCATTTCCTTTACCCGATCCCCTACAGGGACCAGGTCAAGTTCCATTCGTCTGATCGTATAGACCCGTTCTTTGTCTACAGCGTGATGCGCCAGGAATCCATCTTCAACTTTGAAATCATGTCGCCGGCAGGCGCCTGCGGCCTACTGCAGATTATGCCCGCAACTGGCAAGATGCTTGCTGAAAAGGAAGGCCTTGCGAACTTTGAACCGAAGCAGCTCTTTAACGCCTACATGAATATTCGCCTGGGGATTCGCTACCTGGTGGACTTGAAGGCCGAATACAACAACGACTACATGTATGTGCTCGGCAACTATAACGCAGGTCCCAAGCCCACCAAGCGCTGGCAGGCGCAGGGAGAAGGCAAGTCCTGGGATATCCGTGCCGAAGAGATCAGCTACTGGGAAACCCGCGACTATGTGAAGCGCGTCATGGGCAACTACTGGATCTACCAGGAAATCTACGACGGAATCTAGCGGATGCTCTTCCTTCTATTGACGATTGGCCCGGCGTTTCTTTTTGCCTGTGGAAACATCCTCGAGAAGTCGGGGGTGTCGACGGTCGGTAAGCGTACGGGCGGAACTTCGCAGCCTTGGGAATTCTTCAAGGGCGTGATTACGAACAAATTCTGGTGGCTCGGAATCTGCTGTTCCGGCCTTGCTACGCTCGGCTATTACATTGCCATGGCCCGCTACGACCTTTCGCAGGTGCAGCCGATGATGGTCTTGAACCCGGTGCTCACGGCGCTCATGGGCTTCTGCATCTTGAAGGAAGTCCTCACGAAACGCATCGTGGTTGCCATCTGCTTTGTGGTGGCGGGACTCCTGTATTCTGTGGAGAATCTGGGCGAATCGACGGCGGTGCAGAATGTCGGAATGCTCTGGGCGTATGCGGGTGGACTTTCGGCGGTGACGCTGGTGGCCCACTTGTGGGTGAAGGACCGTGAAATGGTCGACTCCTTGATCATGGGCGTTGGCTTTGGACTTTCGGCGGCCTTCTACAAGAGCCTGGCGATGGATTTCGACCTGGATCATATCGAGCTTTCGTCTGTCGCAAACCTGCTGCTTGACTTCAGGACTCTCGGCTACATTGCAACTTATGGCATTGCGTTCCTGTATTCGCAGGTATCGTTCTCCCGTGGGCGCGCGCTCTTCATCATTCCGTTCAGTGCGGCGGTCGGTGCTGCGGTCCCTACGTTGGCGGGAGCCCTGGTGTTTTCGGAAGCGTTCCCCATCGGTAAGGCGGTTTCGGTCTCGCTCGTGCTGATTGGCGCCTGCCTCTTTATTGTGCGTCGCCCCCGCCGCAAGAAAGCCCAATAACGCATTTGGGGCGTTACCTACTTTCGAATTAATAATATATATTACCCTTGATGTGTAGGGATGTTTTCATAGGCAGGGCCCTTCTGGCCGTTTTTTTGGTAGCGCTGTTTTCGGCGTGTTCCGATGACAGTTCCAGTTCGTCGAAGGAACCGGAAGCGGATGTTCCGGTAGATTCTACGGAACAGCAAGGGAATGCCATAGAAGAGCATAGGCTTTCCTTTGTGGGTGGCCCCGTGGCGTTTACCGAGGTGGATCCCATTAATGTCGTTTACGAGGACCACGAAGGGGACGATGCCGGCTGGGTGGAACTTTACAATACCTCTGCCGATACGGTTGATTTGTCTGGAATGTACCTGACGGATTCCCAGACGGAACCGTTCAAGTGGAAATTTGGAACGGTCAAGTTGGCCCCGAATTCCTTCTTGGTCGTGTTCATGTCGGGAAAGAATTATTCGCATCAATTAGACGCTAAAAATAGAATGAGAATTCCTGCAAAGTTCCGCGAAGAACTAGGCGCCGGGTACTATATTTCCGCTGGTGTAGGCGGTTGCTTAT
>NZ_CALEFV010000084.1 GCF_937877005.1 uncultured Fibrobacter sp. | reverse complement strand
GACGACGCTTCATCGTTTGTTGAAGTACAATCCGCAAACGGGGCGTTTTCTTTACGGGGCAGACAACCGTTTTAAGGGCGATGTTTTCATCTTGCGGATTCATGCCCAGCAAGATTTCATCAAGGACGCTTTCCGTAAACAGCTGGTGGTTCACGTCCTGCATAATCAGGTATGCGCCGTATTTACGCGCCTTGCGTTTTTGTCGCCAGGTCCCGCGGAGCCCACACAACACCTGGGCCAGCGTCGATTTTCCGGCACCATTATGGCCGATGATGGCGGTGATTTGATTGCGCGGGAGCGAAAGCACCGGAATGTCTAGAACCGGGAATTTGCGGTTGTAGGCGAAATGGAGATCATTGAAGACGATTAATTCTGTGGTAGATTGCTTCGCTTCGCTCTCAATGACACCTTTCTTGTCATGCCCGTGCAGGCGGGCATCTTCTGTTTCACCCAGTTGTTCCAAATTCATGCAGCGCAGTCCGAGGCTTGCCGCATATTCCGGGCCTTTCGCTTCGAGTCCCGCAGGAGTCCATTCGTGCGCAATACAGCCATCTTTTACATAGCAAATCCGGTCTGCAATGTCTCGCAGGTAATGGATGCGGTGCTCCACGATTACGACGGTCTTGCCGCGGGATTTCCAAAACCTGATGATTCCGGCGAGGTCTGCGACGGTTTTCAAGTCAAGATTAGCCGAGGGCTCGTCGAGAACGAAAATTTCCGGATCGGTCGCAGAGACCGAGGCGCAGGCGATTTTTTGCTTTTCTCCGCCAGAAAGGTGGAAGATATTTCGGCCCGCCAGATGTTCTATGTGGAATTCCTTCACGACGCGATTCACGCGTTCCCGGATTTCTTCCGGATTCATTCCCAAGTTTTCACAGCCGAAGGCAATTTCACTGTCGGTATCGATGTTGAAAAACTGCGAACGCGGATTCTGGAAAACGGAACCCACATATCGTGAAATTTCGGCGAGTGTCATATCGGCGGTATTCTTGTCACCGAGCAATACGTCGCCCGCCATCGTTCCCGATTGATAAAGCGGAATAAGCCCGTTGATCAGCTTAGAAATAGTCGTCTTGCCGCAACCCGACTCCCCCACAAGCACAACGCATTCGCCGGACTTGATTTTGAAATTCAAGTTCTTGATGACGGCGTTGTCCAAGGAATCGGTGTAAGAGAACGAGACATTTTTGAGGGTAATGTTCATAAATTGGGATAGACAATTAAGATAGATTGCTTCGCTACGCTCGCAATGACGTAACAGCACTAATTACGAAGTAAAAATATTACAATTACCGCAATACAATAAACAAACACGACAACATCTTGAACGTGGAACCCGATTTTGACAATGCAACTACGTCTCGTTTCTGGCGAAAGTCCCCGCGTCGTCGCCGCTACCGAAAGTTCATCCCCGATTTTTGTGAGCGACACCAGTAGCGGAATAAGTCTGTATTCCAAAATGGCAAGCGGGTTCTTTAATGTCCGCAGGCTGAACAGGCGAATACCCCGCATGCGCATGGCGTTCCCGATATCGCGGGCTTCATCGAATACGGTGGGGAAAAAGCGAATCATCACCGCCAAGGGAATCGTCACTTTGTTAGGAATATGCATCTTCGACATTCCCGCCATGAACTCGTTCACCTTGGTGGTCGTCATGACATAGTAAAAAATAACGCTTATCGGCATCACATGCGAAACAAGCATCATTGTCGAGACAAACAGCGTGCCTGCGAGCCCGACATCCATCGTTTTTAAATAATCAAAACTGAATGCAGATATTGCGTACAAGAAAGAAAAGAGCAGGGAAAACCGCCATCTTTTTTCAAGCACCAATAAAACTGCCGGCAAAACAACAATCATGGCGCCGTAAATCACTGGTGCGGAAAGAATGACGCTGTTCCCCGCAATCGTTAAGAACAGTTTTGTCCGAGGGTCCAATTTCACCGGGCAAGACCGATCCGTTCAAAATGCTTTTTCATGATGCGGCGGGCCACGAGTCCACCGATAACGGCACCCAAGATGCCGAAGGTGTAGATTCCGACCAGGGGCCAGATGCTGTTAGAAAGTTCCGCCAGCTTCGCAACGTAACCTTCGTCGCACATGCCACGGGTATATTCCAGATATTCCTCGGTATAAAGCCAAAGCGGAAGCATCATTGAAGAACTCATTAGGCTCAAGACAATGTTTGCCATGTACAAGCCAGCAAAATTTTTCCCTATGATTTTCAGAATTGTTCCCGACAGTAGCCCAACTGCAAGGCTTATCGCAAACATGATAATGCTCTGACCCATCACTAACATTGCGCCCCCGAAAATGCCGCAGAAAAGCATGCAGCACAGAATCGGCCTTTCTATTTTCGAATAGAACAGGAACATGGGAACACTCGTCACAAGCGCAATGCTTGCGGTCGAAAAAACAATAAGGGCGGGAATATAACCGATGCTCGACGACATAAATCCAAGCACGATATAAAGCGCCGAAAAAATGCCCACGTTCACCAGGTCGCGGACCAACGTATTCGATGATTTTTTTCCGGTCGATCTTACATTACTCATAAAAGTCTCCAATAGCAAACAAATGCACGCCAAATAGAGTTTTTTGATGCTCTTTTTTCTACTCCATTTAGACAGAAAAAGGACCGTGGCAAAACGCCACAGTCCCCTTTTTGCGCATTATGCGAGGTAATTAGAAGCTGTACACCGTTTCAAGACCGAAACGCAGGGCATTGTCGTCTTCGTTATCCTGCACGGCGACATCCACCATGCCGAAAGCGGTGATTTCCAGGTTTTCGACCGGAGTGATGTAGACACGGGCACCAACATCGAACGTTGCAGCCGTTTCGTCGTCATCGTCCAAGGTGTGCGTGTGGTATTCCACAGGGATACCGAACTTGATGAATTCAGCAAGCTTGAAGGCGGGTTCGGCATACACGAAGAAGTATTCC
>NZ_CALEFV010000083.1 GCF_937877005.1 uncultured Fibrobacter sp. | reverse complement strand
GCGACCCGTTTGCGAACCGCGCCGGTTTCAAGCTGCTCGGCATCGCCGACAACAACCTCGACGATCTCGTGAAGCGCGCTTCTGAATTCAAGGTGCTCTTGACGGTGAATGCAGATCTCTTTGGCGAAGGTGGCTCTGCCGTTTCTTCTCTCGAAAAGATTGCGACCCGTATCGTCTTGTCTGCTTTCAACGACGCTACCGCCAACAAGGCGACGCTTGCTTTCGGTATTCGTCACTGGAGCGAAGCCCAGGGCACTATGGTGAACAGCCTGAATATTCTTCAGAAGCTTTCTGCCTGCCCGGTTTGCCCCGATGAAAAACTTCGCCCGGCTTATGACGTTCTCTCCGAACTCGCCGGCAACAAGTTCGAAAGCGCATTCGATGCCTTCAAGAAGGCTGGTGAATACGCAAGCGTGCTTGCAGGACTTTCTTACGATACCATCAAGAATACAGGCAAGTTGCTCGAAGGAGGTAACGCCTAATGGATATCATTGAATCCAAAACCTGGGTGGAATGGATTATTACCATTGCGAAGTTCGCCTTCTGCTTTGTTCCTGTCCTTTACATCCTGTTGTTGATTCCTATGGAACGCCGTGGCGCCGGCTTTATGCAGGATCGTCAGGGACCGAACCGTTCCTATATCAAAATTCCCTTCTTCGGTAAGGTTCGTCTGTTCGGCTATGTGCAGAACATGTGCGACGGTACCAAGTTGTTCTTCAAGGAAATGTTTGCTCCGAAGGGTGCAAAGAAATTCCTTTACTACGTGGCTCCGGCAATCCCGTTTGCCATCGTGTTCCTTTCTCCGTGCGTGATTCCCTGGTTTGGCCCGATGGTTTTTGACTGGGGTGGCCAGGTGGTGCGCATCGCGGGTCCGATCGTGGATTCCGAAGTGGGTATCTTGCTCCTGTTCGGTTTCAGTTCGCTTTCCGCCTACGGTGCCGTTCTCGCTGGCTTGAGCTCCCGTTCCAAGTACAGCTACCTCGGTTCTCTGCGTACGACCGCGATGACGATTAGCTACGAAGTCTGCCAGGGCCTTTCGATGATGGGTCTTCTGGTGCTCGCCGGATCGTTCAGCCTCACCGATATTGTGACTTGGCAGGAAACGCACGTGTGGGGCATTGTCGCCCAACCGGTGGCTTTCTTCTGCTTCTTGATTGCGACGATTGCCGAAACGGGCCGCGCCCCGTTCGATGTGGCCGAAGGTGAACCTGAACTTGTTGCCGGCTACCACACCGAATATGGTGCCATGCAGTTCGGTTTGTTCTACATGGGTGAATATTCCCACATTTGCATCAGCAGCCTTCTGGTGGCAACGCTCTTCCTGGGCGGCTACTCGGTCCCGTTCGTGACGACCGAAACCATCCAGGCTCACATGGGTGGCTCGCTCGCTATCCTCTGCTGGGTGCTCGCTTTCTTCGCTCTCGCTTTCCTCCACATGATCTACCGCTACTCCCGCAAGCTCCGTGCTTCGGCACAGTCCAACAAGATGGAAATCTTGCAGGAATACAAGCTTTACAAGGGGATCGGTTGGATTGCCGCCTTCGTGCTGGTTTGCGCCGGTGTCGCATCCTGGATGTTCTACAACCCGCAGGTCACTATGATCGACGGCGTTGCCGTGAACACTCTTGGCGCTGCCCTGGGGACTGCTCTCATCCACCTGCTGGTGCTCCTGGTGAAGAGCGTGTTCTTCTGCTGGGTGTGGATTTGGGTCCGCTGGACTCTCCCGCGCTTCCGCTACGACCACGTGATGCATCTTGGCTGGAAGATTATCTTGAACATCGCTATTTTGAACCTCGTCGTGACCGCCGTAGTCGCGAAGTTGATGGGAGGTAACTAATGGCCCGCGTTATTAGACAGAGACCCATGAACTGGGTGGAACGCCTTTACATCTTCGAGGCGATTCGCGGCTTGTGGACAACGCTCAAGCATGCTGCCCGCGGCCTGTTCCGCTACGAAACCTTGCCGACGATTTCTTACCCGGAAGGTCAGCCCGAAGTTCGCAGCGGTTACCGTGCCAAGCATCGTCTGATGCTCCGTGCCGATGGAACTCCGCGCTGTGTAGCCTGTGGCATGTGCGCTGCGGCTTGTCCTGCCCATTGTATCTATATCGAAGCGACTGCGAGTGATGACCCGCGCATCGAAAAAAGGGTGAAACGTTTCGATATTGACCATCTGACCTGTGTGTTCTGCGGCCTTTGCGTTGAAGCCTGCCCGGTTGATGCGCTCCGCATGGATACCAAGGAGATTATCTTTGAACACCGTACCCGCGACGAATTCGTGGCTAATCTTGAATCTCTCACTAGTTGGGATCCGAAGGATTATCCCGATGACGAACAGAGCCAAGTGGCTCCGGGTGGTACCAAGAATGCCGCGGCCCGCAAGGTCTGGGGAATGGAGGTTAAGTAATGCTTGCCCTGATTTATTTCATTCTTCTTTCGGTTATCGCCGTGGGCGCCGCCCTCTGCGTGCTGTTTTCGAAGCATCCGCTTTACGGTGGTCTTTCTCTCGTATTGACTATGCTTTCGCTCGCAGGCATTTACGGCCTGCTGGGTAGCCCCTTCATTGGAGTTGTCCAGATTATGGTTTATGCAGGAGCCATCATGATGCTCCTCGTGTTTGTCATCTCGGTGCTGAATGCGGCTAAGGATTCCAAGACGCCTATGTTCGATGGCGTTTCGTTTTTCGTGGTGCTAGGGGTGCTGGTCCTTGCGGGACTCGTCGGATTTGCTCTTGTGCTTTCGCCGATGGGCTTTGATGCATCGACTCTTCGCGGCTCTGTTGAGATGACTTCCAAGAACCTGTTCGATACGGCCCAAACCGGCCCCGGCTATTTCGTGCTTTTCGAAGTGCTCGGCTTGTTGTTGCTTTCATCGATGGGTGCTGCCGTACTCATGGCCAAGAAACACCTGGGATCCGAGGTCTCGGAAGATAAGGAGGATAGGTAATGGAACTCCAACCGATTTATATTCAGATTCTCGCCTTGGTGCTCTTTACCATTGGCCTCATTACGGCTCTTGCTCGCCGTAACGTGTTCTTCGTGCTCATGGGTGTCGAACTTGCCCTGAACGCGGTGAATCTTTCTTTCGTGGGCTTTGCAAAGACGCTTCCTGCCGAATTGAGCGTGGCCGGCCAGATTGTGCCGCTGTTCTCGATTGCGGTTGCCGCTGCCGAAGCTTGCGTGGGACTCGCTCTCGTTATCCTCATTTTCCGCAACCGTGAAAGTGTCGATTCCGACAACTATTCCAATATGA
>NZ_CALEFV010000082.1 GCF_937877005.1 uncultured Fibrobacter sp. | reverse complement strand
CTGAGGTCCTGCCCATTCTGGGCACCTGCGATACGCTGGTCTTCGCGAAAACCAGTGACATCAGCGCCAACGGCGACTACACCACCAGCAAGTTCAATGTGCTCTACGGTGCAGGCTTCCGTTACTTCATCAACGCAGCCAATGTTCCTTATGCAGAGGTTACCGTGAACTACGTCCGTCAGAGCCGGATCATGGTCACCGGTAAGGAAATGATCACCAAGGCCGACACCTACTCCAGCTATTTCAACGCCAAGGAAGTGCTGAACGACCAGCGCGGCAAATAATTGCACAACAAAAAGAGCCGGATTCCTGCGAATCCGGCTCCTTTTCCTTATCTTTCTACAGATTCTCACTCTGTCTGATTTTCATTTTCTGCCAGCTGATGTATCCGTAAATGTCGTTGATCAGGAACGCCTTTGCTTTAATGCTTATCCGAAGGGGGCGCTAGACCGCTTGCTCCATCATGAAGGACGCATGGATCTAGAGGATCTCTACATACCCGAAATCGCTCGTGCTGAAAAGTGGACGGCCAAGGTTGTATCAGAAAATGAAATCGCCGTTTATACGCCTGAAGGTGTTAAGCTTCTGCAGGGAAAGGTGGACGAGCCTCTTTCGGCTCCTTATGGCGGAGATACCTTGAAAATTCATGTCAAGCATCTGCTTGCAACTCCAAATCAAACATTCGTGCTCGTTCAGTCCGAACCGCTGGATGCGGTCCGGGGCTTGGTCAAAAAGCTCGATGTTGCCGAGAAGGGAAAGCAGACGGGAATCATCGGTGTTTCCTATACGGACCGCTATGCGGACAAGGCCGCCTCCGTCTTGAACACGATTGCAAATATCTACTTGCGTCAGAATGTGGAAATGCGTAGTGCCGAGGCCGAAAAGACTTTGGAATTTCTAGAAGATCAGCTCCCTGGGGTCAAGGCCAAGCTGGACACTGCTGAAAAGAAATTGGCCGATTATCGCTTGAAAATTGGCTCTGTGGATATGACCGGAGAAACGAGGTCTCACCTGGAAAAGGTCGCGTCTCTTGAAACACAGATTCTGCAACTGGACCAGCAGCGCCAGGAAGCGACTCGCCTGTTCAAGGAAGAACATCCCTCGGTGCAGACCATTGTACAGCAGCAAAATCGCTTGCGTTCGGAACTTTCTAGACTGAAAAAGTCTGCAGAAAATATGCCGAGAACGCAGCAGGACGTGATGAGCTTGCAGGAAGAGGTCGCTGTGAACAATGCCCAGTATACGGCGATGCTTAACAATATTCAGCAACTACGCGTGGTGCGTGCAGGTGAAGTGGGTAACGTGCGTATCGTAGATTACGCTCAGATTGAACGTAAGCCTTCTAAGCCGAACAAGAAGCTTATCTTTGCCGCTTGTGTCGGTGGAGCATTCCTTCTGGGAGCCTTGCTCATTTACCTGATGCAGATGACCAAGCGCGGCGTGCGAAGCTCTCTTGAAATTGAACGTGAGACTGGCATTAGTGTCTATGCCAAGATTCCGAAGGCAGAAAATGCAATTCTTTCGAAGCGTAACAAGGGCAAGAATACCAAGCCGCTTGTTGAAGATGATCCTGATTCGCCATCGAGCGAAGCGCTTCGTTCGCTTTACACTGCTATTGAGTTTGCAACGACTGATTTGCATGTCATGATGGTAACCGGCATGGTTCCTGGCGTAGGTAAGTCATTTGTTTCTAAGAATATTTCCGCTCTTTTTGCGGGGTCTGGCAAAAAGACTCTGTTGATTGACGCGGACATGCGTCGAGGTGTTGTATACAGCCATCACAAACAGGGGCTTGGCGATGTCCTTTCGGGACATTGTTCCCTGGATAGCGCTGTGGCCGATTCCATTACCAAGAACATGTTCGTGCTCGGAGCCGGTAAGACGGACGTGTCTCCGAGTGAACTCTTGCGCGGAGATAATTTCAGGAATCTCCTGGAAGAGGCGAAAACGAAGTTCGATATTGTGATTGTAGATACGCCACCTCTTGAACTGGTGACGGATTCCGAACTCATTTATCCGATTGTCGATTTTGCCTTGTTCGTGCTGCATTACGGTAAGCATTCTATGGATCAGATCAAGGAATCCATGATGAAGCTTGACCGCTGCTGCGAAGGAAAGTCTCGTGCTTTCGTGATGAACCACTGTGAATCGGATGGCCATGGGTATGGTTATGGTGGTTATGGCTATTACGGCAAGTACGGCTATTACAGCAAGAAAAAGTAACTCGTCAAAAGATTTTAATTATGAAAGTTCTTGTGACTGGAGCTGCGGGCTTTATCGGCTCGAAAATTATGGAGATGCTGTCTGCTCGCGGCGATGATGTCGTGGGGCTGGATAACATCAACGACTATTACGATGTCCGGCTGAAGTACGGCCGACTTGCAGAAAGTGGTTTCAAGGCGGTGGATGGCGATATCCCGTTAGAAAAGATGCTTGTGAGTAGCCGCTTTGCGAATTGCCGCTTTGTCCGTATGGGGATTGATGATAAGGAATCGCTGGACCGCTTGTTTGAATCTGAAAAATTTGACAAGGTGCTGAATCTTGCCGCGCAGGCGGGTGTGCGGTACTCGATAACCAATCCGTACGCTTACATGCAGAGCAATATGATCGGATTCCTGAATATCTTGGAAGCCTGCCGTCATTTTGGAGTTGGTCACCTGGTCTATGCTTCGAGCAGCTCGGTTTACGGATTGAATGCCAAGGTTCCTTATAGCGAAGATGACAAGGTCGATAATCCGGTGAGCCTGTATGCGGCAAGTAAGAAAAGTAATGAACTCATGGCCCATGCCTATGCAAAGCTTTATGGAATCGCCATGACGGGACTTCGCTTTTTTACGGTTTACGGACCGTGGGGGAGACCGGACATGTCGCCAATGCTTTTTGCGACGGCAATTGCTCAGGGAAAACCGATCAAGGTGTTCAACAATGGCGACATGATTCGCGATTTCACCTATATTGACGATATTGCCGAAGGAACGATTCATGTGCTGGATCGTAAACCCGATGCGGTTCAGTGTCCTAATGGTGTGCCCTACAAGGTCTACAACATCGGCTGTAGCCATCCTGTCAAGTTGATGGATTTTATTGATGAAATTGAACGTGCCTACGGTAGGAAGGCTGAAAAGGTGTTCCTGCCGATGCAGCCGGGCGACGTGTACCAGACCAATGCTGATACGACGAAACTTGAAACCGAGGCGGACTACAAGCCCCATTGGAGCCTGCACGATGGCATCGCTCAGTTCATGAACTGGTTCAAGAGTGATCTGAATCCGTTAAAGTAATTTTCTATCTTTGTACCTATGAAAGTTTTTCTATATGATACAACCCTACGCGATGGAAACCAGGATCGCCGAATCAGTCTGTCCTTAGCTGACAAGTTGCAGATTGCACGCCTTTTAGATCACTTTGGCTTCGACTACATTGAAGGTGGATGGCCGAATCCGAGCAATCCGACTGACGAGGAGTTTTTCCAGAAGATCAAGGAAGTTAAGCTGAAGCACGCGAAAATTGCGGCTTTCGGTTCTACGCGCCGCCCGAAAGTGCTGCCCGAGAAGGACCCGCTGCTGCAGGCGCTCGTGAAGTCGGGCGCCCCGGTCAAGACGATTTTCGGCAAGAGCTGGGATTTGCATGTCACCGACGTTATCCGCACGACGCTCGAGGAAAACCTCGACATGATCGAATCTTCCGTCGACTACCTCAAGGACCATTCCGAAGAGGTGATTTACGATGCGGAACATTTCTTTGACGGCTACAAGGCGAACCCGGAATACGCTCTCGAGACGCTGAAGGCTGCGGAGCGCGGCCGCGCGGACTTTATAGTGCTTTGCGATACGAACGGTGGCACGATGCCGTGGGAACTCGAGAAGATTATGAAGGACGTGAAGAAGGTGGTTTCGACGCCTATCGGCATCCACGTGCATAACGACGCGGGCCTGGGCGTGTGCAACAGCCTGTTTGCCGTGAAGAGCGGTGCTACGATGGTGCAGGGCGTGGTGAACGGTTACGGAGAGCGTTGCGGAAACGCAAACCTCACGACAATTGCTGCTGACCTCCATTTCAAGATGGACGCGAAGTTCTTTGCCGCGAAAAAGATTACAAGACTTCGCCAGCTGAGTTCGAGCGTAGACCAGATTGTGAACCTTCCGAGCGATTCTCATGCTCCGTATGTAGGCGATGCCGCCTTTGCACATAAGGGTGGAGCGCATATCGATGGTGTGATGAAGGTCTCCCGCAGCTTCGAACATATCGACCCGCATGCCGTGGGCAATGACCGTGTGTTCGTCACGAGCGACCAGG
>NZ_CALEFV010000081.1 GCF_937877005.1 uncultured Fibrobacter sp. | reverse complement strand
CGAGCATGGGCATTGCGCCCGGACGGAAGTAAGGCGGTTCGTTCCACCAGGTGTGGACGCCGGCAGAAGCCTTACGCTGAATACGCGGAATGAAGCTCTGGGAGGCGTCGAGGTTGCCTTCGCGCATGGCGATGGTGTTATGTTCATTGTTCTTGTAAATCGGGTGAACAATGTACTTCGGAGCCGGGAGCTGACCGTTATGGAGAGCTTCATTGCCCCAGTAGTCGTCACGACGCTTCAGGATAATCTTGGTTTCGTTGGCAGACTGAAGACCATAGGGACCGGAAACCACGGGGTTCTGATCCATCGGCATCTTCTTCACTTCGTCGAGCCCCTTTTCCTTGATCAAGGGTTCGAAGATGTGAGCCGGAGCAATACGCGTTGCCTGCAACATGTCGCGGACCGTCAGCGGGTTGTTGCGCTTGTCCTTGGCGACCATGAAAGAAAGACGTTCGGTAACCTGACCTTCCGGTCCATTCAGAGTATCGATATGGATTGCGGAAATCTGTTCGGTCGAGTTGATGGAACCGCGCAGGAACATGAACGTAATGTCCACGGAAGTCACCGGCTTGCCGTCACTCCACTTGGCAGCGGGGTTCAGGTCCACAACGATAGAGTCGTTATTGGAGAGGTCCTCGACCAACGTGCCCAGAAGGGGTTCAATCTGACCATTCAGGGAGTTGTAAGTGATGAGCGGTTCGTACATCAGGTTGAAGCGTCCACCCACCGGCCAGGAAGCGGCCCAGCTTTCAGCCAAGGGGTTGAAAGATCCAGGCGCAGAAGTCTGCTGGCCAGACAAGTAAAGGGTTTCCTGACGAGGCAGAGCACCGCCAGCCAGTCCATCTTCCGATGCGGCATCACCGCACCCCGAAAGAATGGCACCGGATGCCGAGAGCGCAAGCGCCGTCCTGGCAATCGATTTCAATCCAATCATTTGTGTCCTCTTTTATAAGCTATAGAAGCTTTTGTGATTAAAAATTCATTTCGTAATATAGATTTAAAAAAAATAATTGTTTGTGGCTTTTTTGAAAATAGTGTTTACAAAAGAACCTTAATAAGACCTTGACCGACACCGCACTACGGCAAGGTTTACGAAATTTTACAAACATTTGAAAAGCTAAATCTCGATAGACTCTTCATCGCTCCGCAAAAAGGTAACAAGCCTTTCCATGGTCCGAGCAAAATCGTTCCTTAGGGAACATTCCCAGACAGTCGCCACCCGATATCCCATCAGCGAAAGTTTCCAGGAAGTCTTCATGTCGCGAACAATGTTGTTCGTAAACTTGTCCTCCCAAAACCTCGCATTACTTCTCGGACTGCTCGAAAGCTTACAACCGTGACGATGCCAGAAGCATCCGTTCACGAAAACAGCCACACCATATTTCAGCACGAATAGATCCGGCGATCCGGGTAAATCGTGCCGGTGTAACCTGTAGCGAAACCCCTCATCAAAAAGAGCACGCCGCACGAGCAGCTCGGGCCGAGTATTCTCGGAATGGACCGCACGCATCATCTGCGAACGCGTCATCGGGACATGTTTCTTGCGTCCACATTTAGCCATGCAAAAAATATATAAATATTAAACCGCAAACTACTAAATTCTGGACAAACTAAAAAAAGAAGTCGTCCCAATCGGGACGGCTTCTCTTAGTAATTCTAATGGTTTAAGAAATTACTTTTTGCAGCACTTCTTGCAAGCCTTAGCAGGGGCCTTGCAAGCCTTGCGCGGGTCACCGGCGTACACGGCAGCCTTGCCGAGTTCTTCTTCGATGCGGAGGAGGCGGTTGTACTTGCAAACGCGGTCCGTACGGGAGAGAGAACCGGTCTTGATCTGGCCAGCGGCGGTACCGACGGCGAGGTCAGCAATGAAGGTGTCTTCGGTTTCGCCAGAGCGGTGAGAAACGATCGGAGCATAGCCTTCGTTCTGAGCGCGCTTGATAGCGGCGAGAGTTTCGGACACAGAACCCACCTGGTTCACCTTGATGAGGATGGCGTTAGCGATACCGGCCTTGATGCCTTCGTCGAAGATGGTCGGGTTGGTAACGAACAGGTCGTCACCCACGAGGTTGATCTTGCCGCCGAGCTTGTCGGTCATGACCTTCCAGCCAGCCCAGTCAGCTTCGTCGAGACCGTCTTCAATGGAGAAGATGGAGTACTTGTCGATGAGCTTTTCGTAGAGCTTCACCATGTCGGCAGACTTGACAGTCTTCTTGGTGCTCTTCTTGAAGGTGTAGGTTTCCGGCTTGCCAGCCTTGGTGTTCTTGTCGCAGAATTCAGAAGAAGCAACGTCAAGAGCGATCTTGATGTCAGTGCCGAACTTGTAACCGGCATTGGTGGTTGCAGCCTTCAAAGCGTCGAGAGCCTTTTCGAGGGTCATCACGCCAGTGATTTCGTAACCGAACTTGTTCTTGGCGGGCTTGATAGAAACGCCAGGAGCGAAGCCACCTTCGTCACCAACGGTGGTGTCGAAGCCGGCCTTCTTCAGCACAGCCTTGAGGGCGTGGAAGATTTCGGTGACCATCTGGAGGCCCTTGGAGAACGTCTTTGCGCCAACCGGAGCGATCATGAATTCCTGGAAGTCGATCGGAGCGGAGGAGTGAGCACCGCCGTTGATCACGTTGCACATCGGGCAGGGGAGCGTGAGCTTCTTGGTGCCATGGAGCTTGGCGATGTACTGGTAGAGAGGCATCTTGGCGTCGTTAGCAGCGGCGCAGCAAACAGCCATGGAAACGCCGAGGATAGCGTTTGCACCGAGCTTGTTCTTGAGCATGCGGTTGCCGTCGAGAGCGATCATGGCGTCGTCAACTTCGGTCTGCTTGGCCGGATCCATGCCGATGATCTTCTTCGCAATCTTGGTGTTCACATTCTTCACAGCAGTGAGCGTGCCCTTGCCGCAGTAGGTCTTCTTGTCGCCGTCGCGGAGTTCGCAAGCTTCGCGTTCGCCGGTAGAAGCGCCGCTCGGAACAGCAGCGTGACCCTTCACGCCGTTTTCGAGGGTAACATCAACTTCGAGAGAGGGATTGCCGCGAGAGTCAAGAATCTGGCGGGCAACAACGGATTTAATTTTAGAAGCCATTTTTTTGCCTTTTGGTTTAGTGTGAAAATTTTTGTGCCTTAAATATAAAAAAGTAGGACGAAGTCCGTTAGTGATTAGTGGTTAGAGGTTAGAAAAAAATGTGAAGATTTGGTGATTAGTGGTTATCAGAAAAAACCGTCATTTTTCCACCACATGCCCCGAAAGCTCGCGGAAATCGTCTTTTTTGTACAAAGTAACACCAGGAGAAATCAAGTGGAACACGGACTGTTCCGCAAGGGCATCGAGGCTGAACTCAAAGGAATCCAGGCGGTTGCGATAGCTGTCGTTGGAATTGTCGAAAGACACCATGTAAGGCGGGCGCTTGAGCTTGTCCTGCTCCACAAGCGACAAAATTTCCACCCCTACCCTATCGTTAGACACGACCCACGCATCTACAGGCGGAATCTCTTTCACCAGCTTAAGCAAAATACGGCTGAAAAGTTCGTGCGACCCTTTTTCCTGCATAAAATCGAAGTGGCTCGCATGCGAGGCATCGGTCGCTTCGATTACCTCGAGCCCCACCTTCTTGAGTCCTTTCAGGCGGTCCCTCGACCACATGCTCATGTGGTAAGGCGAAATAAAGGCGACACGTTCCATTCCCTTTTCTTTCAAGAAATGTCCCACCGCGCGCCCCGGGAAATCGCCAAAGGCCAAGTTGAAAAATGCGTAGCGCTTTTCTTTCTTTAGTGCTCGCGGAATGTCGTACAAGGGGTGTTCCCACCATACCGATATCGGAAACCGCGTACGGGCGAACACGGCAAAAAGCCTTTTGACATTGAACACGAGCATTGTCGACACGACCGCACCAAAGCAATCGCGACAGTCATCAAGTTCGACCCGCCGCCCGGCGGCATCTAAAAAAATTCCCTCTTTCTCATAGTACCCGAGCGCCTTGACTTTAAGTTTGTTGCGGCGCGCCTCGGCATACACCTTCTGCATGAACGTTAGTTCACGTTCGCCAAGGCAATTGAAATCCCCATTCGGGTTGCAGCGCATGATCAAGAGGATTTCCTTTAATTTGGACGATGCCGACCTTGTGTTCTTGAAGTAGTAACGCCCGCGGCCCTTGCGGTCAAGCACGCCCCTTTCACGCAGCATTTCAAGAGTTCGGCTCATGGAGCCCGACGTGGTCCCGTAAACCGAGCATAAATCCTTTATCGACGGCAGTGTACTATCCGCCGAAATCTTGCCTAGTTTCCAGTCTTCCAAAAGCAGGCGTTCCAGGCGTTCAGTCTCGTGCTCGCCTGCGTCTACCACGATTTCGGGCTTTTGGCCCCAAAAGTAACCATTACCATGCTCTCCGTAGATTTTCCCTTGTTCTACCAGGCGCTTGTACGCCTGGAAAATGGTAAAGGTCGAAGCTCCCAGTGACGCAGCCACCTTGCGCACTGACGGAAGCCTTGCGCCGTCCTTGAATCCGGACGATTCTATCCACTTGCAAAATTCATCGACAGTCATGGTGCCTCCGTCATAACACTTGATACACTTTAACGCAAATATAAACTATTCGAATCCATTTCACCAAAGTCCGAACATATCTTTAAGATGTAAAACAACATCAACGGCATTTATCGCCAATCGGGGTTTATATGAACAAGAAACTATTCCTCTCTATGTGCATCGCACCTGTCGCGGCCATGGCATTCCAAGTCGGCGCCTGGGTCGGTGGGCCCGGCCAGTACCCGCAACCTACACGGGAAAACGTGCAGGCGTTCCAGGATTTGCAGGGCACGCACCTCGACCTCATCAGCTACTTCGCGCTCTTCGACATCAACGACTGGGATGCGACCGAAGAGTACGCCAACGTCGCCAAGGACAACGGCTCCACGCTGGTAGTCACCTGGATGGCAAACGGCTACAACGCGCAGGACCTGGTCGATGGCAAGGCCGATACCTACATCCGCGACTATGCGAAAGGGGTCAAGAACTACGGCGAAGAAATCTGGCTCAGGCCCCTCCACGAAGCGAATGGCGACTGGTACGACTGGGGCGTGGGTAAAAAGGATGCCGGCAACACCGACGAGAACGTGGCCGAAGCCTTCCGCCACATCGTGAACATCTTCCGCGAAGAAAACGTCGAGAACGTAAAATGGGTGTGGACCACCAACGCATCGAACCAGGGGAGCGGAACTACGCTCACGGGCAACTACCCCGGCGACGATTACGTGGACTACATCTCTATCGACGGCTACAACTGGGGCAAGTGCCAGAGCTGGTCCAGATGGCAGACATTCTCACAGGTATTCAAGAAGGCCTACGATGCGCTAGCCCAAATTGACAAGCCGCTGTTCATCGCCGAGATCTCCAGTTCCGAACTGGGCGGAAACAAGGCCGAATGGATCACCGACATGTTCGAACATTTCGTTACAGACTTCTCCCGCGTATTCGCGGTAATGTGGTTCAGCCAAAGCAAGGAAGATAACGAAGGCGACTGGGCACTCAATACCTCGCAGGAGGCCGTTGATGCCTGGAAGGCTGGCATCGCAAAAATGAAGGCCGCAAATCCCGACAATGGCAACACAGGCATCAAGCCGACCGGGAGGGCCACAAACAGCTCCTTTCGCCTGCAAGACGGCAAGCTCTACATGCAAACCGACAAAGCGCTAAATGCTAGCGTCGTGCAGTTCGACTACCAGGGCCGCATTTTGTGGCAGAGCGCCGTACAGCACTTTACCCCGGGCGTACACGCCATCGAAGTTCCCGAGACAAGCACGCGGAGCATCTACAGGCTTTCAATTAAACAATAATCATCAATCCAACCCAAACAACCCTAGTCCCGAAAGGATTCCCTTTCGGGACCTTTTGTCTTAAAAAACAGAAAAGGCTCGCTTTTGAAGCGAGCCTTCCCTCTAGGATAATTCCGTGCTAATGCAAGAATTAGAAACGGAAATGGGCGAAAGCCTTGTTGGCTTCGGCCATCTTGTGCGTGTCGTTCTTCTTGCGGACAGCGTTGCCTTCGCCGTTCTTGGCAGCAACGAGTTCGGCAGCAAGGCGGTCAGCCATGTTGGCTTCGTTACGGCTACGGGCGGCATCGAGGAGCCAGCGAAGAGCGAGAGCCTTGGCGCGGTCCGGTGCAACTTCCATAGGAACCTGGTAGTTGGCACCACCGATACGGCGGGACTTCACTTCAAGACGCGGCTTGATGTTTTCGAGGCAGATTTCGAACTTTTCGAGCGGAGATTCCGGACCTTCGAGCTTCTGGCCGAGCATTTCGAGAGCAGTGTAGACGATCTGTTCAGCGATGGTCTTCTTGCCCTGCTTCAGCACGACACCGACGAGTTCGGTAACGAGAGTGGACTTGTAACGCGGATCCGGGAGGATGGAGCGATGGAGAGCCTTTCTTCTTCTAGACATATTCTACTTCCTTACTTCTTGGCCGGAGCGGCACCTTTCTTCTTAACACCGTACTTGGAGCGGCCGTTCTGGCGACCGTTCACAGCCTGAGTATCCAGGGTACCACGGATGATGTGGTAGCGAACACCCGGAACATCCTTCACACGACCACCGCGGATGAGCACGATGGAGTGTTCCTGGAGGTTGTGACCTTCACCCGGAATGTAGGCGGTCACTTCCATCTTGTTGGAAAGACGCACACGGGCGATCTTACGAAGAGCGGAGTTCGGCTTCTTCGGGGTGCTGGTGTACACGCGGGTGCAAACGCCGCGCTTCTGGGGGCAGGACTTCAAGGCCACGGAAGCGGTCTTGTTGCTGATCTGTTCGCGTCCGTTGCGGACGAGCTGTTGAATAGTTGGCACTGTTAATCTCCTAGATTTTGGAGTGCAAATATAGTTCTTTTTCCAAATTTTTCAAGTCTTGGGGTTAATTCTCCGAATCATCTTCGTCAGAAATACCGATTTCGTTGTCCAGCATCTGGATTCCGTTGTCATCGGATTCCGTGAATTCACCCTGAAGACCCATAGGCCGAGCCGCGGCATCCAGATCGGCATCAGCATCCACCACCTGGACGTTCCTCAGGTGGCGTGCGCCGGTACCGCACGGGATAAGACGACCCATAATCACGTTTTCCTTAAGACCCAGGAGCGGGTCCACGCTACCTTCGATGGAAGCGCGGGTAAGGATCTTGGTGGTTTCCTGGAACGAGCAGGCAGAGATGAAGCTGTCTGTCGCGAGGGAAGCCTTCGTGATACCAAGGAGCATCGGCGTGAAGGTCGCCGGAGTCTTGCCGAGAGCGATCAAACGGTCGTTCTCTGCGCGGAGACGGGCCTTGGAAATTTCTTCGCCCGGAAGCAGTTCGGAGTCTCCGGAATCCTTGATCTTCACCTTGCGCATCATCTGGCGGACGATACATTCGATGTGCTTATCTGCGATAGCCACACCCTGCAGGCGGTACACCGCCTGGATTTCGTTCACCAAGTGACGCTGGACCTCTTCGGGGCCAAGGACGTCGAGGATATCGTGGGGATCCACGCTGCCTTCGCTGATCTTCTGACCAGCACGGACACGGTCACCTTCGTTGACCGCCAGATGGACGCCGCGGGGAACCAGCACTTTCTCTTCCTGGTCATCCATCTTAATGTAAACAACCTGATTGTTGCGGACTTCTTCGACCTTTTCGACGAGACCGTCGATCGGGGCGATGAATGCCTTGTTCTTCGGAACGCGAGCTTCGAAGAGTTCTGCCACGCGCGGAAGACCGCCCGTAATATCGCGGGTCTTACCGGCAGCGCGCGGAAGCTTTGCAACAGTCTGACCGAGGCTCACCATTTCGCCAGCCTTAACGGTAAGGATAGCGCCGTCCGGAAGCATGTAGTTACCGATCTTCGTGTTAGAAGAATCAACGATGGTAACTGCCGGGTGGAGGTCCTTCTTGCCGTGCTGCTTGTCGCTAATCACGGTCCAGGTTTCCACGCCCGTCACTTCGTCAGTTTCGGAACGGTAGGTGCGGTTTTCAACCATATCCGTAAGAACAACCTTACCAGAAACATTACTGATAATCGGGCTGTTATACGGATCCCATTCGAACATCACCTGACCAGCCGTAACGGCAGCGCCGTTTTCGACATGGAGGATAGAGCCGTACGGAATCTGGTAACGACCCTTATTGATGCCGGTCTTGTCAAAGATAACGAGTTCAGCCATGCGGCTGGTAACGACCTTCTGGCCTTCGTGCTCGACGGTTTCAACCTGTTCGAGTTCGATGTGGCCGTCGACGGTTGCCTTCTTGTCGCTTTCGACAGTAAGACGAGAAGAAGCACCACCGATGTGGAAGGTACGGAGGGTAAGCTGCGTACCCGGTTCGCCGATGGACTGGGCTGCGAGCACGCCCACAGCTTCGCCGAGGTCGACCGGACGACCAGAAGCAAGCATACGGCCGTAGCACTTGGAGCAAACGCCGTTCTTGGAATTACAGGTAAGCACGGAACGCATCTTGATGTGTTCGAGACCCGTGGCGCTAATCTTCGGAAGATCGCGTTCGGTCACGAGTTCGCCCGCCTTCACGATGACTTCGCCCGTCACCGGGTGCTTGATGTCATCGACAGGGGCACGACCGAGGAGACGCTCTTCGAGAGCGATCACGGTATCATCGCCATCCTTGAATGCGGAAACTTCGATGCCTTCGGTAGTACCGCAGTCTTCTTCGGTAATCACGAGATCCTGGCCCACGTCCACGAGACGACGAGTCAAGTAACCAGCGTCAGCCGTCTTAAGAGCGGTATCTGCCAAACCCTTACGAGCACCGTGAGACGAGATGAAGTATTCCATCACGTTCAGACCTTCACGGAAGCAGGACTTAATCGGGTTTTCAATAACTTCCTGACCACCGAGCTGCTTGATCGGCTTCTGCATCAGACCACGCATACCGGAAAGCTGCTTAATCTGTTCGCGGCTACCACGAGCACCGGAGTCGGCCATCATGTAAACCGGGTTGAAGCCGTCGCGGTCGCTGGAGAGCAAGTCCCACTGCTTGGCAGCAACTTCGGAGGTCGTCTTGGACCACACGTCAATGGTCTGGTTATAACGTTCACCGTCGGTAATCACACCATCTTCGTAAAGACTGCGGATGCGGGAAACCTGTTCGGCAGCCTTGTCGAGCATTTCCTGCTTTTCCTTCGGAATCACCATTTCGGCGATAGCCACGGAAGATCCGGCGCGGGTAGCCCACTTGTAACCGTTGGCCTTCAGGTCATCCAGGTAATCCACGGTCACGCGGTTACCGGTGCGGCGGTACAGGTCGTCGATGGACTTCGCAATCACCTTCTTGCCGAAGGTTTCGTTGGCGTAGCCCAGTTCCTTGGGAACGAATTCGTTGAAGATGATACGACCGATGGTCGTCTTGATCACGTTGTCTTCCGTAAGGGTAAGGAACTTGATCTTTTCGCCAGCCTTGACGGAAACTTCCATGTTGCCGTTGTCGTCGGCAGATTCGCGGAGGCACACGGCGTCACGTTCGAGGGCGCCCATGTAAATCTTCTGACCGGCCTTGAGCTTCAGGTACACGTTGGCGTTCAGATCGACGACGCCGTTTTCGTAAGCGCGCACGGCTTCGGCAGAGTCGAAGAAGTGCATGCCTTCACCCTTGCGGGCCGGACGCGGCTTGGTCAAGTAGTACAGGCCGAGCACGATGTCCTGACCGGGCACGGCAATCGGCTGACCGGAAGCGGGGTGCAGAATGTTGTTCGACGACAGCATAAGCACGCGGCATTCCAGCTGGGTTTCAAAGGAGAGCGGAAGGTGGCAGGCCATCTGGTCACCGTCGAAGTCTGCGTTGAATGCAGTACAGACGAGCGGATGCAGGCGGATTGCGTTACCTTCGATCAGGCGCGGGTAGAAGGCCTGAATACCCAAGCGGTGAAGCGTCGGGGCACGGTTCAGCATGACCGGGTGGTCCTCGATGATCTCTTCGAGGATATCCCAGACTTCCGGACGTTCGGCGTCGACGTACTTCTTAGCGGACTTGAGCGTGTAAACGATGGACTGTTCTTCAAGACGATGGATGATGAACGGCTTGTACAGTTCAAGAGCCATGCGCTTGGGAAGACCGCACTGGTGCATCTTCAGTTCCGGGCCCACCACGATGACGGAACGGCCGGAGTAGTCCACGCGCTTACCGAGCAGGTTCATACGGAAACGACCCTGCTTGCCCTTGAGGAGTTCAGCGAGGCTCTTCATCGGGCGAGCGCCACCTGCACGGGCACTGCGGCGACCGCTGTCGAACAGCTGGTCCACGGCTTCCTGCAGCATGCGCTTTTCGTTGCACAAAATAACGTTAGGGGCACGGATGTCGATCAACTTCTTCAAGCGGTTGTTGCGGTTGATGACACGGCGATAGAGTTCGTTCAAGTCGGAAGTGGCAAAGCGGCCGCCTTCGAGCGGAACGAGAGGACGAAGATCAGGCGGAATCACCGGAAGCACGTCGAGAATCATCCAGGACGGCTGGTTCGCGAGCAGGCGGGCTTCGGTCGGATACTTCTTGAGGAATTCTTCGTAAGCATCGGCAACGACAAAGTTGTCGTGCTTGGATTCGTAGTCAGCCTTGAATTCGGCGACTGCTTCGGCAAGGCCGCGCAACCAGGGCTGCTGAGCATCCTGTTTCTGAGCCTTGGCCGGATTGACGTAGTACTCGCGGAAGCTGTCACGCTGGGACTTGAGGAAGGCATCCACGACCTTGAGGCGCTTGAGGGCGTCTTCCTGCTTGGTCTTGGACTTGGACATAGCCTGAGTGCGGAGTTCTGCAGAAAGGGCGGTGAGGTCCACGCGGTCAAGCAGTTGCTTGATAGCGGAGGCACCCATCTTGGCGTCGAACGTACGGCCTTCGTTGGTGAGGTCCTGGTACTGGGCTTCATCGATCAAGGCATTCGGTTCGAGGTCAGCGTCACCCGGATCGATCACAACATACTTTTCGTAATAGATAATGTTGTCGAGATCCTTGGTGGAAAGGTTCAACAGAGCGCCAATGACGCACGGCTGGTTACGGACGAACCAGGTGTGGGTCAGAGGAATGGCAAGTTCGATATGGCCCATGTACTTGCGGCGCACGTTGGAGTGAGTCACTTCAACGCCGCAACGGTCGCACACCACGCCCTTGTAGCGGATGCGCTTGAACTTACCGCAGTTGCATTCCCAGTTCTTGACCGGTCCGAAGATCTTTTCGCAGAAAAGACCATCCTTCTCGGGCTTGAAGGAGCGGTAGTTGATGGTTTCGGGCTTGGTCACTTCACCATGGGACCAGCTACGGATCATGTCCGGAGCAGCCAGGTGGATCGAAATATCGCCAGAATTGTCGCGTTCAATTTCTTCGACCATATTACTTATCTCCATTGGTCTGAATATTGAGACCCAAAGAACGAACTTCGCGGATCATAACGTTGAAGGATTCAGGAACACCCGGCTTCGGAGTGTTCTGACCGTGCACGATAGCGTCGTACACCTTGGAACGGCCCTGCACGTCGTCAGACTTGACGGTGAGGAGTTCCTGCAGCGTGTAAGCGGCGCCGTAAGCTTCCATGGCCCACACTTCCATTTCACCGAAGCGCTGGCCACCGAACTGGCTCTTACCGCCGAGAGGCTGCTGCGTCACAAGCGCGTAGCTACCGATAGAACGGGCGTGAATCTTGTCGTCCACCAAGTGACCGAGCTTGAGGTAGTACATGTAACCGATTGTGACCGGGTTCAAGAAGGCTTCACCGGTACGGCCGTCATAGAGCTTGGCCTTACCGATAATCTTGTTGTTTTCCGGATCCATTTCATAGTTCACGATCGGGTTCTTCTGGTAAGCCTTTTCGAGTTCCTTGCAGATATCCTCGAACTTGGCACCGTCGAACACGGGAGTCGTCACCTTGAAGCCGAGCGTCTTGGCAGCCCAGCCGAGGTGAACTTCAAGCACCTGACCGATGTTCATACGAGAAGGCACGCCCAGCGGGTTCAGAAGAATCTGCAGGGGACGTCCGTCTTCGGTAAACGGCATATCTTCGACAGGAACGATCTTCGAGACGACGCCCTTGTTACCGTGACGACCGGCCATCTTGTCACCGATCGAGAGGCAACGCTTCTTGGCGATATACACCTTGACGCTCTTGAGCACGCCGGGCTTCAGTTCGTCGCCCTTAGTGACCTTGTCGATTTCCTTTTCCATGGTGCGGGTCAGCGTATCCAGGTTGTCGCGGGCAACGAGCACGAGCGCGAGCACCTTGTCCTGGAGTTCTTCGTCGTCGACAACGAAGACGGATGCCGGAGAGACCTTAGTCACGTCGATGGTGGCGAGGTTCTGTTCGGTGTAAGTCTGACCTTCACGGATGAGAAGTTCATGAGTTTCGTTATCCATCACCTTGCCAGCAGCCTTGCCACCGAGAAGTTCGAACAAGTGTTCGGAACAGGCGGTCTTGATCTTGTCGATCTGCTTCTGGAAGTTTTCGCGGATTTCGTTGATGGTTTCCTGATCCTTCTCCTTGCTGTTCTTGTCGGCCTTGTCCTTCTTGCTGAAGATACGGGTTTCAAGCACCACGCCCTTCATTCCCGGAGGAGCCTTGAGCGAGGAGTCGCGGACATCGCCGGCCTTTTCGCCGAAGATGGCGCGGAGCAGGCGTTCTTCCGGAGAAAGTTCAGTTTCGCCCTTCGGCGTCACCTTGCCCACGAGGATATCGTCGGCGGAAACTTCCGCACCGACGCGGATCACGCCGTTTTCGTCGAGGTTGCGGAGAGCGTCTTCGCCAACGTTCGGAATTTCACGGGTGAGTTCTTCGGGGCCGCGCTTGGTATCGCGGACTTCCATTTCGTATTCTTCGATATGGATAGAAGTAAACGCATCCTTGATGGCGAGCTCTTCGGAAATGATGACGGCGTCTTCGTAGTTGTAACCGTTCCAGGGAAGGAAACCGATCAAAATGTTCTTACCAAGAGCGAGTTCACCGTGGTCGGTAGACACGCCGTCAGCGAGCACGTCGCCGGCCTTGACGAAGTCGCCCACGTCCACGATAGGCTTCTGGTTGATGCAGGAATCCTGGTTGGAACGTTCGAACTTACGCAGAACGTATTCGTCAATCGGATCCTTGCCAAGGAATTCAAAATCTTCGCCGAGGCCGGTAAGCGGCACGAAGTTGCCGTCCACCATGTTGCCACGCTGCACAGTGATGTTGCGGGCGTCGACGAAGGTCACCTTACCGTCGTGCTTGGCGCGGACGACCGTACCCGAGTCGAGAGCGGCGCGGCGTTCGAGACCCGTACCCACGATCGGAGCTTCGGCGCGGAGCAGAGGCACCGCCTGGCGCTGCATGTTGGAACCCATCAATGCACGGTTAGCGTCATCGTGTTCGAGGAACGGGATAAGACCAGCGGCCACAGACACGATCTGCATCGGGGCCACGTCCATGAGGTCGATGCGTTCGGTTTCGGTGTCATCGAGAGCGAAGCTGTCCTGGCGCATGAGGTGCGGGTATTCGCTCTTGTCGCGGACGATCACGTAGCCGTCCATGTCACCCTTGAAGCGGTTGTCTTCGGTGAGTTCGGTAGAGGCAGGAGCAACCCTGAATGCGTCTTCTTCGTCGGCGGTGAGGAAGGTGATGTAGTCGGAAACGATCTGTTCGACCACAGTGCCCACCTGTTCATAATCGGCCTTGCCACTGAAGTTTTCGACAGTGAAACCGTTACGAGAATAAGTTACGTTGCCTTCGGCGTCCTTGAACGCAAACACCTTGTTCACGAAGCCTTCGAACAGTTCGCGCTGCTTCGCATCGAGGTTCATGCGGACGAAGTCGATCTGCTTCTTGGAAAGTTCAAGTTCCAGGAAAAGGTGCGGATCGTGCACGAAAGCCTTGAAGATACCGAAATGCCACTTGCTTTCGGGAACCTTCACGATATTGCCCTTGGCATCCTTGAAATCGATGAGGCCAACGATACGGTACGGAGTCTCGATGAAGCCGAAGTGGTTCACCACGGCGAAGGAGGCGAGGGAGTTGATAAGACCGATGTTCGGGCCTTCCGGAGTCTCGATCGGGCAGAGGCGGCCATAGTGCGTGTAGTGAACGTCACGGACCTCGAAGCCTGCGCGTTCGCGGGAAAGACCACCGGGACCGAGAGCGGAGAGACGACGCTTGTGAGTCAGTTCAGAAAGCGGGTTCATCTGGTCCATGAACTGGGACAGCTGGCTGGAACCGAAGAACGCCTGAACCACGGAGCTCACCATACGGGTGTTCACGAGTTCGCGCGGAGTCGTCTGT
Source organism: uncultured Fibrobacter sp. (assembly GCF_937877005.1). Taxonomy (GTDB): domain Bacteria; phylum Fibrobacterota; class Fibrobacteria; order Fibrobacterales; family Fibrobacteraceae; genus Fibrobacter. The sequence continues at coordinate 4,692 of NZ_CALEFV010000081.1, read as the reverse complement.
TCATCTTCGCCGTGCAGCGTCAAGTTTTCGCGGATGACGCGGGACATACGGGAAAGGCCAACGGAAATCTGGTTTGCGAGAAGTTCGCCGACGGAACGGGTACGACGGTTGCCCAAATGGTCGATATCGTCGAGGCTGTAGCCTTCGGTATCGCTGTAGAGGCCGACCATGTATTCGATGATGGCGAGGAAGTCCGCCTTGCTCATCGTCATGTCGGTGAGGGACGGGACCTTGAACTCCGGACCGAGGCTGCTCAGGACTTCAAGAATTTCCTTCTTGTAAATCTTGGCGTTCAGACGGTAACGGCCCACTTCGCCGAGATCGTACTTGTGCGGATCGGAAATGAACTGGCTGTCGAAATAGAGTTCGGCAGTGCGCATGTCCGGAGCTTCGTCCTGCTGCTGGTGAGTCACGGAGTAGATAGCCTTGAGGGCATCTTCGCGGGACCTGGACTTGTCAGCGGCAAGAGTGTAGTGAATGAGCAGATTGTCCTCTTCCTTGGAAAGGAGGACGATATTGTCGACATTGTTTTCACGGAGGCGTTCGAGCTTCTTGTCGTCGATGACGGTGTTAGCCTCGAGAATCACTTCGCCCGTGCTGGAGTCGATGATGTCTTCAAAAATGATGCGGTCGATCAGGACGCAGACGCCGTTTTCGTCGTACTGTTCGGACAGTTCGGCAACCGAGACTTCCTCGGTCTTCTTGTAGAACAGCTTGAGGATGTCCTGAGTCGTTTCGAAGCCGATGCAGCGGAGCATAGTCGTCGCGGCGAGCTTCTTCTTGCGGTCGATGATGAGGTAAAGGGTGTCGCCTTCGGTATTGAATTCCACCCAGGCGCCGCGGTGCGGAATAATGCGGCTCTTGTAGTCAGAGCGGCCGTTGGGCTGGAGTTCTTCGTCAAAGCTGATACCGTAAGAACGATGCAACTGGGAAACGACAACGCGTTCAGCGCCATTGACGATGAACGTTCCGTTTTCAGTCATGATCGGGAGTTCGCAAATAAGGACGTCGTTCTTGACTTCTTCCTTAAGCTTGCGGTCTTCGCCATCTTCCTCGAAAATCTGAAGGGAAAGGGTGGCGTAAAGCTCCATGGAATACGTGAGTCCACGCTCACGGCATTCAGGGATGCTGTATTTCGGGATTCCGAAATAGTAACCTTCGTAATTCAGGGAGTAGAGACCCTTGACGTCAGTAATGGGGAAAATATCCTGGAACACGCGTTCCAGCCCAACCTTAAGACGTTTCTCTTGCGGGATATCCTTCTGAAGGAATTGCTCGTACGAAGCCTTCTGGACTTCGATCAGGTACGGGAGTTCCAGCTGGAACTTGTTGGAGGAATAGCTTTTTCGCTCCGTCGTCATTTGAAATACCTCATCCGGTGAAGAGCTTTTTTATCTAAAAAATAGCAAAAAACTTAATACACCAAAAGCCCGCACTCGCGTGCAGGCGATTGGCATATAATAGTCAATGAAGTGAAAGCATTACTTCAGAGCGACCTTTGCTCCGAGATCTTCCAGGTCCTTCTTGAGCTTTTCAGCGTCAGCCTTCGGCATTGCTTCCTTAACCACGCTGTTGGCCTTTTCGACCAGGTCCTTGGCTTCCTTGAGGCCGAGACCGGTGATGGCACGGACGGCCTTGAGGACGTCCATCTTCTTAGCGCCGCATTCGACGAGGATCACGTCGAATTCAGTCTTTTCTTCAGCAGGGGCAGCAGCAGCGGCGGCCATAACTACGGCGCCACCGGCAGCAGCTTCGATGCCGTGGGTTTCTTTAAGGTAGTCAGCCAAAGCCTTGGCTTCGAGAAGGGTAAGACCAACGATTTGATCGCCCAGTGCCTTGATATCAGTTGCCATGATGTGTTTCTCCGATTATTCCGTTTAAATTTTTTGGTTTGTGGTTTGTTGTTAAGCTTCCGCAGCGGCTTCGGGAGCAGCTTCGGAGCCCGATTCTTTTTCCAGCTTTTCCTGGAGTGTCTTGATTTGACCGGCGATCGTGGAGCCAGGTCCGAGAGCGATGGAGACGATCTGAGCGATCATGCCCTTACGATCCGGGATCTTGGAGAGGTTCACGACTTCGGAGCCAGGCATCGCCTTGCCATCAAGGTACACGCTCTTGGCAACCAAGAAATCGGGGTTTGCTTTGTGGAATGCTTCAATTTCGCGAGCAGGCAGAAGCGGATCTTCTTCGAAGCCGACCATCACAGAAGTTGCACCGGTCAGCAAATCGTCGAGACCTTCGACCTTAAGAGCAGCGAGCACGCGCTTGAGAAGAGTGTTCTTCACAGCGTGGTACTTCACACCCTTAGAGGCGAGTGCCTTGCGAAGGGCATTGTCCTTTTCTACGGTCATGCCTTGATAATTGAGCAGATAGACGGCGGTAGCGCCATTGAAGGACTCGACGAGCGAATCCACGGTCTGTTGTTTTTTAACTACAGCTTTCATGGTATCTCCTAGCGCGTCAGTGCCATATCAAGTTTGATGCCCGGAGCCATCGTTGCGGACAACGTAAGGCTCTTAATATAGGTGCCCTTAGAAGATTGAGGCTTGTTCTTCACGACGGAGTCGATCACAGCCTTAGCGTTTTCAGCGAGCTGAGCGACATCGAAGGAGAGCTTGCCTACGGGGGCATGGACGTTGGCGCCCTTGTCAACGCGGTACTGAATCTTACCAGCCTTGAGTTCCTTGACTGTCTGAGCGACGTTAACCGTCACCGTGCCAGCCTTCGGAGAAGGCATCAAACCGCGAGGACCGAGGACCTTAGCGACCTTACTAATCACCGGCATCATGTCGGGAGTAGCAACGACGGAATCAAAGTCCAGCCAGCCTTCCTGAATCTTCTGAACCAAGTCAGCACCACCAGCGTAGTCTGCGCCTGCGTTCTTTGCAACTTCAAGGTTATTGTCCTTGCAGAAAACCAAGACGCGGACCTTACGACCGGTACCATGCGGCAGCACAACAGTGCCACGAACCACTTGGTCGGAATGTTTTGGGTCCACACCGAGATTGAAGTGGATTTCGACCGTCTGGTCGAACTTCAATTCGGACTTTTTAAGGATTTCGATTGCTTCAGCAAGATCGTAAGCCTTGTTACGGTCGATGCTTTCGGCAACCTTTTTGTATTTTTTTCCTCTGAACATGGTGTTTCCTGTCAGATACGTAACGGTGAATTACCTGCCTCAGTCAACCACTTCAACACCCATGGAGCGAGCGGTGCCCGCGACCATGCGCATAGCGGCTTCGAGGTCGATTGTGTTTAGATCCGGCATCTTCTTTTGGGCGATATCCTGGATCTGGGCCTTGGTGATCTTACCAACTTTCTTACGGTTGGGTTCGCCAGAGCCGCTTTCAATGCCGACGGCCTTCTTGATGAGGGCCGGAACCGGCGATACCTTCGTGATGAAGGTAAAGCTCTTGTCAGCGTAGACCGTGATGACGACCGGGATAATCATGCCCTTGTCGTTCTGGGTCTTAGCGTTAAACTGCTTGCAGAATTCCATGATGTTCACACCCTTCTGACCAAGGGCGGGACCTACCGGGGGAGCCGGATTAGCGGCGCCGGCGGGAATCTGGAGCTTAATATAACCTGTGATTTTCTTTGCCACTGTGTTATCTCCGTTGCAAAAACCGTACTCTATTAAGCGTCGGCGGACTCAACCTGGTTGTAGGAGAGTTCGACAGGCGTAGAACGACCGAAGACCGTAACCATGACCTTGATCTTGGTCTTGTCTTCCATGATTTCGTCTACGACGCCCACAAAGTCCTTGAAGGGACCTTCCTTGATGCGGACATTTTCGCCAATGGTATACGGATTTTGGATCTCGCCTTCCATAGAATTATCAGGATCAACTCCAAGAAGACGATCGACCTCGCTCTGTGTAAGAGGAACGGCCACCCGTTTGGTGGGGGTCATTCCCAAGAAATGGGTGACGCCATTAATGTTCATCACCAAATGCTGGGTGAGCTCGTCCAGCACCATTTCTATGAAAACGTAAGTAGGCATCGCGTTCTGCACGGATACATGACGACGACCGCGAACGGTGGAAACCACCTCGCGGGTCGGTACGATAATCCTGCCGAACTTTTCCTGAACGCCTTCGCGTTCAATCATCAGCTCGATGCGTTTCTTAATGTTGTTTTCTTGACCGGAAAAGGTGTGAATTGCATACCAAAGCATAACAGTCTAACCTCTTCCCATGATTTTGTCAACAATCCAAGAGAGACCAACGTCAAGTCCTGCAATATAGAGACCCATAATGACGCTGAAAAGCATCACTACGAGAGTCGATCCCTTGAGTTCTTCCCAAGTAGGCCAAGTAACTTTCTTAAGTTCTTCGATGGATTCCCTGACGTATTGCTGGATCTTGCGCATAATGACTCCAGGAAGTGAGCAGGTCGGGAGGGACTCGAACCCCCAACCAACGGTTTTGGAGACCGTGACTCTACCAATTGAGCTACCGACCTATTCGGACTTCCTTACTTGGTTTCCTTGTGAACAGTATGCTTGCGGCAGAACGGGCAGTACTTCTTGTACTCCACGCGGGAGGGGTGAAGACGCTTGTTCTTGTCGCAGTCATAGTTGCGCTGATTGCATTCGGTGCATTCGAGCGTGATGAGTTCTCTAGGCATTTTACTATCCGATTACTTGATGATTTCGGTTACGGAGCCAGCGCCAACGGTACGGCCACCTTCGCGG
>NZ_CALEFV010000080.1 GCF_937877005.1 uncultured Fibrobacter sp. | reverse complement strand
AAACCCCCGTCACCTACAAGTTTAATGACGATGGCTATGCCAGCGGTTCCTACTACAGAATGAATACGGGATTTGTCCCGACAGATTCCGGTACCTACAGGCTCACGATTAAACCGACTGCCTCGACAACTATTTATTTGTATGATGATGGCTCCGACAAAACGTTCCCTTCTACAACCAGTAAAAGCTATAGCGGAACGACGACCAAACAGGTTTTCTTGGGAAGCGTCAATACAGACGGCCGGTACCTTCTTTTTAGCACTGGTAGCTCGCAATCCTTAACGCTCAACGTCGACCGTACTTACCATATAGAACTCGAAGGTGACGAAGGTATTTCTGCCAAGTTTGAAAACGGTTCTTCCCACGACACGACGCACATTAATGGCGAATCCATACAAATCTCCGCCACTGCATCTAGCGGAAAGAGATTTTCGTACATGAAGGTGACTTCGGGTAACTGCACCTTGAGCGACACCGCTGCCCAGAATGCAAAAGTGACTGTCGATGGAGATTGTAAAATAACCGTATTCTCGGAAGACGATGGTGGTGTTTATCCGATTTCTACAACGTCTTCGAAATTCAACTATGCCATGCACCGCTCTGAAATCGGTTCAAGTTTTGGCATCAGGACCGTGTTTACGGCGCCTGAAGACGGCGGGTACACTCTTTTTGTAAAAAGTAGCCTGTCGAACAATGTTTGGGCTTATGACGAAACCTTTACCACAAGGAGTAGCCTCTCGTCCAATGCGTTTAGCGCCACTGAAGGTGAAAAATATTATTTCTACTTGCAAAGCACCAGTTCTTCCTATTCTCCGGACAAGAACGACACTCTCTCGGTATGGGTTGTCAAAAACGTAAACGTGAGTTCTGCAGTTTCGGGAGCGGGAACCGTTAAAGTCAATGGCAAATTGGGTTCCAGCGACGACAAATTTGCCGGAGATTCCATTTCGATTGTGGCTACTGCGGACGATGGGTCGCGTTTTGACCATTGGGAAAAAGTTTCTGGATCCTGTACGATTCGCGATACGGCAAAGGTTAGCACCTTTGTGGCGCTCGCCGGGGATTGCAAGGTAAAGGCGTTCTTTGTAGAAGGCAAAGTTTTTGAAATTAGCGAAACTCCCCAATGGTTCAATTTCCTTAAAGACGGTGTCATGCGCGACGGTTATATGGGTATACAGACTTATTTCGATGTTCCGACTGCGGGAACCTATAAGTTTGTTACGTATTCTAACACGACCAATTATTATCGTTACCTTTATTCCGATGAAACTTTTGAAAAGGGGACCTACAAGTCTTCTAATGTTGATGCCATTGCGGAGGCCGGTAAGCATTATTATGTGTTCCGTGATTATCACAATGTCTCGCAGGTCACGTTTGCCGATTCCATATTGATTTCGGTGAAACGTACTTACCGGGTTCATATAGATACCCTGGGAAAAGGCGATGTCTCAATCAATGGCTATTTCCGTTATGACGATTCTACGGCTGCTGCGGGGGATACCCTTCGACTTGTTGCCACTCCAAACACTGGTTATAAGTTCAAAAAGTGGGATATTGTCTCGGGTTCTTGCACCTTGTCCGATAAGGCGTCGGCTACGACAACTGTCACGGTCAAGGGGGACTGCAATCTTGAAGCCCACTTTGTTGCAGGTGAAATCTATAGCGTTACCGATACGCCCAAGGAATATACCTTCAAAGACAATTATTACAGTGGCTCAGCAACTAATGGCGTTCGTTTCCGTTTCGTTGCGCCGGATGACGGTAAGTTCGGTATTGTGGTAAAACGTAAAAATCAAGCTAACTATGTTACATATTACAAGTGCGCTAATGCGGGCTGCACAAGTACCTCTGCTTCCAGAAGTGTGTATACCGCTTATATAGACTCTGTAACCGTTTCAAAGGGCGACTCGGTAAACTTCAAAGTGGTGCCCTACAGTGTCGCAATCGCTAACGGGGATACTATTTCGGTCCATTATGTAGATTTGAATGAAAAACGCCTTGTCATAAAACTCCTGGCTGATTCCTTGGGGACAGTTACTCCCAGCGCGGGCTATACAGATGTGATTTCTGGCATGGACTACAGTATTGACGCTGCGGCGACTCGCTTTGGTTACCGATTTGATCAATGGAGTGTGAAGTCCGGTAATGCGACTATTGCGAAAAAAGATACTTGCCATACATTTGTCAGCACGACCAACGATGCCACCGTTCAAGCTCACTTTAGAAAAGGTGATATCTATGAAATTGACAAAACGGTAAAGTCTTTTGTTTTTAGCACTGACTACTATTCC
>NZ_CALEFV010000079.1 GCF_937877005.1 uncultured Fibrobacter sp. | reverse complement strand
TTTTTCAGTGACTGGAAAAATCCGGTCATTCGCGAACTCGCGCCTGCCATGCCGGGGGCAAAACCTTTGGCCCTTGCCCATGCCTGCCGCGAAAAAATAACGGCGGCCGAGGGGAGCGAAACCTTGAATTTCTTGGTCAAGGCGGGCCTGCTCCAAAAAGACGATGCCGGCAACTACACGCAAACCGAAAAGTCGGTGACGACGGGCCCTATGGAGGTGACGCCAGTCGCCGTCCGCGGGATGCACCGCCAAATGGGCGAGTTCGCCCTTGACGCGATCGAGGGCGTTCCGCAAAATGAACGACATTTCTCGGGTGTTACGCTGGGCGTTACGCACGAAGCTTACGACGAAATTGTGCAAGAAATTGCTGAATGCCGCAAGCGCATCATTGCTATTGCGACTAGGGATTCTGCGGTCGATGAAGTGTACCGCTTGAACATGCAGTTTTTCCCGATGACAAACATCAAAGGTTTAAAAAAATAAAACGAGGAGGACTCCATGAACTACTTAAAAAGACAGATGGTCTGCAAAATGGCGGTGTTATTCGCCTTGACTCTTGCAGCATGTTCCACGGATGACGGTAAGCCCGAAACAGTGATGGGCGGCTCTGCCGAAGAGACCGGCTTGACTCCGGTGCTTGCCGATATTTCGGTGGGTGGCCAGACGGCGAATTTGCCTTCGCTTGTCACTCCGGACGGTAATGAATACGATGAGAACACATCAATTCAGCTTAATGTATCGCTGATGAAGGTGTTCGAATTGGATTCGTTGACTTTGGATACGACGGGAGTTGTTTATGAAGGCGCCTTTATAAATGGATCCGGAAAATTCGAAATCGACAGCGTTACTTTTAAAAGTCCGTATGCGCAATTCGAAATTCACCCCAATCGAAATAGTGATGATTGGTACGACGGCATCTGGTACAAGGATTATGTCCCGTATCAGGCCATAGTGGATTTGCGCGAGACTAGGAATGTGAATGTCAATGTAATGACCTACTTGGAAGCCTATCGTTTGCGCTATCTGGTGAATTCGGGCAAAACCTTTGCCGAAGCAAAAGCGCAGGCTGACAGGGAAGTTCTCGCGGCGTTTGGAATCGAGGGTGTTCCGTTCAATTTCGAAAAGAATGAACATGCCGCTGATTCGGATGTCGTCGAAGTTCTGCAATTTATGAACTTTTACATTGGTTCCTTGAGTAAATCTAGCGTTGAATCGTTGGCGCAAAAGTTTGGCGAAGATGGGACGCTTGACAATATTGACGAAGAGACGAAAAAACTTTTTACCGCATGGTCGTTTAGCAAGCTGAATACTATTGTGAAAGAAGACGCCCAAGGCGTTTTGAAAATGTCCGAGCTGTCCAAAGAAATCAATACGAACTTTGCGATTCTTATGCAGGGCTTGGAAGAATGTACTGCGGAAAAAGAAGGTGCCGTTATTGAAAATTCGGGTGTCTTGTTCAACTTTGTCTGTACGTCGAAAAAGTGGACAACTTCGGTAAAGCTGGCGCCCTATGTTGCGGGCTCTATGACTGACGAACGCGACGGAAAGACGTACAAGACGGTGACGTACACCTTGGAAAACGGAACGCAGACATGGTTTGGTGAAAACCTGATGTTCAATAGCCCCAATGGTTATTACTCGTTGTCCGAAGTGCTTGCGCTGGATACCTCGATTGTGATGGTGTCGCTTGATGAATGTCTGGCAGAAAGCGAAGTGCCGTCACTTTGCGATACGTTGCATGCCATGGGCAATAACATCAACTACGATAGAATGATGGCCGCAATCGATTCTGTTGAAAAGGCTACTGGAACTTATCAGGGTGTTTGCCCCGATGGCTGGCGTCTCCCGAATGGCAATGATTGGGAGAAAATGTTTGGCTTTGTCAAGGAATCGCTGGATCTTGAAGTTTATACCCTTGCGGATTACTTGTTTGCCGCTGGATTTGGAAACGTGACCTCGAAAGATGGCGGCAAGGAAGTTTGGACCTATTATGCGGTAAAGCCCGATAGTGCGTATTCGAACCCTCGGGCATCGATGATCATGTTCGAAAGCTATGGAAAATGGCTCGTACAGCAACGTCCGCTGTGGTCTAACCAATTTATCCAGTTGAATGTACGCTGCATCAAGGACGAATAGCGAATTTGGGGTAGAGAACAACGAGAGAACGAGAAGGCGGGCCTCCAACCCTCCTTCTTCTTTTTTTTGTGGCAAGGAGGAAACAAATAATGTATCTTTATGGTATCTTGTGGAATAGACGCAAGAAAAGGAATTGTATGAAACCTGGGAAGACTGAACTTCGTCTGAATGCTGAAATCGAAAAACGCGGTGCGCTTTTTGCTGTGCTGCTCGACCCCGATACATCGGACGAAGCTGCCTTTGTGAAGGCTGGCGCGATGGCCGCCGAAAACGGCGCTGACCTGCTTCTGGTGGGCGGTTCTTACCTAGGCAACTTCACGCTTCCCAAGCAGGTGGCGGCCCTCAAGGCCAACGTGGATCTTCCCGTGGGGTTGTTCCCGGGTGGAGCCTCTCAGGTGGTGCCCGGCTTTGACGCAATGCTCTTTATGACGCTTGTAAGCGGCCGTAACCCGAATTACCTGATTGACGAACAGGTGCGCGGTGGCGCCCTGGTGCGTGCTTTGAACATGGAAGCAATTCCGACGGC
>NZ_CALEFV010000078.1 GCF_937877005.1 uncultured Fibrobacter sp. | reverse complement strand
GCCGATGTTCACTTTACCATGGCCTACTATTACCGTAGCATGGATTCCACGCGGATGTCCTTGAACGAGATGGAAAACGGTCTGTTGATGGATCCTGAAAATGTTTCTGCTCGTCGCTATCTTGCACAGATGTACGTGAAGAACGAATCTCCGTGGATGGCGATTTTTACTCTCGAAGAGGGGCTGCGCCATAACAAGGGCAAGGCCGACTTGAATTTAGACTTGGGCCAGATTTACTTTGCCCAGAAACGCTACGATGAAGCATTTGAATGTTATATGAAAGCATGGCGTGCCGGAAATTCACAGGGCCGCATCGGTGCCGAGAATGTGGGTCATGTGTTTTCGAATGCGGGCGAAATCGAAAAGGCTGAAGTACTTTATAAGCGTATCCGCGAGAAAAAGTAGTTCTTTTCTTTTCTACATTTGGGTTCATGGCTAAGAAAAAAAAGATTTTTAAGTCCGCCGCCCTGATGCAGGCGAACCGCAGTAAAGAAGATAAACTTCGTGAAACTCTCACCCAAATTGTGAGCGGGCAGAGTCGCTTGTTGAATCGTCCGGAAGATTTGTATGAAGTGATTGCGGCTGGCCTTGATGATATTGAGAATTTTAAGAATCCGAAAGATCAGCTAGAATTGCTTGCTTGGACTCTTCGTTCCGACTTTATCTCGTTCAAGGCTGATACAGACGAAGAGAAAGAATACTGGGATAACCTGTTCTACGATGCGGGAACCTTCTTTGTCGAACTTGCGGCACAGTATGCGGATAAGGATTATGTTGCAGACCTTGTGCACGACTTGGCAATGCGCCATGTAGGTGGCGAAGGTCGTTCGGTTGTATTCTTGAGTGTCGAAGAATTTTTGCCGAAGGAACGTGCCCAGGCTTTGTTGGTGGAATTGATCAACAAGGTCACCGAAGTAGATCAGGGCAATCGTGAAGATATTCTAGATGCCATATGCGATATGGCTGATTCCATCAAGGATGCCGCGAACTTTGCAAAAGCCGCCCTCCTCAAGGATCCGGACAAGAGCAATGCGACGCTTGTCGATATTGCGAATGCGCAGTTCATGGCGGGCAATATCGAACTTGCGAAACAGTGGCTCTCCGATGTCAAGAATCCCGGTGCCGAAGATGAGGAAGCCTATCTTGATCTGCAGGCTGCAATTGCCGACAAGGAAGGTCGTAAGTCCGAATGCAAGAAGATTGCTCGTACTTTGTATGAAACCTTCCCGAAGGTCATCAACCTGGGGCGCCTCGCTTCGTATCTTTCGGAATCGGAAGCGGACCTGGTGCTGAAGGAACATGAGAGATTCCGTAACGGGAATATGCCGAATATTGAATTTATGCAGCTACTCGCTGCAATGAAACGCTATGAACAACTTTCAGGGTATGTGGAGCGTTTCGAGAAGGAACTCACGACGCTTGACGCTGAAGAACTTTCGGGACTAGCTGATTCTATCGAAAAGGATGGCCAGAAGAAATTAGCTGACCATATTCGCGACTGGATTGTAGAAGAACCTGAAGAAGCGGGCTTCGACAACGAAGACTAGAACTTATTCAAGCAACAGTTCTTGTGGAATGGCGCCTTCGATGACGAGGAGGCGTCTTTTCAGTTCGAGCCCCAGGGCGTAGCCGACCAGGCTCCCGCCCTTGCCCACCACGCGGTGGCAGGGGAGTATGATTTGCAGCGGATTCGCGTGGAGGGCGGCGCCCACGGCACGCGAGGCGCGGGGCTCTTCAATAGCCTCGGCAATTTGCTGGTAGGTACGGGTCTCGCCGTAAGGTATTTGGGCTATCGCGTTCCAAACTTTTTGTTGGAACTCGGTACCGTAAATTCTGATCGGTAACGAAAATTCGCGGAGCTTACCCGACAGATACAGGTTCAACTGCTGTACGGCCTTGCGGTAGGCACGTGCAACTGATGGCGGTAGCGAATGGACTATGTCGGGCTCGGCATAGGCGCAGGCCTGCACGGAACTAGGTACTCCAGGTCCCGTGTAGCGCAGGCTGCATAGCTTGGATTTCTCGAAGACAAATGTCCACTGCCCCCAAAGGTTCCGGTGGGCGATGGTCGTAAATGTCGGTTCGGAAAAATCCATATGGCGAATCTACCTTAGCGGGTATTCCTTGTAATCTTTGACGCCGAATTTCTGACGCAGGTAATCCCAACGTACCAGACGGTTTTTCCAGTAGTACCTGCGGTACAGGCGTCGTGCCACGCGGCTCGTAAATTCGTAGGGAATCGTGTGGTGGTCGTCGGCGACACTTTCCATGGAAATTCGGTGATCTAGTTCGCCGTTTACGACATCGACAGTTTCGCCGACCTGAACATCGGGAATGTGGCTGACGTCGACCATGGTGGCGTCCATGCAGACGCGCCCGAGAATTGGACAGAGCTGTCCGCGGATGAACAGGAATCCCTTGTTATAGCCGCCGCGTAGATATCCGTCTCCGTAGCCGATTGCGACCGTTGCAATGCGGGTAGGCTGTTGCGCCATCCAGTATCCGCCGTAGCTGACCGTTTCGCCGGGCTTTACGTCGTGGATGTGGCGGATAGTAGACTTGATGCGCATGACCGGCTTGATTGGCCATGGAGAGGGTGCTGCTCCCATGCAGTTGTAACCATAAAGGGCTAGCCCCGGTCGCACCATGTCGAAGTGGCTTTCGGGATGCAGGAGCGTGCCTGCGGAACTGCTGCAATGGCAAATTTCGGGGCGGAGCCCCTCGGCTTCAAGAACATCGACCAGTCTTGTGAATCGCTGGATTTGAATTTGCGTTTTGGGGTTCCCGGGCATGTCCGCAGTGGCAAGGTGTGTGAACATGCCTTCGAAACGAAGGTTCTTGAGGCTGAGCGCTGCACGGATGTTGTTGAAGTCCTCCGCGTCGAAACCGTAGCGGTTCATGCCGGTGTCGATTGCGAGGTGTGCTTTGCATGTGGTTCCCGTGTCGCGCAGGAACTGGTCAAAGCTCATGGCGGTTCGGATGTCCGTAATGGCGGCCGTGAGCTGAAATTCGACGAAATAGGCGAAGTCAGCCGGAGTGCATGGGCCAAGAACCAGGATTGGCAAGTCCATGCCGTATTGGCGTAACAGCATGCCTTCGCTGATATGGGCAACTCCCAGATAGTCGGCACCGCCGAATTTTGCGGCGAAGGAGCAGGCGAGGCTTCCGTGACCGTATGAATCGGCCTTGACGGGAAGTAAAATCTTCGTATTCTTGGGAATTTGGCTGCGAATGAATTTAATGTTGTTACAAAGTGCGTCTAGGTTGATTTCAATCCAGTTTGGGCGCGCAATTTTATTTAAATCGGGGGGTGTACTTAAAAGTTTCATGATATCGAAAATATAAATAAAAGGAACCTCTACGGCTATTTGCTTTTACTATCTTTCCTAATGCTGTGCAGATTACAAAGTTAAAGATTTTTGGATTCAAGTCCTTTGCCCAGAGGACCGAAATCAACTTCCCCACGAAGGGTCTTACGGCCGTGGTGGGGCCGAACGGGTGCGGTAAGTCGAACATTACCGACGCTATCCGCTGGGTTCTGGGTGAACAGAAGGCTGCATCCCTCCGTATGAGCAAGATGCAGGACGTGATTTTCAGCGGTACCGAAGAACGTGCCGCCATGAGCCTTGCCGAAGTTTCCATTGTCATCGATAACAGCGACGGCACCCTGAATTCTGAATATTCCGAAGTGATTGTGACCCGCCGCGTGCACCGTGACGGTTCGGGCGAATACCTGATCAACAACCAGGAATGCCGCCTTCGCGACGTGCATGCCTTGCTTTTTGACTCGGGTCTCGGTTCCAGCACCTATTCGCAGATGAACGCCGACATGATTAAGGCGGTTCTTTCTGACAAGGCCGACGACCGCCGCGTGCTGTTCGAAGAAGCCGCCGGCGTGAGCAAGTACAAGCAGCAGCGCAAGGAAACCCGCCGCCAGCTTGAACGCGTGCAGATGGACATGGAACGTGTGGAAGACAACCTGCGCAGCGTGCGCCGTTCCGTAAAGCTGTACGAAACCCAGGCCGAAAAGGTCAACGAATTTAAGCGTCTCAGCAAGCGCCTGCGCGAACTGGACCTCTCGGTCAGTATCGACAAGTTCGAGGACATGAAAGAGGGCCTTGCTACCCTCGATACCGCGACCCGCCGTCTGAACCACGATGTGGAAAATTCGAAGACGAATGCGACGGTGTTGCAGGCAAAAATTGACGAAAAGAAGCTGTTGATTGCCGAAGACGAAAACGCCTACCGCGACTTGGAACGCGAGGTGCAGAAGGCGACCATCGAGCTCAACGACTTGAATAACAGCATGGGCCGCATTCGCGACGTGATTTCGAACTTGGAAGCCGCGAACGAAAAGTCCCAGGAAGAAATTGACCGTAACACGGGCAAGGTGCAGGAACTCCTTTCTGAACGCGCCCGTTTGGAAGAAGAAAATGCGGTGCTCAGTTCCGACAGCGACGTGGACGAGATGAACGCGCTGCTGGAACGCGAACGCGAAATTTTGCAGGTCATGCGCGACAAAGTGGATGACCTGCGTACCCAGTCAAGGGAACTTGCGAACGAACGCCTGCAGAAGACGAACCAGGTGAACTCCCTCAAGAGCCGTTTCGAGCGTATGGACGCTGAATCGGGCCTGTTGCAAGCGAACCTCGCCAAGTGGCGTAGCGAAATGGAACAGGTGCAGTCGCAGAAGGCGAGCGCCGAATCGGCATTGGCTGACATTAACGCTGGCCTCGAAGCCGCCGATGCTGACCTGGAACGCCTCGCGGAACAGCGCTCGACGCGCGAAGAACGGCTCGATGCCGAACGCGCCGACTTGCTCGAAGCCCAGAAGAAACTGCAGGAATTGAAGAACGAGGTGGCAAGGCTCACCTCAAGAATCGACGTTTTACAGAGCGTTGCCAACGAGGGCACCGACGCTAGCCGCTGGCTCATGGAGCATAAGGCGGACCTGGTGGGCGGGCTCCTGTCGGAACGTATCGAAGCTGCTCCCGAATATGCCGCCCAGGTGGAGGCCGCCCTCGGTGACTTGATGGATGCCGTGGTCGTTGCTAGCGACGATGCGGCCATTGCCGCGGTGGATGCCATGAAGGGCGAAAACGTAGGCAAGGCGGTGCTCGCGCTGGTGGGTGCCGGTGCTGAACCCTACTCGGGCACTCTCCAGGGCGACGGTGTAACCGGTTGCCTTAAGGATTATGTGACTGCCGACGAACAGATTGCTGGCTGGCTCAAGGCGCTGCTTTCTCGTTACTTTGTCGTAGATTCGCTCTCGACGGCGGTGCGCCTTGCGCGAGCCATGCGCGGTGAAGACCTCTGCTTTGTGGCTCCCGAAGGCATCGTGCGTACGAGCGGCCTCATGAGCAGCGGTACGGCGACTTCCGGAACGCTCAGCCGCAAGAACGAAATTGCCGAAGCGAATAGCCTGTTGGAAGGCGTGAACCTCGAAGTGGCCCAAGCCGAAGAAGAAATTGGCCGCTTGCAGGATTTGGTCGACGAAGACACGCAGATGCTTGCCTCGCTGGTCGACGAAATCCGCGAAAAAGAAGATATGAAGCGCGGCGGCAACGCCGGCATTTCGATCCAGAATAACATTATCGCCGGTTGCGACCGCAGACTTGCGCAGTTGCAGGGCGAAATGCAGAACGCCGAATCCAAGATTCAGGCGGCGGAAGCCTCTAAGAACAGCGACCAGGAACTCATGGACGCCCAGGCTTCTCTCGAAAAGATCGAAGAAGAATATTCCCGCGTGAACGACGAACTTTCGGAACAGGACACCCTGTTCCGCGAAAAAGAAGAAGACGTTCGCGAACTGGAACGCAGCGCTCAGGACAAGACCGCAAAGCTCACACAGAATACGAACCGCTTGAATTACATCGCCGAACAGGTGGAATTCCTGGAAAACGCGATTCAGGGCCGTAAGGCAGAAATTGAAAAGAACCAGGCCGCCATCCAGAAGAACGAGGAAGACGGCAGGGGAGTCGCTGACCAGGTGCAGAGCAAGGATTCAGCCTTGCGCGAACTGGAAAATCAGCGCGACTTGGCCCGCGAAAAGTACGAACTTGTCTCGGGCGACCTCGAAGAATGGCGCAGCGAAGTCAACCGCCTCCGCGACGACATGATCGAGAAGATGAAGGAATTGAACGATGTGGGCCGCAGGCAGGAAGCCTTGCAGGCAAACCTCGACCGCCTCACCGAACGTATCACCAACGAATACAGCGTAGACCTTGCGAACCCCGACGACATCGAGCGCGTGGAATACAGCCAGCCCGAAGCCGACCGTGAAATTCGCGAACTCCGCGGCAAGATCAAGGAACTGGGCCCCATCAACGTGAACGTGATGGAAGACTACGAAGATGAAAAGAAGCGTCTTTTGGAAGTGGAAGCGCAGTTCGACGACCTGGACCGTGCCCGCGCCTCGCTGGACCGCACCATCACCAAGCTCGACGACATTGCCCGCAGCCGTTACCTCGATACGTTTGCGCGTATTCAGAAGAACTTCCAGTTCGTGTTCAGCAAGCTGTTCCTGAACGGCGAAACCAAGATGAGCCTTGTCGAGAAGGTAGACGAAATGGGCAAGCCCATGGATATCCTCGACGCCGACATCGAAATCAACGTGCGCCCCACGGGTAAGAAGATGCGCGGTATCAAGGCGCTTTCCGGTGGTGAACACGCCCTGACTGCAACGGCCTTGCTGTTTGCCATTTACATGGAAAAGCCGTCGCCGTACTGCGTGCTGGACGAAGTCGACGGCCCGCTCGATGACGCTAACGTGGGCCGCTTCATGGCGCTGCTCCGCGAATTCAGCAAGCAGACCTTGTTTATCGTGGTGACGCATAACAAGCGTACCATGGCCGAAGCCGACATGCTCTACGGTGTGACGCAGGAAATCAAGGGTATTTCCCGCATCGCCAGCGTGCAGTTGGCTGATGCTACGAAGTTCGCGATATAATATTTTTTCACCCGGTTCGTCCGAGCATTTCTCTTATAATAAAAACATCCCCGCATTTGCGGAGATGTTTTCATATTCTAGTACAAATTCTATTCGCGGGTCGGGCAGTCTTCAAGGAAAAGGATCCATTTCCTTGAACTTTCGCAATAAGAATAAACGTCAAATTCAAATACGCAGAGCCCTTCACGCTCCGGATCAAACGCTTCGCAATATTCTTCTGCAGTTTCTGCTTTCTTATAACCTTTTTCTGTATTTACGTAGTATTCCGTTTGTTCGTAATACTCAAGAGTAGGCTCGTCTATATTACCTTCATGTTTGACAAATTCACAGGCGGAACCTGTAGAATGGTCTTCGCAATATTCTGCCACAGATTGCCACACGCTATCCAATTTGACGAAAGACTCGGTACCGACATGGCAGATTTTCTTGTCGGTATCCGTTTTGCATTCAAGACTTCCGCCACAGTGAGACATTCTAGAAGAACTAGTCGGATTGTCAAGATACCCGCCATATGTCAAATTTTCACCTTTATTTTCGCAGTACTCATCAGAAGTAATCCACTGATACATGGATGATTCATCCTTGTACGCACAGACATAGGTTACGCTTTCTTTGGTAACAGTTGCATCTTCGTTATCTCTGTTGCAAATCTGGTTGAGAGCAATGTCTGTGGAGGCGTCAACCCACTTACCATTGTCATTTACGACGTCTTTAGCTATAGAGCACTTGAAACTGTGGCTTTCACCATCCTTGAGGGTTTCGCTCTTAATGTCTGCAATGTTTTTAGTATTACCTCTATCGGTATCGCAGTTACCAAACTTGGCGTTAAGGTACTCATTTTCATCAGTTTCTTTCCAATCTGTGGAGGAAGAACTTGTGGGGATTCCTTCTGCGTTACCATTATTAAGACATTCATAGTATGCGTTACCGACTATAGCGACATCTTTTATTCGATTTCTTGTGCAAATTCCAAGCGTTACGTTTTCATCCAAATCGCTTGCCTTAACCCAAGAGTATCCGCCGGAATAACCTCCAGAAATGTAGTTACACTTGTATTTTTTCCCTTCGTAAACAGCTACTTCGGTTTGATTCTTCATCTTATCTTCATCGCATTTGCCATAGATTTCTTTAAAGGTAAGTTCACGCCATTCATGGATATGGTTACCGTTGTTGTCTAAATCCTCTACTGTTTCACAAACGTATTCGTAACCGGATTCAGTAACCACTTTTTTATCGACATTGCCATAATGGCAAGCTTCACCTAAAGCATTGTCACGTACTTCAGCAGCGATCCATTCGTATTTTTTTTCGTTATCAAGGTAATCGCATTTGTACCAGGCGGAACCATTTTCTTCCTTGACGACTCCCTTTTCCATCACGGTTTTTGTACATGTACCATATTTCTCGTCATGATCATCTTTCTTTCTCCATTTGGAGCCATCGCATACAAAGGTTGTTTTGCTCGTTGCCGTGGCAAGTTCCGCATTTTTGTAGTCGAACAGCTTTTCTTCGCCAGCGTTGTCGACATCGCACACACCGAGGTAAAGCTTGGATTCCGGATTGTTAGCCTGTTCTTCCGGAGTCATGCCGTCCTGTTCAGAATATTCTCCGGAAGAACTCGAAGAACTAGGATCACCAGGCACAAGTCCAAGATTATTGCAAGCAGTAGAATCAGGCAGATTACATTCCTCTTTGACGCACTCATACTCTTGAATTTCCCCGTCAAAGAACGCCGATCCCTTATCGCCTTCACTACGGCCCAAGCATACATTGTCAGTATATTGCCAGCCACAGTTTTTATCGTTGCATACACAAACGGCATTTTCATCAAGACCTTCAAAGCTATAGAAGAAGGTCGAATTAACTGCGTTTTCATTGCAATCTTTTTCCACCGTTGCAACACCTACAGCCCAAAGTGTTACAGGATACCAAACTTGTTCGTTTTCGATATATTCAAAGTAATGGAAATATCCCCCTTTGACATCAGACTTATACACCTTGCTGCTATAGCCAGACGGATCATTGAAAACCTTTGCGTCTTCGACTTTAAGCTTATAGGCTTCCACAAATCCATTCTGCAAAATCTTGTAATAGACGGCATCCGTACCACTCCAGACATTCGTTTCAGCAGTAGAGTCGCCATGCTGCATTTGGTTCCACTTGAAGAAGTTCGCGTCGATAAGCAAAGCGAGGTAATCAACAAAGAACATGCTGTGTTCCTTGCCTGCGTAAGTCGTATTGACGGCGGTGTTAAAGTTGCCGTTTTCGGCAAAGACATTGCGGAAAGCGTTATAGACCGGGTTAAAGCCCGGAGTCTTGTCCTTTTGGTCAATGAGGGCCATCACCCAGGCGATACTGTTGAAGTTTTCGGCCAGGCCAATCTGATCGGGGGCATAATGTTCGAAAGACGGATATTCTTCGCTGTTTTCCAAATAAAGTGCACCGGCAAGTTCCTTGTTTGCCTGCTCGTTTGCAACACCAAAACCGTTACCATCGTCAACCAACTTCTTTGCGCGGGCGGCCTTGTAGTCGGTCAAGAAGTCGATGACAACCGTATCGGACGCATCGGACAAGTCTGCATAGGCGTTGTAAATGACATCCGTTGCGTTCGAGCCAAATCCGCCAAAGGCGCCGAAAGCGTTGTTGGTCAAGTTCAGCTTGACACGGAACTTCACAACCGGGGTCGTAAGGTTCGTGATGTCGAGATCCCCTTCGAGGCGTGCAACCTTGTATTCCACCGTCTTTTCGTTAGTTTCTTCGATTGTCACAAAGGATTTATTGGCAGAGGCGAACAAGTCCTGCATAAACACCTTGCCGCTCGGGGCGAACTTTTCGTCAAGGTCCGTCACGGTAAGTTCTGCATTGTCGCCACCCTTGAGGTTCTTCCAGATTTCTTCGTAGATGTCGTCAGTTTTTGTTTCCTTGTTGGCCTGCACCGGGAAACGCACGACAACATGCTTCTTGTACACCTTGGCGAGGTTCTCGTTCACGGGCGTGAACGGGATTTCCATCTCGGTTTCGGCTTCGCCGCAACGGATTGTCACGGTGATGATAGCCGTTTCGTCGTTGCGTTCCGTATTGACGATGGCGCAAGACTTGTCTTCGAGTTCTTCGGTCCAGCTGTTGTAAGCGTCACTGAACTTGTTGTCGATATCTTCGCTAAGTTTATTAGAGGCGCTGCTTAGGTTCTTGAGGGCTTCGTCGATGTCCTTTTGGTTCATTGCGGAAGCGGAACTCAACGACTTGAGAGCCTCGTCAATTTCATTTTGGTTTTTACTAGAGAAGGAATTCAACGCATCTTTAATAGACTTGTTGATGGCTGCGGTGTCAGCGCTTACGCCATCTTTACCGTTGGTACCGTCTTTACCGTTGATGCCATCCTTGCCGTCGGCACCGTCCTTTCCGTTGATGCCATCCTTGCCGTCGGCACCGTCCTTTCCGTTGATGCCATCCTTGCCGTCGGCACCGTCCTTTCCGTTGATGCCATCCTTGC
>NZ_CALEFV010000077.1 GCF_937877005.1 uncultured Fibrobacter sp. | reverse complement strand
AAATTCACTACGTCTTGAACGGAGGCGAAAACAGCGAACTGAATCCGGCGGGGTATGCCAAGGGTGATTCAGCCATCGTTCTTGCCGACCCGCAAAAAGAAAACGACGAATTCGAAGGCTGGTTCCTGGACGAAGACTTTACGCAAAGAGTCGATACCATCAAGACGGAACATTACGGCGATTGGACTCTCTACGCCAAATGGAAGAGCTACTTTGTCGTCGATATCGAAATGAACGGCGGCCAGTTCTACAATGGTACCGAATTCTACAAGCCGCATGTAGTCAAGTGGTCGGCGGATTCTGCGGCCTATGTGCTCGGTAAGGCTTACTGGTCCGGCTTTGAATTTGCGGGCTGGTATGCGGACTCGCTTTTGGAACAGGAAATCACGGAAATCCCTGCCGGTAATACAGAGGACTTGACGGTATACGCCAAGTGGAATACGACGGAATATACGATTACGTACCACATGAACGGTGGCGAAAACAGCCTGGAAAACTTGACTGCGTTCAATGCCGCCGATGTCGGTTTTGAATTCAAGGCGCCCGCTCGCGAAGGTGCTAAATTCTACCGCTGGACGCCGGAAAAGCTCAGCTACTATTCGGCAGTCCAGTTGACGGAAAAGAAAAGCATCGATCTGTTTGCGGAATGGACTCCGGCCCCGCAAGTGCCCGAACAGGATACAGCGGGCTGTTACCACTTGAAGAACAAGGAAGAACTCTACTGGTTTGCGGGCCTTGTCAACGGCACCTTGGACAGCACCGTGCGCAACCCCAAGGCATGCGCTACGCTTGATTCCGACATTGTCATCAACGAAAACATGTGGCAGGATTCCGCTTTGAATCTCGACGATTCGCTGACCTATTTCGTGTGGGACGCCATCTGGGATTACGAAGGAACTTTCCTGGGTAACGGACATTCCATTACGGGCTTGCTTGCAAATAGCAGCTGCGGTGACGAACACCTGTTCGCGGGCCTGTTCTGCAATGCGAGCAGCTACAAGAATGTCGTGAATGTCAAGGTGAATGGCTCGTACGTCCAAGAATTTGGCTACATCGACAATTTTGTCATTACCGGCGGCACCATGCCTGCTCAGCCCGGAACGCTCCAGGGCGAATGGCGCGCCGTAGTGGGCGGCAAGAGCGTAAGCCTGTTCGGGCTTGCTCCGGGCAAGATGCTTTTCGTGTACGACCTGCAGGGCCGCCTGCTTCGCCGCGAAAGGACGGAACCGACGATGCTTATGGATTTCATGGATGCGGGCAAGTTCCTGATCCGCTACGGAAACGAAACTCGCGCTGTCACGATTCGCTGATTTTGCTATCTTTGGCCCCATGATGGATTTTAAGAAAATGGAAGACGGCTTCCGGATGATTCTGGAAGGCATGGGCGAAAACCCGAACCGCGAAGGTCTTGTCGATACGCCCAAGCGTGTCGCCAAGATGTACGCCGAACTCATGACGGGCCTTTCGGGCGAGGGGCTTTTGCTTGACCTTTACTGTGGCGCGGG
>NZ_CALEFV010000076.1 GCF_937877005.1 uncultured Fibrobacter sp. | reverse complement strand
CAACGATACCGTTTTTTGCGTTTCGTTTTGTCAGCGATGTTACTGTTGCTTTTCCCGTTAAAACATCCTCTGCGAAAACGGGCTTTAACCATTCGATTTTTGTAGATTTTCCCGCAACAAGGAACTGAAGGCCCACATCCGGATTCGAACTGGATTCATCGAAAAAGACGTTTCCTTCATAGCCACCATCCGTAGGTTCGAATTCACCGTAACTGAATTCAATGTAGGCTTTGGTCGAATCTCCGAAAAGGCTCCATTTGCCAGATGTTCCCTCGTCGCCTTCGTCGAAGCCCGTGTTTACATGGTCGCCATCCCTCTTGGACCACCACATCTCCCAGCGGACGTAAGGCGTCAACCGCTGAATGGTGAATTCGCCCGATGCACCCGATTCGCCTACAAAGACCAGCTGCACAGAACGCACCTTCTTGACAACGTCAGATCCATCCGTTTTAGTCGATTTTTTCATCTTGAAATCTTCCCAAGATGCGCAACGGCTTTCGTTTCCGGAATCCTTCATATTCAAGCTCACAAAAGGCACATCCTTGTCTACAGAAGAACTTGCGTAGTCCGCCGTATCGAGGCGGATTTCCACATCAAAATCAGACTTGTACGCAATGCATATGCCGTCGCCGTCCTGAGAAAGGTCGGCGGGAGAACCGTCCGGATTGGAAACATCATAGGCGATACCGGCACGGGCAAGGCCTTTTGCACTCGCCTTTTTAAGCGATACACGGCCTACCAAAGCCTTCTTATTATTTTCCAGTTTAATTTCAGACCCATCCATGACATTCCAGGCCGTAAGATTATAAGACTCGTTCCAAAAACCGTTTCTTTCTTCCGTGGTGCCATCACTCACCGAAGTTGCCGATTCATTTGAACAAGCGACTAACGCAAGACTACTCAGAAGCCCCCAGCATAGAACTCTTGCTTTTGTAAGTTTATTCATATTAACCCTCATTTTTTTGTGTATTTTTTGCCAATGGAAACATCTGCAAGTTCAAACGATAAACTTGATTTGGTTCCTTACAAGTGTTAGCTATCGCTACAATCTTTCTGCGACAGGATTCCAGTTCCCGCACAATTTGTTCATAAGTATCGCGATCTATTCCCATCGTTATGCCCGAAACATCGCGATCATTGACATCAAACTCATCAATTGCCTTCTGTGCAAAGCAAGCCATTTCACGATGCATAGAACGTAGCACCAAAGGCATCACATCGGAATTTCCGACCAAAGCTTTTTCTGTCTGCACATAGACATTCTTGGACTTGCGCTGCAAAATTCCGACACTCACCATAAAGTTCAAAGATTTGCGAACTTCATCAGCCGTAATCGGCTGCCAGCACATTTCGGCAACAGCTTTAGGTGTGGCACCTGGCATCATGGCCACCAATTCACGCAAAACTGGATTTTTCCAAGATTCAAAATACGTGAAGGCATCTGCATCGACCACTCGAATCTTGTTCGCTTTCGCGATATCCTTCATGCTTGCGAAAGCATTCTTTTTCGTTTCGTCGTCCTTCGCTTGGTTATAATGCACAAGGCTGCGAAAATATGCATATTCAAAGCCACCCAGATTCATGGCTGCGGCAACCCTTTCAATTCCCAGTTCACTGAGACTGCTTTTTCCTTCGCACACCAGTTTCAAGTATGTCGGTGAAGTGAAGCCCGCCAAGCGGGCAAATTCACGCCATGTAAACGAGCAAGTCCTCTTACGTTCATCGTAAAAGTCCTGCATACAGCTGCGATAATCGCGATATTCCGTTACTGGTTTCACAAAAAAAACTCCTAACCTTTTTCTTTGCATCCTTAATATACCATTTTTTGTATCATCTGTCAATATTTTTATGATACAAATCAAAAAAAATTTCTTTTCGCGCAACTTTTTTGTATCTTTGGGGCACCGTAAACCTATTACACAAATTAATATCAGTTAGGAGATAAATTAAATGCTCAAAAAAATCATTCTTGCAAGTGCTCTTGCAGCGGTTTCATCCTTTGCCGCGTGGGATTTGTTCCCTGTTCTTGAAAATCATAAGGGACAGACTATGGTCAGCTCTTCTTACAGGACCACCTCTATCGAGGATAAGCAATACCACAGCCTTAATCTCTATTTCGGTTCCCGTTACACGGTTTTTCCGAACCTTGAACTTGCGCTCATCGTTCCGTACCATGTATTTTCGTACTATGGCGGAAACAAAATAGGGACAGACGGAACTGGTTCAATCAGTCTTTTTACACGTTACCAATTTATTCCCACCATGAACGTGTTTGCGGATATTTATTTTCCCAATGAAGGCTACTACGATGATCCATGGTATTTCCAATTCGGCTTGCAATATTCAAGGAAACTAAATCAGTTGCTCAACTTCGGATCTCAGCTTTCTGTTAGAACAAACACAAAAGGAGAGGGTGAAGACATTCCTTTATCCACATCCGCTGCGTTGGAACTTGATTTTACCGTTACAGAAAACTTTGCCCCATACATAAGAACGAACGGGACACTGGATCTCGGAGCGTTCTCAGACCATGGATACCAATTCTCTCATGGCGGTGGAGATTTATATCTTTCCTCGGCTATCGGTGTGAAATACGACTTTAACGAAACCATTTCTATCGATGCCTCAGGTTCAATTGGCAAAGTGGTTAACGAAGATGACAGTTCCCTTGAAATTGGTGCAGCTTTGGCCTTTTTGCTGAATTTCTAAAAAAGCTATTGGGTCGGCATTATTTTACTGCACACTTGCACACCACTCTTGTTTTTTGCTATATTGTGTTAGGAATAATTTTAACACTCGGCAGTCAAAAAAAAATTGACAGCCGGGTGTCAAAAAAAATGTTTATCTTTGTACCGACAAAAATCTTAACGAG